>NZ_JAZAYT010000029.1:0-244710 GCF_036321945.1 Flavobacterium facile
GGAGAATTCAATAACTTAATGCAACAAATGATAATTTTTATCTTTGTTGAATTATGGAAAAAAAGCACAAACGACTTACACTAAATGAACGCATTATTATTGAGACTTTACTCTATGAAAATAAGTCTAAAAGTTATATTGCAAAGCATCTAAATAGAAATCGTTCTACTATTACTCGAGAAATAAATAGTTGGATGCACAAACCAACCGATAAATACAATGCAACTTTAGCAGATTTCTTTGCAAAAGAAGAGTATTTAAACAAAAGAAATCTTGATAAAATAAATACTCATAAAAAACTTAAACTATTTGTTTACAGAGGCTTATTATGTGGTTTTTCGCCAGAACAAATTGCTGGAAGAATTAAAATTGATTATCCTAACAATAGTATTATGACAATCTCTCATGAAGCAATTTATCAGCATATTTATAAACATAGACAGTCAAGATTAGGCAAAAAACTCATACAACTTCTACCCTATCATCATTCCAAAAGAAGATACAATAGAAAAGGTGGAAAAAACAAAATACGAATCAAAGACCAAGTAAATATTAGCCAAAGACCCAACAGTGTTGAGTTACGAAACGAAGTTGGACATTGGGAAGGAGATCTAATGATTGGTGTAGGACAAAAAAGTGCCATCGGAACAATTGTAGAAAGAAAAACAAGATATGTTTTCATTATTAAATTAGAAAATAGAAAATCCGAAACCGTGACACAACAATTTGCAAAACACTTGAAAACACTACCCAAATACACTGTAAAATCAATGACTTACGACAACGGAATGGAAATGGCAAATCACAAATGGCTATCAAATAACACTGGAATGGATATATATTTTGCTAATCCTTATTCTTCCTGGGAACGTGGAACTAACGAAAACACGAACGGTTTAATTAGGCGTTTTTTCCCTAAAGGAACTGATTTTAACACCATAACAAACAAACAACTAAAACATGCTGAATTAACTCTAAACAATAGACCTAGAAAGGTTTTAGGGTACAAAACACCTCAAGAAAAAATGAATCAAGAAATCACTAACTATATAGCATAAATCAAGCCTATTTCGGAAATAACTTTTGGTCAATTAAAAAGACCAAAAAAGTTATTCTGAAATTAGACAAAATGAAAAGAAAATACTAATTTTGATTAGAACAATATTAACTGACCTTGTTGCGTTAAGGTCTTGAATCCGCCACATGTATAAAATTGGAAAATACAATAACGATAGAGGATTTAAATTCTTAAGCTACAAACAAGGAATGAAAGAATACAAAGCACATAACGAGTGTTTAAATAAAATCGTTTCCATCTAATTTTGAAGTTTTTAAAAAACATACTTGTTGGATTCGCCATAAGTTTTATTGGTTCTATTCCTTTGGGATACCTTAATTTATTTGGCTATCAAATTTTCACAACATCCAATTTCAATCAATTAAATTTCTATTTATTAGGTGTTTTGTTAATAGAAGCAATTGTCATTTATTCTACTTTAAAATTATCGGCAAAAGTATCTATGAATCCGAAGTGGAAAAATTACATCTCTATTTTTTCTTTTATCTTCTTACTAGTAATTGCTCTTTTAACATATAATTCTTCTTCAAACGAAAGCAATTCTTTAGAGAAATACAATTCTTATTTAAGTTATTCGGCACTAATTTCAGGCTTAATTTTAAGCAGTATTAATTTCGCACAAATTCCGTTTTGGATGAGTTGGAATTTATATTTAACCAATGAAAACTATATTATTTCTAAAGGGAAATTAGGTTTAGTTTATGTTTTAGGTACAGTAATCGGAACGTATTTCGGAATGTTAGCCATAATATTTTCCATTCAAGCGGCAAAAGATAAAGAGTACATTTCTCCCCAATTTTTCTCTAAATACATTTGGGTCATTTTCTTAGTTTTAGCTATTTTTCAATTGTTTCAGATTGTTAGAAGTAACATCAAATCAAAATAATAGAAACTATTTTATTCCTAATTTATCTTTCATTTTTAAAAATAATAAAGCGATAGAATACGCGTCATCTGCTACTGAATTTCTTTCACTTAAGGATATTTTTAATGCTTTACTCATTTCTTCTAAAGAATACTTTTTTTCGTTGGTTTCCTTAATTTTATTAAACATGGCTTCAATATCAAAAGCTTCATTTCTAATGTTACCTAATTTCATTCTGCTTAAAGCTTTATTAAGCATTTCAATATCGAAATCCACGCGATGACCAATTAAAATAGAATTATTTAAGTAGTTTAACAAGGTTTCAATAGCATTGTTTTCAAATACTTTTTCAATTTTACTTACCGAAATAAATTCGTTATCAATATCTAATTCAGTATGTCTTTTATGAATCACGAAAATTTCAAATGAATCTTTAATAATAATTCGGTTGTCAATTACTGAAGTAGCTGCAACAGACATAATTACATCTTTTTCAGTATCTAAACCTGAAGTTTCCATACTAATAACCACATATTTTGTCGCCGGACTCTTAAAAGAATCGGTATATTTTTTCCAAAATTCTGGATATTCTTTATTAAATAATTTTGATAGCATATGGCTTTATGAAAATCTGGTTAATTTGTATTTATCTTTGATTAAATCGATAACATCATCAATTTCTGCTACGGCTTTTTTCAATTCTTCTTTATCAATTTTCGATAATTTATTAGTATCAATAAAGGCACCGTCATTATCATTTAAAATTCCTTCTTTTGTTCTAAATTCTTGTAATTTGATGTAATTTTCAGCAAAATCAAGGTATTTTTCGGCATTTTTTGGGTCAGTTATCGCCATTTGCTTAAATCGTAAAAAGGTATTATTGACACCTTTTAAATTATGACTTAAAGCAAAAATTCTAGCCGCATCAATATAAAACTGTAATCCTTTTTGTTTTAAATTGAATTGATCTTTGTGAACTCCGGTTTCTTCTACAGCAAATTTCTTAAAAAAGGTAAGTGGTGGAGGAGATTTCAATAATTGATTACCAATATAATCGAAAAATATTTTATTATTGGCTAAACTTTGATGAATAGCTATTTCTAAAGAATCTTTAATTTTAATTTCCCCATAAATGTATTCGAAATCAAAGAAAATACCACTAAAATCTGACATATTTTCACCTGGTGATTTGATACAATTGCTATAAATTGCTGTAAAATCGGATAAAGATTTACACCATTTGATATTACTCGCCAAATGTTCGTAAGGACAAGGTTTATAGCCTAATTCTTCCATGTTTAAAATCACCATTTTAGCCAATTGCACGAAGTAAAACTTTACATCTCGGTGTTTTTCTGCAGCAACATCTTCATATACAATCATATTATCTTGATCGCTTAAAACTAACTGTTCTTTACGCGCCTGACTTCCCAAAGAAAGCCATACAAAACGGGCAGGAGGTGAGCCAATTTTTTCAATACATAATTTGATGCATTGCTGAATAATCGAATGTAAAATTCCGCCAGCCGTATTATTGATATGAAAAATCGGAATATTTTTGGTAAATGAATTCTGAATGACAAATAAATATTTTGAATGCACATATTTTAGTTCTTCAAAATTCTTAGCATTCCTAATTTCATCAATTAAAACGCCAGGATTATTTGATTGTGATTTGATGATATCACGTTCAGAAATCATACCTTTAATACGTGTATTTTCAGTACCATCTTCAGTGACACATAAATAATTCGTTTCGTTTTTTAGCAATAATAACTGCGCTTCAGCAACAGAAATAGATTCTTCAACTATTGTTACATTTTGTTGCATTAAAGTTGTACAATCGGCATCTAAATTTATAACTCCGAAAGCAATTTTCTTTCTAAAATCGGCATCTGTAACTAAACCAGTAATTCTGGCATTATTAGTAACAATAGCGTAGGATTTATTAGTTTCAACCATTTTCTTAGCAACAGTAGAAATACTCGTATGAATAGGAACTAATAGTGGATTTTTATCGTAATCTAACTCTTGAAAATAAGAAAAATCAGTTAATTCAGATTCGGATCCAGCTTCAGAGATAGCTTTTAAATTCTGATAGTTTTCACCAGTAGATTTCGTTTGTTCAGAAAAACTTTCTAAAAAGTAATCCATCACAACAGCATATTTAGCTAATAAAGGTTTGAATAATACAATTGGAATCGCATAAACTACAGCATCTTCATTGGCGATAGAATTTAACGAATAATCATTCTTAGCAAAAAACGGGCGTAAACCAAAAATAGAACCCACATAACATTTAGAAACTAAAGTTTCTTGGGCATCAACAATTTTTGTTAAATGTATAATTCCTGAATTTACGATGTAGAAATTTTTATGTAATTCATCGTTTATTTTGAATAATCGTTTTGATTTTTCTAAATAAATAATTTCACTTTGCGATGCAATATCTAATAAGTCACTGTATGCTACTGTTTTAAAAGGATCGTATTGCTGTAAAAAGTCGACAATATTTTCTGCAAAAGTATTTTTCATAGTTGGAGTAGTAAATACACTTCAAATTTAAAGCAAATATATCAATAGTGAAAGACTTAATTAAAAATATTCTATTTTACATAATGTATATTATAGTTCAAATATATTATTTTAAAATTATCATAAATACTGCGTTAATTGCTAAACATTATTTAGTTTTGTATGAAATATAAATTTACACATAATATGTTAAACTGGTTTAAAAGAATCGCACTACTTGAAGGAATTTCGTATTTAATTTTAATTTTTAATATGTTGGTTTTAAAACCAAACTATTTAGAAACGTATAAAATGATTTTAAAGCCTTTCGGAATGGCTCACGGAATTTTATTTATCTTATACATTATATTAGCATTTTTGCTTAAAGAAGAAAAAAATTGGAATCTTAAAAATTTCGCCATTATATTATTAGCTTCATTAATTCCTTTTGGAACTTTTTGGGTGGATAAAAAATATCTTAGCTAAAATTTCGATATTCAAAAAAAAATAAAAACTATTTGAAAATATGAAAGTTTTCGATCTAGCAGAACCTTTATTAAAAAAACTTGATTTTGGTGCAGATTTTACTTTGTATGTAAATTTGTTTATCAATTTGTTTGTGTTGATGGTCTTGGCTTACGCAATTGATTATTTGGCTAAAAAAGTTTTGATAATTGGTTTAGCTGTTGTGGCAACCTATACAAAATCAACTTTTGACGATTTTTTAGTCGCCAATAAAACAGCAAAATATATTGCGCATTTAGTTCCATTATATTACATCAGTAAAAAAATTCCAATAGTTTTAGACGATTTTGTTTACTGGGAAAATTTGTTTGGAAAAAGTGTGAAAATTTTCATAATCGTTTTATCACTTTTTATTGTTCGAAGTATATTTAATTCTCTTAAAGATTATTTAAAAACGCAAACCAAATACAACGATAAACCCATTGATAGTTACATTCAAGTAATTATGATAGTGTTGTGGATTTATGCATTAGTTTCTATTGTTTTACTACTCTTTGATACAAAAAAGAATGTATTATTAACGGCTTTTGGTTCTATTTCAGCTTTAATTATCTTAGTTTTTAGAGATACGATTTTAGGATTTGTAGCTAGTATTCAAGTGACTGTCAACGATATGGTTCGAATTGGTGATTGGATTACAGTTGATAAATTTGGCGCTGATGGTGAAGTAGAAGAAATTAATCTAGCTACAGTAAAAGTTCGAAATTTTGATAACACGACTTCCACTATTCCAACTTATAGCTTAATTTCGGATAGTTTTAGAAACTGGCGAGGCATGATAAATTCTGACGGTAGACGAATTAAAAGACACATTTTAATAAAAGGCGCAACAGTAAGATTTATTACAAATGACGAATTAGAATCGTTTAAACGTATTCAATTTGTAGCCAGTTATATTGAAAGACGAAAAGCGGATATTGACAAATATAACACGGCTAACAATATAGATAAATCTTTAAATGTAAACGGTAGAAACATTACCAATTTAGGGCTTTTCAGAAAATACATTCAAAAATATATTGAAACACATCCAGGCATAAATAAAGATATGCAATTGATGGTAAGACATTTACAACCCACAGAAAAAGGAATTCCGTTAGAAATTTACTGCTTTAGTAAAGACAAAAAATGGGAAAACTACGAATACATTATGGCCGATATTTTCGATCATATCATTGCTTCAATTCCTTATTTCGATTTAGAATTGTTTGAAGTACAACATGTTAAGTCCGATAAATTAAATTTATTGGATATTATAGATACAGAATAATCAACTCAACTTTATAAAATTGAGTTGATTATATCTAAATGATCAAAAGCTAATTCTGGTAAATCGTTTATAGAAAACCATTTTGTTTCTTTCGCGTCATCTTTAGCTTTTACAATTTGATTTTCTATTAAATCGGTTTGATATGCAATAGAAATCATATGTCCACGTGGATCTCGATTTGGAGTTCCGAAAGCGCCTATTTGAATCATTTCATTCGTTTCAATATTCGTTTCTTCAAACAGTTCTCTCCTAGCCGCTTGTTCTAAATCTTCATTTTCATCCACAAATCCGCCAGGTAAAGCCCAACAATCTTTATAAGGTTCATTCAAACGTTTTATTAATAAAATTTCATTTGTTTTTTTGTTAATAACTAATACATCAACTGTTACAAAAATTTTAGATACATATTTAGACATGATTGTTTTTTTTGTAAATTTAAAATAAAAAATGATAGAACGTAGCCAATTTCTTTTGCCACTTAAAACTGTAAAGTTTGGAGATGAAAATGTAGAATCATTAAGTGAGGAATATTTTCAAAACAATACCTTAAGACCGATTCTTAAATTGCAAAACGATTTATTAATTGAGGTTTTTAAGAATTATGCAGTAAAGCAAAAAAACACTTTTTTTGAGCTTTCTCCAGATAAAAAGGAAAAGTATATTGAAAATGTAATTCAGAAAGATATCAAGTTCAGAAATTCCTTAAAAGGAATGGTTATTGCTTTGTTTAGTGTGGAGGAATATTTAGATTATATCAAGAACTCTTCGAATTTAAATAAAAGAATGATGACCATGTTAATCGAAAGATTAAAAAGTCAGGTTCAAATATTAACTAATGATTAAATGGAAATAGATAGTTTACCAAAAGATAAAAAAATAGTTCTTTTTGACGGAGTTTGTAATTATTGTAATGATAAAATTAATTTCATAATTAAAAACGACAAACATGATGTTTTCAGATTTGTGGCATTACAATGCGAAACGGGACAAAAAATCATTAACTATTTAGGAATTGATTCTTCTATTGATAGTATAATTTTATACGAACCTGGTTATGCTTATTTTATTAAATCGGAAGCAGTTTTTAGAATTATTAAACATTTATCGTCATCAGTAAGATTATTGTTGTTTTTTAATTTTATTCCAACAAGTATTAAAAATATTTTTTACGATATAATTGCGAAAAACAGATACAATTGGTATGGTAAAAAAGAAAGTTGTATGATGCCAACAGAAGAAGTTAAAAGAAAATTTATTTCATAAAAAAATCCCGAATTGCTTCGGGATTTTTATTTATTGTAAATTGAAATTTATTCTACAATTAACTTCTCTACTTTTTTAGCTGTTGCAGATTCTATAGTTACCATATAAATTCCTTTAGCTAAATTTCCTAAAGAAATTTGAGATAAATTATTTGTAATTTCTTTAACCACTCTTCCATTTAAGTCAGTAATTGAAACTTTAGTTAATTCTTCAGTTTCAGATTGAATGTTTAAAATGTCTTTAGCTGGATTTGGATACATTTTTACTCCAGATAAAGTAAATGTTTCTGAAGATAAAACTTGTGATACTGTAAAATTATCAATAATTATAGCATGTGTTCCAGCTGCATTTAAAGGTGATTGGTTTTTAATTCCAAAATAATATGCACCAGTAGTAGGAGCAACAAAATTAAAAGTTTTTGAAGTAAAAGCAGCCGTATTTAAACCTGTTTCAGTAGTAATAATATTAGTTTGTGTTCCTGCAGTTTGATCTGTTCCCCAAGTTAACTGATATGTACCTGTATTTGCACTACCACTAGCGAAATTACTTAAATAATAATTTACAGTAACTGTAGAACCAGCTGATAAATTAACCCCTCTTGAAATTACTAAATTATCAGCAGCAGAAGCAGCAGGTGTAATTGATACAATAGAAGAAACACCTTCTTGTACTAAAGCACCAGCACCATAATTACCAATACCCCAATCAGAACCTAAAGTTCCTGGAACTACTTTCCAACCTATAAAGTCAGTTACTTCTTGTTCAAAACCTGTATTGTATGGTGTATTTGCAGGAATGAATTGAGTTGCAAAACTAGAAGCATAAGAATTAATACTGTTAATTCCTCCACCACAGTCTTTTTTAAGGTAAAAATCATATACAGAACTGTCAGTAAGACTTGTAATTGTGTAAGAACTTCCTGTTACATTTACTGTAGTTCCAGTTCCTGGAGTAAAATTATATGGTCCATATTCAAGAATGAAATTTGTACCAGCGTCAGGAGAAACCCAAGTAATAGGATTTGTTGTTAACGTTCCTACTGTATTGTATGATAAATCTGTAGGTCTTGAACAAGTAGAAGCTTTACCTAATTTAGTAACTGGTCTAAAATTTGTAGCTGTTAAAGTTGTAGGTACAACAGTTTGAGATTGAGCACCTTTTAATCCATTTGTTAAAGAATTACTACATTTTACAGTAGGTGCAACAGTTGCAATTGGTCCTGCAGCATTTTGATAATCAAAAGCAACATATACGGCTCCACCAGTATAGGTAAAAGCTGATCCACCAGCAAATGGAATAAATAATGACCCAGTTGATGTACCTATATTTAAAGCAGAATTACTTACTGTTGTCATTCCAGCTGTTGACCAAGTTGTGCTTTTTAAATTAGTAGCATCTGCTGTATTTTGTAAATAAACTATTAAATTTCCTGTAGTCGCAATATCTTGTGCTGTAGTATAAGAAAAGGCAATTGAATTGATTACATCAGTATTTACTAAACCTGATGCACTCATTTCAGCAGCAGTTATTAAATATACCGAACGAGCATATCTTCTTGTTCCTTGAGGTGCTCTTGCATTTACAGAAGTACCATTTCCAGAAACACAATCATAATAATTAATTTGCGAATAAGAATCTACTGCAAAAAAGAAAACAAATAAAAATACTATTTGTTTTAAAATGTAATTTTTTTTCATAATTATATAAGTTAATTAATAATTATCAAATATAAATAAAATTACTTTAATTTCCTTCTATTTCTTTCTGAGATAATTAGCGTTAACTCTCTTCCCGTTTGTCCGGCAACTGAAGTGTTTTCTTGAGCGCGTCTTATTAAGTAAGGCATCACATCTCTAACGGGTCCAAAAGGCAAATATTTTGCTACATTATATTCATTTGCAGCTAAATTATAACTGATGTTATCACTCATTCCGTACAATTGTCCGAACCAAATTCGTGAATCATTTTTAGCAATTCCTTTTTGTTGCATTAAGTCCATTAATAAATAAGAACTTTCTTCATTATGTGTTCCAGCAAAAACTGCCATTTCATTAATATTGTCTAACATATATGATAATCCAGCATTGAAATTAGCATCAGTAGCTTCTTTGCTTTCGCAAATAGGATTTTTGTAACCTTTCTCTTCAGCACGTTTCGCTTCTTTTTCCATGTAAGCACCACGAACTAATTTCATTCCAATATGATACCCCTTTTCCTTAGCTCTACTATGTAAATTTTTTAAATATGTAACTCTATCCCAACGGTACAGTTGTAAAGTATTGAAAATCAATGCTTTTTTTGTATTGAATTTCTCCATCATTTTCTCTACCAAATCATCAGCAGCATCTTGCATCCAAGTTTCTTCACCATCAATTAAAATCTGAACATCATTATCATAAGCATATTGACAAATTTTTTCAAAACGTGCCACTACTCTATTCCATTCATTTTGTTCACTAGAAGATAAAGGTAATTTCGCACCAACTTTTTCATATAAATCAATTTTACCTAAACCAGTTGGTTTAAATACGGCAAATGGAATGGCTTTGTTTTCTTTAGCAAAATCAATCGTTTTCAAAGTCATTTTTAAACATGCGTCAAACTGCTCTTCTTCTTCTTTACCTTCAACAGAATAATCTAAAACAGAAGAAACACCTTTGGTATACATATTAGCTACCACTTTTAAACAATCTTGCTCGCTTACGCCTCCACAAAAATGATCAAAGACGGTTTTTCTAATTATACCTTCTACTGGTAAATGAAATTTTAAAGCAAAATTTGTTAATGAAGTTCCAATTTTTACTAATGATGGCTTACCAATCATTTGAAATAAAAAGTGTGCTCTGTTTAATTCAGAGTTAGATTTTAGCGAAAATGCGTTTTCTGTATTGTTGAATATTTTTTCCATTATACTTTATGAAATGAGTATTAATCTAAATTTATTTTAAATACTATTATTGTTTATGAATTACATGTGTCAGATAAAAAATCAATTGAAAAGTCACATGAAAATTTAGGAATGCAAATATACTTATTGAAGTAATGATTTCTCCTTTTTTTTAATTTATTTTGCAAAGAATTTATAAAAAAATCCATGGATCCTATTCAAGCCAATAATTATTCTATTTATTTTAATGATGATAGTTTTGTTTATTTAGAAAACCTTCTAAAAGCGGAAACCTATTCCAAGATATTCGTTTTAGTTGATGAAAATACGAACGAAAATTGTTTGCCTTATTTTTTGTCAAATTTACCAACCGAAATTGATATTGAAATCATTGAAATTGAAGTCGGTGAAGAAAATAAAAACATCTATACTTGCCTTGATTTATGGCATACTTTGATTGAATTAGGCGGAGACAGAAAAAGTATCATGCTAAATTTAGGTGGCGGTGTTGTTACAGATTTAGGTGGTTTCGTAGCGTGTACCTTTAAAAGAGGAATCGATTTTGTAAATATCCCAACTACTTTATTGTCAATGGTTGATGCTTCAATTGGTGGTAAAAACGGTGTCGATTTAGGAAACTTAAAAAACCAAATTGGTGTGATTAAAGAACCAAAATTTGTTGTTGTAATTACTAAGTTTTTAGAAACTTTACCTTCCAACGAAATGCGTTCTGGTTTAGCTGAAATGTTAAAACATGGATTAATTTACGATAAAAAATATTGGGATAAATTAAAAAACTTAAATGATTTAAATACTGATGATTTAGATGTTTTAATTAAAGAATCAATTGAAATAAAAAATAATATTGTTTCTGAAGATTTAACCGAAAATGGGATTCGAAAATCATTAAATTTCGGACATACTTTAGGTCATGCTATTGAAAGTTATTTCTTGGAATCTGAAGATAAAAAAGCATTACTTCATGGTGAAGCTATTGCGGTTGGAATGATTTTAGAAAGTTTTTTATCCTTAAAATTGAATCTGATTTCAAATGAAGAATATGCCGAAATTAAATACATAATTACCGATATTTTTGAAAAGGTTGATTTTAATGATGTTGACATTCAAAAAATTATAGATTTATTAATTTTCGACAAGAAAAATGAGTTTGGAAAAGTACAATTTGCTTTACTAAATAAAATTGGCGAAATTAAAATTGATCAAACTGTAGATAACTCGTTGATTTTATTAGCATTTGAAGATTATTTACAGAATTAATTTTTTTTTAAATTACATCTATTTTTAGCAATATTATTTTTACTTTTGCAAATTATTTTTGTACTGATTTTTCAATTAAACTTTTATTTATTCAATGAATACAAAATATTCCGACCTTATAAATCAAACTTTCTATTTTCCACAGGAAGAATTTACTTTAAATAAAGATCATTTACAGTTTCACGGTATCGATTTAATGAAATTAGTGGAACAATACGGTACGCCTTTAAAGTTTACTTACTTACCAAAAATTTCTGAAAACATCAATAAAGCCAAAATGTGGTTCAGAAATGCAATGGAAAAACATGGTTATGAGGCCAAATATTTTTATTGCTATTGCACAAAAAGCTCGCATTTTGAATTCATTTTAAATGAAGCTTTAAAAAACAATATTCACATTGAGACTTCTTCTGCTTTCGACATTAATATTGTTGAAAACTTAATGGAACAAGGTAAAATCAATAAAAATTCATTTATTGTTTGTAACGGGTTCAAACGTGATCAATATGTTACAAATATCGCTCGTTTAATTAACAACGGACATAAAAACACCATTCCAGTAATTGATAATTATGAAGAATTAGATTTACTACAAGAACAAATTGATGGTAAATTTAAAATCGGAATTAGAATTGCTGCGGAAGAAGAACCTAAATTTGAGTTTTATACGTCTCGTTTAGGTATTGGATATAAAGATATTGTACCATTTTACAGAAAACAAATTGCTGATAATAAGAAAGTTGAACTTAAAATGCTTCACTTTTTCATTAATGCTGGTATTCGTGATACAGCTTATTATTGGAACGAATTAGTAAAATGTTTAAAAGTATATATCGCTTTAAAAAAGGAATGTCCTTCTTTAGATAGTTTAAATATTGGTGGTGGATTCCCTATAAAAAACTCTTTAGCTTTTGAATACGATTATCAATATATGGTAGATGAAATTCTAAATCAAATCAAAATTGCTTGTGACGAAGCGGAAGTTGATGTGCCACATATTTTTACAGAATTTGGTTCATTTACAGTTGGTGAAGCTGGTGGTGCTTTATACCAAGTTTTATATCAAAAGAAACAAAATGATAGAGAAAATTGGAACATGATTGACTCATCATTTATTACAACTTTACCAGATACTTGGGCAATTAACAAACGTTTTGTGATGTTAGCGGTGAATCGTTGGAATGATGTTTATGAAAGAGTACTTTTAGGTGGATTAACCTGCGATGGTGACGATTATTACAATTCGGAACAACACATGAATGCGGTTTATTTACCAAAATATAATAAAGAAAAGCCATTATATATAGGGTTTTTCAACACGGGTGCTTATCAAGAAACAATTGGAGGATATGGTGGATTAAGTCACTGTATTTTACCACAACCAAAACACATTTTAATTGATAAAGATAAAAACGGAATTTTTGCAACAGAAGTGTTTTCTGAGCAACAAAATGCCGAACAAGTTTTAGACATTTTAGGATATAATAAAAAAAAGAACGAAAATATATAATACAATGAGTAAAGGACCAATAAGTCAGTTTGTAGAGAAACATTATTTACATTTTAACGCTGCGGCTTTAGTTGATGCAGCTAAAGGATATGAAGAACATTTATTAGACAATGGTAAAATGATGGTAACTTTAGCAGGTGCGATGAGTACTGCTGAGTTAGGAAAATCATTAGCTGAAATGATTCGTCAAGATAAAATTCATATTATTTCTTGTACTGGTGCGAATTTAGAAGAAGATATTATGAACTTAGTTGCTCATAATTCATACAAAAGAATTCCAAATTATAGAGATTTAACTCCAGCTGAAGAAAGAGATTTATTAGACAATCACTTTAATAGAGTTACAGATACTTGTATCCCAGAAGAAGAAGCTTTCCGTCGTTTACAACAACATTTATTCGATATTTGGAATAAAGCAGACAAATCTGGAGAAAGATATTTTCCACATGAATTCATGTACCAAATGATTAATTCTGGAGTTTTAGAACAATACTACGAAATTGATCCAAAAGATTCTTGGATGGTTGCGGCAGCTGAAAAAAACTTACCAATTGTTGTTCCAGGTTGGGAAGATAGTACAATGGGTAACATTTTCGCATCATACTGTATTAAAGGAGAACTTCAACCGTCAACAACAAAAAGCGGAATTGAATACATGATGTGGTTGTCAAAATGGTATCCTGAAAACTGTGCTGGTAAAGGAATTGGTTTCTTCCAAGTTGGTGGTGGTATCGCTGGAGATTTTCCAATTTGCGTAGTACCAATGTTATACCAAGATATGGAAATGCATGATGTGCCATTTTGGAGTTATTTCTGTCAAATTTCAGATTCAACTACAAGTTATGGTTCGTATTCTGGAGCAGTTCCAAATGAAAAAATTACTTGGGGAAAATTAGATATTGACACACCAAAATTTATTGTAGAATCTGATGCTACAATTGTGACACCACTAATATTTGCTTACATCTTAGGTTGGTAATAAGAAAAAAAAAAGTTTAAAAAAAATTTAAATTTTAATATTTCAATACTAAATTTGACACTTAAATTGATTAAGGCACGCAACAAATGAAAAGAGTAATTGTAGAGTACGCAAAGTTAACAAACGAGATTTTAAACTTACTAGTTGAAAAGTTTCCTGACGGATATGATGATTCGGATATTATTCGTTTCAAAAATGCTAAAAATGAGACTATTGAGGCAGTTGAAGTAAAAACGGAGGACACTATTTATTTGGTAAAAGTAAGTATGAAGTTGGCGGATAGAATTGAAAACTTCGATGAAGATGATGATTTATTCGCACCAGAGGAAAGTTTAGATGCTTTAAAAGAGTTAGAAATTGACGATGATGGAGATGATGAAGACGAAAAAGAAGAAAAAATCGAGTTAGATGACGAAGAAGATGCTGATGGAAATAAAATCAGTGACGATTCAGATGATGATGACGAAGACGACGAAGATTAAAATATAAAAAAATCCCGATTTAAACAATCGGGATTTTTTTATTTCAAATATCTCACTTTTATAATGTTGATGTGGTGAATTTCATGACCAGAGATTATAAAGCCAATTGCTCTAACGGAAGCCGGGGCATTATTAGCCTGACCAATATTTAACAGCATTTTTTCTGAAAAACTTTTAAATAAATGAATCGTTGCTAATTTTACAATTTTATATTCTTCAATTAAATCTTCTATGGTTCTGCTATTTGCATTGGCAACTTCTGCATAATCATTTTCTTCGTAGCCTGGAAGATTAATAGTATCGAAACGAGCGAATCTTAAGGCTCTGTAAGCGAATATTCTTTCTGTATCAATAATGTGTTGCAAAATATCTTTTGGTGTCCACTTCCCTACTTCATATTGATATTCTAATTTATCAGCTGGTATTGATTTAAAAAAATCACACGTAGCTTCTAATTGATGCTCTAAATTCAGAATTAAATTATCAGTAGCATTCAATGAAATGTAATAGCCGTAATATTCTGAGTATTCGTTGTGGTTTAAATGTATCATAGTTATATAAAATAAAAAAGGCTTTCAAAAATGAAAGCCTAAATATATTACAATTCTTTAAAGATTGTATGCATTAATCGTTTTTTGTCGTTAATGCTTTCTTCTAATGAAATCATTGTTTCTGTTCTGTAAACTCCGTCAATGTCGTCAATTTGGAAGATAATGTCCTTTGCGTTTGCTGTATCTTTCGCTCTAATTTTACAGAAAATATTAAATTTTCCAGTCGTTACTGAAGCAACAGTTACATATGGTATTTCGTTAATTCTTTCTAATACAAATTTTGTTTGAGAAGTACTTTGTAAAAAGATACCTACGTATGCAATAAAAGAATATCCTAATTTTTCATAATCTAAGGTTAAAGAAGAACCTTGAATGATTCCTGCATCTTCCATTTTTTTAACTCTAACATGCACAGTACCAGCAGATATTAATAGTTTTTTGGCAATATCCGTGAACGGGATTCTAGTATTGTCAATTAACATATCTAAAATTTGGTGATCTACTTCATCTAATCTAAACTTACTCATAATCAATTTTTTTACTCTTTTTTATATTCTAATTTTTATAGTGTCGCCAATTTTAGGAAAGTTTCTATTTTCAAATTCAAATAAATCATTTTTAGAATCAATAGTTTGATGTGCATAAAAATCATCTAAATTCTCTACTTGAATAATCTCTGGAATAAACTCAATTTCGTCATTCTTCAAAACTTCCTTATATTGGACTGCAAATTTAATGATTTTTTCTACATTATTATCAATAATTTTGACATTTTTGAAAATAAAATCATAAAAACATTTATTATTTTGATAAATACGCAAATAATTGTTAAAATCTAATTCAACCATATCGTTTTCATCGATAGTAGAAATTGCAGATTTTAATGCGATAAAAACATATTTTCTTACAATATCTCTTTGATAATCATTGTGATAATGTCCGGCTTCAAATAAAATGGTAGGATAACCTTTATTGGTAAAATAGTCACCAGTGCAGTTTATATTGAAAGAATCATCAAATCTTCCGACTTGATTTGGAATGAATTTTTGAAGTTCATTATCTATTCCAACAATAACTTCGGCAGCTTTCATTCTAACAACGTTAAATTCCCTTTCATTATTGTACGAAGCAGTTAAAAAAGACATAGTAGCTGGTTTTTTCGACTCTAACAAACCAAAAATCGTACGCTGATCATGTAAATTGAAACAATAATCTGGGTTGAAATCTACTAAAACATTTCGTAATACTTTACTTTCCGGCTGTGAACAATCTAAAGCATCTCGATTTAAGTCGACTTTATTCGCATTTTCACGAGTATAAAAAATCGCACCATCAGGATTTAAAATTGGTAGTATATATAAGGTGTAGTTTTTTGTTATGTTTTCAAACTCCTTTTTATCTAAATTCAAATAGTTTAAATAATCAATCAAGCCTTTTGTTGTTGTCGATTCGTTTCCATGCATTTGTGACCAAACCAAAATTTTAGTTTTTCCTTCACCAAATTGAATGGCTTTTATAGGATTTTTTTCTACAGAAAATCCAACAGTAGAAATTTTAAAACCAGAATGTAAAGTCTCTAAAAAAGGATTAATATGATTCATAGTAACATATCTACCTAATATATCACTATATAAAAATTCAGTTGCTAATTGTAAATTATCTTTCATGTTACAAATGTAAATATTTTAAATTTTACATTTGTAAACTTACAAAAACAACCAAGTGTAAACAAATGTAAACACAAACTATTCGATGTAATTGACAAATGTAAATAGGTTTAATAAAATTAGATTAAAATTCTAATTATTAATTAGTTACACTGCTTAGTTTAAGTTTTTACTTTATATAAAATATATGATTTTAAGTGAATTTACAATTGTAATTTACGTTTATGTACTTTTATTTATTACATTTGTAAACATAATTTACAATTTAAATTACTATGATAAATACTGACGATTTTGTAAAACGATTAGAAACCATTTTTGATTATTATGGACTAACTGCTTCTTCATTTGCGGATAAAATTAACGTTCAGCGTTCGAGTATTTCTCACCTACTGTCTGGGAGAAACAAACCTAGTTTAGATTTTATTCTAAAAGTTATAGAGAACTTTCCAGATGTAGAATTATTATGGTTATTAAACGGAAAAGGTAATTTTCCTAAAGGTGAAAATTTTATTCAAGAAAAAACAAACGTTACTCCTATTCAAAAAATAGAAAATGAACAAGAATTAAATTCACCAGATTTATTCTCTACTACTATTCCTTTAACTGAAAATGAAAAAAATCCTGTATTTGAAAATAGTTCTAAAAATTTTTCAAATACGGAAGTTTTCAATACTCCGATAAATACTTTAATTAGCAATTCTGATATTGAGCAAATTGTAGTTTTTTATAGAGACGGAACTTTTAAAACATATCTACAAAAAAATCCCAACCTGAAATAAATCATGCTGGGATTTACAAAAAAAACTAAAACTATTATTTTCTAATTAAATATACAGATGAAACTCCGGCTTCAGTTCTGCTATTCAATGGAGTTGCGTCACCATTATTTGTTGGTAAAGCAAATGTTAATACTTTTCCACCTGCGTTTAATCGTTCTGCAATAAATATGTTATTGGTAACATTGTCGTAGGCTACATCAACTGGATTTCCTAAACTTGAATTTGGTCCGTAAACTCTAACTTGATTTGCCATTGTGATTGTTCCCATATTTGGTGTGGCAGCTATTTTTGATGAAAAATCATTAATAACAATAATTCCACCATCGCTATCAGAAGCGGCACTTCCAACATCGGTTAAAATCATTCTGTTATCTGCTGCTGAAAAAGTAATTCCGTGAGTTCTAATTAAACCTTCAATAGTCACTCTTTTTGTTGGTAAAATGTTTCCATTTGCGTTTGAAAAGAAATTATCAAAAACAACTAAATCACTTGATAAATCGGCAACAGCATATAATGTTGTTCCTTCAATATGAATTCCCCAAGTTTTGAAGTTTACCGTATATGAATTTAATAATGTAAAACCAGCATTTGTTTTTTGATAAACAAATAATTTATTTGTATTTCCATTTGCCGTGTTTTGATCTTGTGTAACAATAACTTTATCTCCAGAAACCGCAATTTCTCTTGGGTTATTAAAATCAGTATTTCCTGTTGAAGCTTGTAATAATAAAGCATCTGTGTTGTTTGATACTGAACTATTTAAACCTTTATACAATTGTAAGGTATTGTTAGTTCTTGAGGCTAACATAAATTCGTCAGTTTCACTGTTAAAATAAGCGCCATCTGCGTCTAAACCATTTACTGTCAATGATTTTGTTGTTGTTGGAGTTTTTATTAAATCTACATAAGATACTTTTCCTGTAGTGTTGCTTGTTGTTACTAATTTTAATTCAGAAGTTGCCATAGGTTCCATTGGTGTTCCTTCATCATTTGAACAAGAAGTCAATAGAAATGCTAAAGCGGAAATTGATAAAATAATACGTTTCATAATTTATAGTTTTTAAGTTATAAATGTATCTACGTAAAACTTTATAATTTGGTTTTAGAAAAGTTTATATTTTTTAAATTACTAGTTGAAATCTTAGTAAAATAAAGGGTTTACAAGATTAAAAAAATGATTTTATTTATGAAAAACTGTTTTCAGCAACCTTACCTTTTACGTTTTTAAATAAGCTTTCTAAATATTTAGAATCTTTTTCAAAATCATTTGTAACGGTAAATGGTTCAAAAACAATAACTTGTTTGTTCGCATAATCAAAACCAATAGGAATAATTGGAAGATTGGCTTTTTGAGCGATATAATAGTAACCCGATTTCCATTGTGTCACTTTTTTTCTGGTTCCTTCTGGAGATAAGGAAAGTCGTAATACGTCTTTAGTTTCGAATATTCTTGCAATTGCATCAACTTTGTTTTCTGTTTTACTTCTATCTAAAGGAATTCCGCCCATCCATTTTAAATAACCGCCTAAAGGAAATTTAAATAATTCTTTCTTAGCTAAAAAATTAATTTCAACAGGATAAGTTCCTCTAAAGAAAACACCAATGAAAAAATCGAACCAACTTGTGTGTGGAACGACAATCATAATGCATTTTTTTATATTGGTATCGAAAGTGCCTTTTATCTTCCAACCCATTAAAGTAAAAAATATAAATCTGTAGATAATTTGTTTCATTCTTATAAATTTGCATGACAAAAATATAGTATATTTACTTAAATCAAAGCATGATGTTTAAAAAAATACTCAGTTACTTCTATCCTATCACCGTTTATAATAAATCTTCAAATATTAGTAAGTCCTTAGAAGTTACCTTGTATAATGGAAAAACGTTATTAAATACTAAAAATACGAATTATTCTTACGGTAGTTTGCAATCCGTTCTAAAAAAAGGACTTTTAACGATTGGTCAATCGGAAATAAGTAAAATGAATAGTGTTTTGGTGCTTGGTGTCGCTGGCGGAAGCGTTGTAAAAACCTTAATTACTGATTTTGAATTCACAAAAAATATTACTGGTGTGGAGTTAGATCCTGAAATAATTGAAATTGCGAATTCATATTTCGACTTAGATAAAATTAGTAATTTTAAATGTGTGATTGAAGATGCAGAGAAATTCGTTTCAACTGGTACGGATAAGTTTGATTTAATAATTATCGATATATTTAAAGATACAGAAATGCCGGAATTTTTATTTGAAGAAAGATTTATTAATTCTATTAAACAAAGACTTAATATAAATGGATTTATAATCTTTAATATGATGATTTTAGATACTTATAAAAAAGATAAAATTCAAAATTATTTAAACCATTTTGAAGCACAAAACTATTCTAAAAATGTATTGAAAAATGTTGAGCGCTATAATGATTTGATAATTATTAAGAGTTTATAAGATATTAAACCCAAAAAAATGAAAAGATTTTTAAGACAACTTTTACTAGGAAAGATCACAAAAAATGATCAACCTCGATAAAAATAAATCCCATACAAAAAAGAATATTAAATATAAGAGCGATTTGGAATAACGACCATCAAGACGATAATGGAATTGAGAAAATATTCAGGTTGTTTTTATCTATTTCACAACTCCTTTTTCCTGGAGTTTATATAAAGTATTGGGTTTCTAAAAGAAATTTCGAGTATCAAGATATCGCTATGGATATTTATATTTTATTGAAATTGTTTTTTCCTGTGCTAATTTTAAAAAATCATTGGCAAGAACATACTATTCTAATTTACATTATGGTTTATGTTTTACTAGAAACTGTTTTATACATTCCGACTTTAATTTTTGCTTCCGACATGCTATCTCGACCGCGTTCTTATAAACGTTCTATGATGCTTTTGTTTTTAAATTATCTGGAAATTGTATGCGCTTTCGCTGTTTTCTATACTTTAGGAGACAATATGAACAAACCTTTTACAAGTTGGTTTGATTCAATTTATTTTAGCATAATTACATCTAATTCAGTTGGTTATGGAGATTTTTATCCTATAACTACATTTGCAAAAGTATTAGTTAGTATTCAGGCGATGTTTTTCTTGTCGTTTGTGGTTTTATTTTTAAATTTCTTTTCTTCAAAAGTAAAAAGTAAAGGCTATTTCGACCACGAAAGTGAAATATAAAGTATTAAAATTATCCTAAATTATTTTGTACAATTAGTTCTTTACACTTATAAAAACTAATTTTGAAAAAGTGAGAAATACTTTTAAAATATCATTTATAATCCTTTTCTCTGTTGTAAGTTACTTTTTTATGAGTAATTTACAACAGATGAATTCTCGTATTATAGAAGTTCCTCAACAAGAACAATCTGATAAAAAAGAAATTCACACTATAGATTCTTCAACAATTTTAAGTGATAATTTAAATAGAACACTACAACTTCACTTTTTTACAGCAAAAACTAAAATTTCTAAAGCTTTTTATAACATTCATTTTATAAAAGCCTTAACGAAGAAAAAAGAAAACAAATCGGTTTTAGCCAAGAATCATTATTTTGATACTATCATTCCTATTCGTTTTAAGCAAACTGATATCCTGTTTCCATTCCATAACTTTTGGTAATTAATCGTACATTTTAACAATAAAATAATTTTGTAAGTCTTGTAATACCTACAAATAAATAATGTATCATTAATTTAAAACTTTTAAAAAACATGGATGCAACATCCTTAACAATTGGTATCATATTATTAATAATATGTGTATTTCCGTTTATATTATTCAGTATAATTAACAGTAAAAAACGTAAAAAAAGAATTGAGAACTTAATTCTAAAAGCAAAAGAAAACAATGCGACAATTCAAGAAAAAGATGATTGGAATCAATCTATTATCGGAATAGACAAAACAAATAAAATGCTTTTTTTCTCTAAAAAATCAGAAGAATTTGATAAATTTATCTCCATCAATATTTCGGAATTATTAAAGTGCCGAATAGAGAGAACAGAAAGCAAGCATAATGTATTAGAAAAGTTAGAGTTAGAACTCACATTCGCCAGTAAACCAACTGTAGTTTTAGAGTTTTTCAATAAAGACGAAACCCGATTAATACTAAACGAAATTGAAATTATTCAGAAATGGCAAACGCTGTTGAATAAAATCACCTAATCATTCTTAAAAAAATAAAATGAATTCATTTTTTAAAAATATCATTCTTAAATTCATTCTTCGTGATGAAACAATCGATAGAACTAAAATATCCGATTATATTTTCGCGAAAGCCTACAAGAAATTTAAAATTACAGTCAAGCATAACATTAAAGATGTTTTCTTGATTTTATTAGGAATTTTATCGGCATCCTTTGGTTTTAAGGCATTTTTATTAACAAATCATTTTATTGATGGTGGCGCTACAGGTATTTCTTTACTTGTAGCTTCACTAACTAAAATCCCGCTTTATCTACTAATTATTTGTGTGAATTTGCCTTTTGTTTTTTTAGGGTATCATGTAATTGGAAAACAATTTGCTGTAAAAACAGCCTTTGCCATTGGAGGACTTTCATTAGCGCTAGCTACTTTATCGTTTCCAAATATAACAGATGATAATTTATTAGTAGCTGTTTTTGGAGGGTTTTTTCTTGGAGCTGGGATTGGTTTTGCTATAAGAGGTGGCGCTGTTATTGATGGAACGGAAGTTTTAGCTATTTATTTGAGTAGAAAATTCGGTACAACAATTGGTGATGTTATTATTATTATTAATATACTAATTTTTGGAACTGCAGCTTATTTTTTAGGTATTGAAGTGGCATTATATTCGATGATTACCTATTTAGCAGCTTCCAAAACACTTGATTTTATTGTAGAAGGTATAGAAGAATATATCGGAGTAACCATTGTTTCTTCTCATAATGAAGAAATTAGAGAAATGATTATCAATACAATGGGACGTGGTGTAACAGTATACAGTGGTAAAAAAGGATTTGGAAAACGTGGAGAAACTAAAGAAACAGATATTGTTTACACCGTAATTACCCGATTAGAGTTAAACAAGTTAATGACTGAATTAGATAAAATTTCACCTTCAGCTTTTGTGGTGATGAACAGTGTAAAAGATACACGAGGAGGAATGATTAAAAAACGACCATTGAAGCATTAAGTATGGAAGAATTAGAACAATTTGTTTTCTGTTTAGAAGCGGTTTCAGATGTTGAAATTGTTGAAACCTCAGAAATTGAAAAGCAATTAGAAAGTTTAGCACTACATCACGGAATTCCTAACATTTACAAATCTTGTGATACGATTGAAGGTTTAGAAGAAAGCTTGTCAGCACTACTTTATGATGATCATAATTTTAAGAATTATGAAATTATTTATTTGGTAATGGAAGGTGAAAATAATAACATTTGTATTTACGATTACTATTACAGTTTAGATGAGATTGCAGAACTTTTCGAAGGAAAAATGAGAGGTAAAATCATTCATTTTGCTAATACTAAAACCTTAGAGTTAACCAATGATCAAGCACAATTTTTCTTAGATGTAACTGGAGCGAAAGCGATTTCGGGCTACGGAGAGAAATTTAATAATCTAAAAAGTTATCAATTAGATCAAGTTTTCTTTAAACTTTTTCAAGATGATGACAATATTGAAGAAGTTGTTGAAGCTCTTTTTCAAAAACACTACGCACTTTGTAAATTATTAGATTTTAGATTGTATTATTAAATCTTAAAGTTGTGTAAAAACTAATTTTTTAATCTTAAAACATCGTAACTTTACGATTATTATTTAAATCAAAAAGTCAACATGAAAAATAAAATTTTATTCTTGTTATCAATTGTTAGTATTAGTGTTTCTGCACAATTCACTCAAAAGCCGTTACCTTATTCTTATGCTGCTTTGGAACCATCTATAGATGCACAAACCATGGAAATTCATTATAGCAAACATCACGCTGCTTATGTGAAAAATTTAAATGCCGCTGTTGTTGGAACAGAGGCTGAAAAAATGTCTGTAAAAGAAATTTTTGCAACCGTTTCTAAATTTAGTCCAGCTATCAGAAACAATGCAGGCGGACATTATAATCACGAATTATTTTGGTCGATTTTAACTCCTGAAAAAAACACAAAACCTTCTGTTGAATTGGAAAAAGCAATTACTGAAACTTTTGGAAGTGTAGAAGCTTTAAAAGAAAAAATAAATGCTACTGCAACTTCTCGATTTGGTTCTGGTTGGGCTTGGTTATCTGTAGATAAAGATAAAAAACTTATAGTTTCTTCTACTCCAAATCAAGACAATCCTTTAATGGATGTTGTAGAAAGTAAAGGAACACCAATTTTAGGAATTGATGTTTGGGAACATGCTTATTATTTAAAATACCAAAACAAACGCGCTGATTATTTAACTTCTATTTGGAATGTTATTAATTGGAATGAAGTAAGTGCTAATTACAAAGCAGCTACAAAGGGTAAATTTGATGAATGGCCTGCTTTAAAGGATTTTCATAAAGTGATGTCGCAAACCTTTCACCCAAGTGAAAATGGAGATTTAAAACCTATAAAAGCTAGAAGTGCAGAAATGGTTGCAAAAGCTGACTTATTAGCAAAATCAATTATTCCAACTGAATTTAATAAAAAAGAAGTGGTAACTGCTGTTCAGAAATTAAAAGTAGACAGTAAAAAACTTGATAAATTAGTAAAAGGTAAAAAATCGGATAAAGAAATTACAGAAGCATTAGTCAAATTGCATGATGTTTTTCATGAAATTATCGGATTATGTTCCAATGAAGAGGAACATTAATATTTCTTTCTAAAACATAAAAAAGGCTTCAATGTATAAAATTTGAAGCCTTTTTTATATTTAATAACTAAGTTATTGAAGCAATAATCTTGCTTTTTCTAAATCTTCCAACGTATCAATTCCAATACTTCCGTGTGAAGTTTCTATCATTTTAATACGTTTTCCATATTCTAAATAACGTAATTGTTCTAGTTTTTCAGAAGCTTCCAAAGAAAGCATCGGTAATTTAGCAAAATCTAATAAAGCTTGCTTTCTAAAGGCATATATTCCAATATGTTTCATATAACGCACACCTACATTTTCTTCTCGTGGAAACGGAATTACAGAACGTGAAAAATACAACGCAAAACTTTGTTGATCTGTAATTACTTTCACATTATTTGGATTTTCAATTTCTGATTTATCTTTAATTTCGAACATTAAAGAAGCTAAATCAATTTTGTTTTCTACATCTTGTTTGAAAGCTTCAATAATTTGTTCCAATGGCGGTTTATTGATAAAAGGTTCGTCACCTTGAACGTTAATTATAATATCAGCATCTATGTTTTCAACAGCTTCTGCAATTCTGTCGCTGCCACTTTCGTGTTCTTTGATGCTCATAATCGCTTTTCCGTTGTGCGAAATAATTTCGTTATAAATTAAATCTGAATCTGTTACCACAAATACATCATCAAATAAATTTGTAGACATTGCAGCTTCATAAGTTCTTAAAATAACCGTTTTTCCACCTAAATCTTGCATTAATTTGGCAGGAAATCGTGTAGAAGCATAACGCGCAGGAATTACAGCAATTATTTTCATTTTTTTGTCATTGCGAGGAACAAAGCAATCTCATACTCCCTCAATTAATAATTATTTTTTCAAAAGTAAAAAGTTTTTCATCATTTGTGTCTTCATTTAAAATAAAATCAAGTTTATTTAATAATTTGATAGAATCAACATTCATTTTAAAAACTTTAGCTTCTAATTTTTTAAATTCTTTGGTTTTTAAAAACGGTATAAAACCATTTAAAACTTCAAAAGCAAAACCTTGTTTCCAATGGTTTTTCCCTAAAGAATATCCAATAGTACAAATTTCTGAATTGATATCTTCAGAGAAATATAAAATAGTACCAATTAATTCATTTGAATCTTTCTTTTCAATTGCCAATCTAAATTTTAATCCTAATTTATAGTCATTTTTTGATTGTTGAATCATTTCTATTGCTTCAGAAATATTCTCAAAAGGTTGATTTGCTCTGTATTTCATTGCTTCTTTATCAGAGTAAATTTCAAACATTGCTTCAGAATCCCTTTCTTCTAAATGTCTAATTAATAGTCGTTCTGTTTCAAAAATCATACTTTTGTAGCATTATAAGGTTACTCAAAATTTTCATCTTTAAATCCTATTAAATATAACTTTTCTTTAGCACGAGTAATCGCAGTATATAACCAACGTATATAATCTCTATCTACTCCATTTGGTAAATAGGGTTTTTCTACAAACACGCTACTCCATTGTCCACCTTGCGATTTATGACAGGTGATCGCATAAGAAAACTTGACTTGTAACGCATTGAAATACGGATTACTTTTGACTTTTAAAAGGCGTTTGTATTTATGACTTTCGTCTTCATAATCTTTAGAAACTTCCTGGTATAATAAGTTGGATTCTTCATAAGTTAACGATGCCGATTCACTTTCAATCGTATTTAAAAGTAAAACGGTTTCAAACGAAGCTTCATTTGGATAATCAATCATTCTAATGGTAACATTCGCAAATTTGAATCCGTATAATTCTTGAATATTTCTAATTTTTAGGACTTCAATAATATCGCCATTAGCAATAAAACCAGCTTGTGAAGTATCATTCAACCAGAAATAATTGTTTTTTACCACCATTAGTAAATCGCCAGCCGATAAATCACTTTCTTTTCCTAAAATTCGTTGTCTAATTTGTTGGTTGTATTGATTGGCTCTTTTGTTCGAACGCACAATAAACGCTGTATCTTCCGTAGAATAATTTCGGTACGATTGATGAATGGCGTCTTCAATATCAAAACCATCTTCTAATCGGACAATATCTTTAAAGCGTTTCAAACTGAATTTAAAATCATCAATAAAATGCGATTTAAGTAATTCTCGTAATTCTGTAGCATTGTACAAAATCCCAGAATTTTCAGCTTGTCGCATGACTTCATCTAATTCAATATGAACAATTTCTTTATCGTAATTCACATGTAAAGAATGAATATCTAAAGCCGGACTAATTTCTGAATTGATTGGTGGCAACTGCGCGGTATCTCCAACTAAAATTAATTTGCAATTTTGACCAGCATCTACATAAAACAGTAAATCGTCTAATAAAGAACCGTTTTCATACAAACTCGTTTCGTTAGATTGGTCTGAAATCATGGACGATTCATCGACAATGAAAATTGTATCTTTAAATTTATTGGCTTGCATCACAAATCCAACACCTCCATTTTTATTCTTTTTTGGAAAATAAATACGTTTGTGAATGGTAAATGCTGGTTTATCAGAATAGGCCGACATCACTTTCGCAGCACGACCAGTTGGCGCCAACATTACCGCTTTTTTATTGGCTGTATTTAATTGATTTACTAAAGTAGAAATTACAGTCGTTTTTCCCGTTCCAGCGTATCCTTTTAATACAAATAAATCGTCTTTGAAATGTAAAATGTAACCTGCAATTTTTTGAAAGAAAATATCCTGATTAGCGGTAGGCTCAAAAGGAAAATTATCCATTAAAACTCTGTAAAATTGCGTTGGCGACATTCATTTTTATTTAAGAACACCAAATATAGCAAGGTTTTTAAATATAATTTCATTTGAAGGTTTTTAATTCTCTCAAAAAATGTAAATTTGTCAATCAAATAGAAAACATGAATCAGGATATTACTCAAAAAACATATAAAAAGTTATGCTTTGAGGTTGCGAATAGTAACCTTTCTTTTTGTGTTATTGATTTGATTTCAAACCAAATAATTACGCATAAATCTTATACTTTTAATCAAAATAATGTATTGGAAGAAGAATTATGGAAACTATTTGTAGAAAATCCTGTTTTAGAAGAAAAGTATGATGATGTGGTAGTTTTGCATAATTCCAACTTAAATACTTTTGTGCCTTCTTCCCTATTTGATCCGAATTATTTAGGAAGTTATTTGCAATATAATTCCAAAGTTTTTGAAACAGATTATTTCGCTTACGATTATTTAGATACGTACGATTTAAACAATGTTTTTATTCCGTATACGAATATAAACAACTATTTATTAGATCATTACGATACTTTCGATTATAAAAATTGCAATTCGATATTCGTAAAAAAAGCATTAGATTTTTCTAAAAATAACGATGCAAAACAAGTTTGGGTGCATTTTCAAAATGATCGATTTGAAATTGTGGTGACCAAAAACAAACATTTATTATTGTTCAATACATTTATTTACCAAACATTAGAAGATTTCATTTATTATTTATTGTTCACCTATGAGCAATTGCAATTGAATCCGGAAATAGTTCCAGTTCAATTTATAGGCGATATTTCGGAAGAAAGTGATTCTTTTAAAATAGCTTATAAATACATAAGAAATTGTAGTTTGTTAGATGTATCGCACTTAAAAACAGCCTTTAATGTGGAAGAAAAAGACCTATTAAAGCACTTTATTTTATTTCACTCATGAGAATAATATCAGGAAAATATAAAGGAAGAAGATTACAAGCACCTAAAAATTTGCCTGTAAGACCAACCACTGACATGGCCAAAGAAGCTTTGTTTAACATTTTGAACAACCATTTTAATTTTGGTGAACTTAAAATTTTAGATTTGTTTTCTGGAACTGGAAATATTGCTTACGAATTTGCTTCTCGTGGCGCTACGCCTTTAGTAGCAGTAGATGCAGATATGGGTTGTGTGAATTTTATTAGAAAAATTTCAAATGAATTTGATTTTGATATTACGCCCATTAAAAGTGATGTGTTTACTTTTTTACAAAAACACAAAGGATGTTATGATATTATTTTTGCTGATCCACCGTATCATTTAGATCAAAAGGATTTTGAAAAAATTCCGACATTAATTTTCGAGAATGAAATATTAGAGGAAGAAGGCATGTTAATTATAGAACATTCTAAAGATACGAAGTTAGAACATTTAGATAATTTTTCTTTCGCCAGAACTTATGGTGGAACTACTTTCACGTTTTTCGAATTAGTAAGCGACGAAGACGAAGAAGATAGTATTACAAAAGATGAAGATGATGAAGATGATGATTCTGAGTCTGAATAAAATAAAAAATCCCGATACATTAGTATCGGGATTTTTTTTGCATTATAACTAAAAACTAAACAATTAAAACTATATGTAAATCATTATTTTCTGATAAACAATAAAGTATAATATTTTTTTCCATTTGCATCAGCTTTTACAGCTAATCCATAATGTGTATGATTTCCTTCTAAATTTGCTTTGTGAGTTGGACTAGCATTCCAAGCAGCTAATGTTGAAGCAGGTGTATTAAAACCAGCGGCTACATTTTCACTTACACTAATTGCTCCAATTCCACTTTTTAAAGATGCAGATCTTTGTTCAAAATTGTCATGACTTGCAACTCCATTTGTAATCATATAATCATCATGAGTTGATGCTAAATATGAAATTTCATTAATAATTGTTAAGGCATTTAAACCTTTACTAACTCTATCTTGATTTACTAAATCTAACAATTCAACTTCAAAAGTAGAATGAGTATAATTGTTTAATGTAATTGTTGGTTGAGTTGCTGCTTCTGGAGTAGCATCTGCGCCTGAACAAGACAACAAAGTAATAGTTAAACCTAAAACTACTAAACTTCTTAAAAATATCATATTTTTCATAATTATCGACTAAGTGGTTGATTAACAAGACAAATGTACAATAATTCAGATTAACTGCAAATAAAATCGACGAAATACACTAAACTTTAACATTTTAAGTTGTTAAATGTCAATTAGTTACGTTTTTTGTAAGTAAAAACATAAAAAAATCCTAAGTGGAGTACTTAGGATTTGATTATTTTGTATGTATTTGATTATCAAGGCGATAATCTTTCTATTTTCCAGCTAAAATCTTCGTTTAGTTTATATCTAATTCTATCGTGAAGTCGGTTTGCTCTTCCTTGCCAAAATTCCACTTCAACAGGTTTGATTAAAAAACCACCCCAATTTTCTGGCCGTTTTATTTCCGAACCTGATAATTCCATTTCTAAAGCTTTTAATTTTTCATCTAAAAAATCTCTTGAAGGAATCACTTCACTTTGGTTTGAAACAATAGCGCCTAGCTTACTTCCTTCTGGACGGGAATCAAAATAGTTATCTGAAATAGTATCTGCTGTTTTCTCAGCTATTCCTTTTATAATAACTTGACGCTCTAAAATTGGCCAAAAGAAAGAAATACAAATATTAGGGTTTTGTATTATAGCTTTTCCTTTTTCAGAACTGTAATTGGTGTAGAAAATAAAACCTTCTTCATTAAACTTTTTTAGAAGCACTACTCTACTTTTCGGAAATCCGTCTAAACCAATAGAAGAAACCGTCATAGCATTTACTTCTCCATCTTCTTGTTCTTCTGCTTCATAAAACCATTTGTGAAATAATTGTATCGCATCATCTGGAATTGTGTTTTCTAACAATTCACTTTTCTCGTATGATTTTCTATAATCTGATAAGTCTTTCATAATATATGCCGCGAAGTCACAAAGTCGCGAAGGCTTTTTTAATTTCTAAATAAACTTCTTATATAAATGCAACAGTTTTGCTAAAAAGGTTTCAATTTTTCTAATTACTTATTTTTGATTTCTGGTTTATTAATAATTGTTGAAATTGTTCCAATAGTGCTAATTTCAATGGTTTTATTTGATTTAATATAAAAATAATATTGACTGTTTGAACCTAAAATATGACATTTAATAGTTGTTCCATTACTTTGTGTTAAAACATCTTCAAATTGTAAAGTATTTTTAGCTAACTGTTCAGATATTCTTTTGCCATGAAAAACACCAAAACCAACAAAATACCCAACATAAACTGAAGCAAGAAAAGCTATTAATAACGACACATATTTTTCTTCCTTTACCTCTTCAGAATAGTTATTAAAATTTTTATCATTAGTAAAATAATACGTCCACTTTTTATGACTATATTTTTTTAATAAAGTAATTAAATAAAAGGCTAAAAAAGTATAAATAACACAAAATATAAAAGCGGGTATATTTGAAGTTAATTCTGCAATTGGACTCAATATTACATCAGTTATAGACGAGTATTCCATTATATTAATTCCTACTTGAGAATAATAAATGGTTTCTTTAAATATTCCTAAAACAATTAAAAATAAATAGGCTAATGGTAATAATTGTGAAGTTTTCTCTAAATTTTTCATTTCTAAATTTTTTAAAACTCAAATTCTAAACCATCATCGGCTAATAAAACATTTTCAAAAATTTCATTAGCTTCGGTTCTGAATAATTCAATATTTCCGTAACGTGTGGAATAATGCCCTAATAATAAGTTTTTTACTTCGGCTAATTTAGCAATATTTGCGGCTTGTTTAGCAGTTGTGTGCATCGTTTTTTCAGCTAAATGACTTTCGCTTTCTAAAAAGGTGCTTTCGTGATATAAAACCGTAACGTTCTTTATTATTGGAATAATTTCTTCATTATATATGGTGTCCGAACAAAAAGCATAACTTTTAGCGACTTCGGGATCGAAAGATAATTCGGCATTCGGAATGATTCTTCCGTCATCTAAAGTGATATCGCCACCGTATTTAATTTTATTATAATATACTTTTTCAATATCATAATTTAAAATGGCATCAATATTCAGTTTTCGTTCTTTGTTTTTTTCTTCGAACAAATAACCGTTGGTATATACTCTATGTTTTAAAGGAATGGTGGTGACTTTTACTTTTTCATCTTCGTAAATTACTTCACTTTCTTTGGAAGTTAATTCGTGAAAAAATAAATGATAAGAAGTGTAAGCGTTTCCTAGTTTTAAAAGCAATAAAATGGCTTCTTTGATACCTTTTGGACCATAAACATGTAAATCTTTTTCTCTACCTAATAACATAAAAGTAGAAATTAAGCCAATTAATCCGAAGAAATGATCGCCGTGTAAATGGGATATGAAAATATGTTCAATTTGAGAAAACTTAATTTTATGTTTTCGAAGTTGTACTTGAGTTCCTTCGCCACAATCGACTAAGAACATGTGACTTTTTATTTCTAAAACTTGCGAAGTAGGATTGGTTATCGTTCTTGGTGTAGCGGCATAACAGCCTAATATTTTTACTTTCAACTTACCTAAAATTTAACTCCTACGGAGTTGAGTAGGATTGATTTTTTATAATCTATTGCTGTTTTTGTTTCTTGTTTTCGTTATAGATGTTCATTGAAAAAAGAAGAATCAATAAAACGTTTGAAACAACTCTAAACCATTCTATTTTATTTTCTTGATAAGAAATCATACCGTTTAATACTAACAAAATAATTGCTAATAGTAGGAAAAACAGGTTGAATTTAGCTCTTGTTGTCATAATGAATAAATTAAAATCCTAAATCGCGTTCAATTTCTTCCATTTCAATGATATCGTGAGCTTCTAATAAAGAAGGAACGGTGTTAATCGAAGTTGGGACTTTATTAAAATCAATATCTTCAGCGACCACTACAAAAGATTTTTTATTCTTTTTATGCATTTTAGCTAAATCAGAAAATTGTTTTAAACAATTCATATTAAATGATTTATCATGCGTAACATCAATAATTAAATTAACTGATTTGTACGAGTTATATTGCGTAGTTATTTTTTCTAAAAATGCTTCAAAACTACTTTCCGTATCTTTAATTGTTGTGGTATGTCCTTTTTGTTCTACTTTCATTTTTGAAAAGTTTATGAGTTTAAATCGTTAATAGTTTAAAAGGTTTTGTGTGAATTGGATTCTCCCTACTTCCAACTCTAAATTAATTCTGAATCTTACTCGCTAATAAATAAATAACCGCCATTCTTACTGCTACTCCATTTTCGACTTGATCTAAAATAACTGAATGCTGTCCATCAGCTACATCTGAAGTAATTTCGACTCCACGATTAATTGGTCCGGGATGCATCACGACAATTTCTTTATTCAGATTGTTTAGTATTTCATTTGTTAATCCGAATTGTTGCGTGTATTCACGTGTATTTGGGAAATAACTTACGTCTAATCTTTCATTTTGAACGCGTAACATATTTGCTACATCGCACCATTCTAAAGCTTTGATTAAATTTGGTTCGTACGTTACACCTAATGAATTGATGTATTGAGGAATCAGTGTTTTTGGTCCGCAAACTTTCACTTCCGCACCTTGCATTTGTAAGGCAAAAATGTTAGAAAGTGCAACTCTACTATGTAAAATATCACCAACAATGACAATTTTTTTACCAGCAACTTCACCTAATTTTTCTCTAATTGTGTAACTATCTAGTAAAGCTTGTGTTGGATGTTCGTGTGCGCCATCACCAGCATTTACAATACTTGCCTTTACATGTTGTGATAAAAAATGAGCGGCTCCTGGAGAGCTATGTCGCATCACAACCATATCCACTTTCATGGCTAAAATATTATTTACTGTATCAATTAACGTTTCTCCTTTTTTAACTGACGATTGTGCGGAAGAAAAACTCATGACGTCTGCTGAAAGTCGTTTTTGAGCTAATTCGAAAGATAATTTTGTTCTTGTACTGTTTTCAAAAAAGATATTGGCAATGGTAATATCTCGTAATGACGGCACTTTTTTTATGGGACGATTAATTACTTCTTTGAACTGATCAGCAGTTTCAAGAATTAAATTAATATCATTCTTATTGATGTATTTTATTCCTAGTAAATGATTGACGCTTAATTCCTTCATTTTAGTTGTTGTGTTGTTTTCTTTATATAATTATGACAAGTCTCGACTTGTCACTACGATTTCACTTCTATATAAACGGCATCTTCGCCATCCTTTTCTTTCCATTTTACCAGAACTTTTTCGTTGTTAATGGCATCTACTTGTCGGCCTCGATAATCGGGTTGGATTGGTAAATCGCGACTAAAACGTCTGTCAATTAAGGTTAAAAGTTCAACAGATTTAGGTCTTCCAAACGATTGAATTGCTGTTAAAGCAGCACGAATACTTCTTCCAGTATATAAAACATCATCAATGAAAACGACATTTTTGTCTTCCACTAAAAAATCGATTTGAGTTTGATTGGCTTCGAAAGGTTTTTCACTTCTTCGGAAATCATCTCTAAAGAAAGTAATGTCTAATAGGCCTAGTTTTAAATCGGAAATTTGATATTCGTCTTTTAAAATTTCAGTTAATCTTTTGGCTAAAAATGCACCTCTTGGTTGAATTCCGATAAGTATAGTATTAGAAAAATCGAGATGTTTTTCGATTAATTGACAGGCCAATCGATGTAAGATGATATTGACTTCTTTAGTATTGAGCAATATTTTTTGACTCATGTTTTTGTGTGTTGTGTTTACAAAAGTAAGATATTTCAATTACAATATCAATTTTTTTAAAACCCAGATTTAAGAAATAATATTAATCTGTGAAATTTCTCCAATCCGTGTTTGAAAAATGTAAGTTGATAATTTATAACTTCATCATTTCTTCATATAATCTGTGTGTTGGCAAGCCTACTACATTCGCATAACTACCTTCAATTTTTTCAATAGCAACCAAACCAATCCATTCCTGAATTCCATATGAACCCGCTTTATCAAAAGGTTTGTAATTATTCAGATAATATTTAATCTCATCTGAAGATAGTTTCGTAAAAGTTACTAAAGTTTCTTCATAAAAAACGATTTCTTTATCTGTAGTTTTAAGACAAACTGAAGTGATTACTTTATGAGTTGTTCCAGACATTTCGGTAAGCATTTCAAAAGCATCATCGTAATCTTTTGGTTTCCCTAACGCTTTGTTATTTAACCAAACAATGGTGTCAGAAGTGATTAAAATATCATTGTCATCTAAATCTAAAGCAAATGCAGAAGCCTTTAATTTAGCCAAGAAATTGGTAATTTCTTCTGCTTGTAAATGTTCAGGATAAATTTCTTCAATATCTTTTAATTGAATTTCGAAATCGACATCTAATTCTTTTAAAAACTGTTGTCTTCTTGGTGAGCCCGAAGCTAAAATAATACGATGTTTATTGAATTTTTCGTTTAACATATTAATTTCCTATTAAAACGATTGCAGTTAATGAAAAAATAGTGGTTAACATGATTATTTTTATTAGTTTACTTATGAAACTAAAGTCTGCTTTTTCTTTAGCTGTAATCGTTTTAAAAATCACAAATAGAGTTGGAAGCATCATTAAAATAACGAAATAACCTATTACATATGGCATATGCATGATGTTGTTATAAATGAAATAACAAGCATATCCAATAAAACCTAATAAAGTAAAAATGGTTATGATTTTACTAACTAGAATTCCGAAATACGAAGCCACTGTTGTAATTTCAAAAGCTTTATCACCTTCAATATCTTCAATAGTTTTGATAATTTCTCTAGCGAAATGTAATAGAAAAGCCAAAACAGCATAATCAATAATTACTGATAAAATGCTGAACATTTCGTTTCTATTGAAATCGAAAATGAATGGATAGATATTAAACAAACCAACGACTAAAATACTCAAAGCAGCTAAAGCTGCAATTACAAGATTTCCGACAAGAGGAATTTGTTTTAAACCATTAGAATACACATATAATAAGGCAGAACAAATTACAAAAACAGCTGCAATTGCTGGTTTATTAACGGTTCTACTTAAATAAAAACCTAAGCCAACTCCAATTACATTTAAGGCAAAATATAAATTGTAAGCGTTTTTTTCTGAAATATGTGTGCCAACATAAACCTTATTTGGTTTGTTGATTGTATCCACATCTACATCGTAAATATCATTAATAATGTAACCACCAGCAGCGATTGAAAGGGTTGCAATAATTAATAAAAAGTATTTCCAATCAGAAAGGGCTTGTAAAATATCAGCTTGATTTAAAAAAGTATATTTAATCACAAGTTGCATTAATGCAATAAGTAATAAATTTTCTATGCGTATTAGTTTTAAGTAGTATTTCATTTTAGTTTGATATGAATTTTATATTTTAAAAAAACTTGGCGTTAAAATCGTCCATCCAAGTCCCTTGAACTTTCATCACTTGCTCGATGACATCACGAACCGCACCTTTTCCACCATTTACATGTGAAATGTATTTACTAATTCCTTTAATTTCTTGCACAGCATCTTGCGGACATGTTGGTAAACCCACTTTTTGCATCACTAAATAATCAGGAATATCGTCACCCATGTATAGAATTTCTTCCGGTTTTAGTTGATACGCATCGCAAATTTCATAAAACTTTTCTACTTTATCTGGAGCTGCTAAATAAATGTCTTTGATTCCTAAATTTTGTAAGCGAATACGAACACCTTCATTACTTCCTCCAGATATTATACAAACCGGATAACCTTTATCTACAGCGGCTTTCATAGCGTAACCATCCTTAATATTCATTTGACGAAGCAATTGCCCGTCTTCCGAAATGTGTACGGTTCCGTCTGTTAAAACGCCATCAATATCAAAGATAAACGCTTTTATATCATTCATTAATTCTTTATAACTTTTAGACATTTTGTATAGATTTTGTCAGGATTTTATATATTTCTTTTTGATTCTCATTGGTTAGAAAATCGATATGTTTTTCAATCGTTTTAGTGTCATTTCTAACAGCTGGACCAGTTTGTGCTTCTTGTGGCGAAAGTGATTTTATTTTCTGAGCTGTTTCTTCAATTAAAGGTTGTAAAATCTGAAATGGAATGTTATTCTCTTTGCAAATTTCATTTCCAATTTGATACAAATGATTCGTGAAATTACAAACAAAAACCGCAGAAACATGTAACGCTTTTCGTTGTTTTCCATCAATTTTAGTGACAGAATTTGAAATAGATTTGGCTAATTTTTCTAAAGTTGCATAATCAGATGGATTTTCAGTTTCCAAACAAATTCGAATATCTTTAAAATCGACAGCTTTATTTTTAGTAAAAGTTTGTAAAGGATAAAAAACGCCTCTTTTGTTTTTTACGTCAAGCACATCAAAATCAGTACTTCCAGAAGTGTGAACCACTAACCTGTTTTCAAATTGTAATTGATTAGAAACATTTGCGATGGCATTGTCAGAAACGCAAATGATATAAATATCAGCTTCAAAAATTTGCTCAACATCTGAAGTCTGAATGCTTTCAGGAAAATCTTTTGAAATAGTTCTAGAAAAAACCTGTACTACTTCTACTTCAGTTGCTTTAGAAAAAGCCTGAAACAAATGTGTTGCCACGTTTCCCGAACCTAAAAGAATTACTTTTATCATGTGGCGAAGATAATCAATTACACAATCAAATACAATATCATTTTTTATGTTAAACAGATTTTAAAAATTATATAAATCTTTGAAATTTCTTAAATCTATGTTGTGAAAAATCATCCTATTGCCTATTTTTGAAAAAAATCTACTCAAAAATGAAAATCGTTATATCTCCAGCTAAATCTTTAAATTTAGATAAAGAACTTCCAACACAATTACATACAGAATCTGCGTTTTTGAAACATGCGGAAACTATCCAAAAAACTTTAAAAAAGTTGAAACCAAATCAGTTGATGGAATTGATGCATATTTCTGAAAAATTAGGGGATTTAAATTGGCAACGTAATCAAGATTGGCAAACTCCGTTTACAATCGAAAATGCTAGACCAGCAGTTTTTACTTTTGATGGTGAAGTGTATACCGGTTTAAATGTTTATTCGTTACCAACAGAAAAATTAGTAGATTTACAAGACAAATTACGCATACTTTCAGGATTATATGGTTTATTAAAACCTTTAGATTTAATGCAAGCATATCGATTAGAAATGGGAACTTCTATAAAAATTGGTACGAATAAAAACTTATATGAATTTTGGAAAAAAACCATTACAGATACTTTAAATTCTGAATTAGAAAAAGACGAATTATTTGTAAACTTAGCCAGCAACGAATATTTTTCTGCTGTAGATGTGAAAAAACTAAAAGTTCCAGTCATTACTCCAGAATTTAAAGATTATAAAGACGGAAAACTAAAAATGATTTCATTCTTTGCAAAAAAAGCGCGTGGTATGATGGTTCGCTATATTATTGATACGAATGCTGAAACTATTGATGATTTAAAAGGATTTAATTATGAAGGTTATGCTTTTGACAGCAATTTATCAGAAGGAAATAAATTAGTTTTTACGAGATAAAAAAAAATCCCAATCGATTGATTGGGATTTTTTTTTGAATTCTATTTTAGTGCATGGCTTCACTAATATCAACTTTATTTTTATTGTTTTTAATTAGAAGTATTATCGGAATACAAACTAAAAACAAAAGTCCTAAGTATAAGAAAATATCCATGTACGATAAAACAGTACTTTGTTTATTCACACTAAAATCAATAACTTTATGTGCTTTTGCTAAAGCTTCATTGGAACTAAATCCTTTTGCCATAAAACCATGTTGTAATTGCGTAATTCTATCTTGAACTTGTGTTTTTGTCGCATCAATATTGGCTATTAAATTCACCCGGTGTTCTTGACTAAATCGTGCAATAAATGTGGTGATAATCGCAATTCCGAAAGAACCTCCAAGTTGACGCATCATTCCTGTAAAAGCAGCTCCTTCACCAATACTTTTCCCTTTTAATGTTGATAAAGATAAAGTCGTAATTGGAACAAATAATAATCCTAAACCTAATCCTCTAATAATTAAAGGCCAATACATATATTCTTCTCCAGTGTCTGGTGTCATTACATTATACATCCAAAACGTAAAGAAAAAGAACATTAAGAAACCAAGAGCCACTAAATATTTTTGAGGCACTCCTTTTTGTAATAATTGTCCAATAATTGGCATCATAAAAGCGGTCATTAGTGAACTTGGAATTAAAAGTAAACCTGCATCTGTAGCCGTCCAACCTAAAATCGATTGGGTGTAAATCGGAATAATAAATGTAGAGCCGTATAATCCAAATCCCATGATAAAACTTAAAATCGTACCCACTCGCAAATTGGTGTCTTTTAAAACTTTCAGATTTACGATTGGATATTTATACGTTAATTGCCTCCAAATAAAGAAAAACAAACTAAAGAAACTTACTAAACTCAACGTAACTATTGTTCTGTTGTTAAACCAATCGTCTTGTTGACCGTGTTCTAAAACATATTGTAAAGATCCAATAAATCCAGCTAAAGTTAGAATTCCGAACCAATCGACTTGATTAGCACTTAATTTTTCTCCATATTTCGGACTTTTTACATATCGTAACGTTAATAATGTAGCGATAATTCCGATTGGAATATTGATGTAAAAAATATAAGGCCAAGAATACGTATCGACTAAATAACCACCTAATGGCGGCCCTAAAGTTGGACCAACAATTACTCCCATTCCATAAATGGCTTGTGCCATTCCACGTTTTGCAACGGGATAACTTTCGGTAATAATGGTTTGAGAAGTCACTAATAATGCACCGCCACCTAATCCTTGAATAAATCTAAAAATAATTAATTCCCAAATATCAGATGCGTTTCCACATAAAAATGATGCAGTTGTAAAAATGATGATGGAAGCTGCAAAATAGTTTCTTCTACCAAATTGTTGTGACAACCAACTTGTCATTGGAATAACAATAACATTTGCAATCGCGTAGGCTGTAATTACCCAAGCTACATCGGTTAAAGTTGCACCAAGACTTCCACGCATATCGTTCAATGCCACATTTACAATCGTAGTGTCTACAATTTCTAAAAGTGCACATAAAACTGCGGTAATAGTGATTATTACTCGATTAAAGCCATATTCAACTAAACTATCTTCGTTTGTGTTTGTTGTGCTTGTGCTCATAATTAATCTAAGTGAACATCTACTTCTACATTCATTCCTGAACGAAGTAAATTGATTTTATCTTTTGCATTATTTGTTGTCAATGAAATTTTCACAGGTAAACGTTGAACAGTTTTTACGAAATTACCCGTTGCATTATCAGGTGGTAATAAAGAAAAACGAGAACCTGTAGCTGGAGAAAATGAAGTAATTGAACCTTCAAATTTTTCACCAGGAAAAGCATCGGCTTTAATTTCTACTGTTTGACCTAATTTCATTTTATTCAATTGCGTTTCTTTAAAATTAGCTACCACCCAAACTTCCTCAGAATTAATAATGTAAAATAAAGATTGTCCTGGTTGAATTAATTGTCCAGGTTGTAAATCAACAGCTGAAACTTGTCCGTTTGTTGCAGCAGTAACTACTGTATATTTTAAGTTTAATAGTGCTGCATCTAAAGCCGCTTTAGCTCTTTCGATATTTGCAGCGGCTACTGAAGTTTGTTTTTGAGAAACGTTTGTTCTTGTAACCGCAACATTTTTTTGGAAATCGTTGGCGCTTTTTTGTTGCTTCATCATTTTCAATTGACTTTCAGCTTCTTGTTTCGCAGCTAAAGCTTGTTCGTATTGTTGTTTTGTAATGGATTTGTTTTTGTATAAATTTTCAAAACGCTCGAAATCGTTAGTCGCTCTCCATAATCGAATTTGAGCCGATTCGATGCTATTAACAGAAGTTTTAGCATTTGCATCACTAACAGAAACCGTACTTTGCGCTGTTCCAACATCTGCTTTAGAAACTTCAAATGAACTTTGTGCAGCTAATAAAGCAGCTTTGGCTTCTTCCACTTTTACAGTATAATCACTGTTGTCAATCACAAATAAAGTATCTCCTTTTTTTACAAATTGATTGTCTTTTATATAAATTTTTTCAATGAAACCCGTAACTCTTGGAATAATAGGTGTCATGTTTTGCTCTACTTGAGCGTCATCAGTTGTTTCATGTGATTGGGAATGATTATATTTATAACCACCATATATTGCACCTAAAGTTACTAATCCAATTAGAACAAATGTGAATTTTTTATTAGTTTGTTTTTTTTCCATTTTGAATATATTTTAATTTATTGATTGCGTTAGTTTTCCTTTTTGAAATTGTAATTCGTAATATTTTTGAAGAATATCTGAAGTTGAAATCGTGTAATTTATTTTTGCTTGTAATTGTTCTACGTTGGCTTCTAATAAATCGTTTGTGTTGGATAAGCCGTTGTTGTATTTATCTAACACAATTCTGTAATTTTCAGTTGCTTGCAATTGTGCTTTTTCGTACACATTTTTTTGCTTGATGGCTAAATTGTAATTTTCATTCGCTTCTTGAACTTCTTCTGTAATTTTTTCGTTTAAAATAGCGATTTGATTTTCTACTTCAAGAGATTTGCTTTTAGCTTTTTCGACATTCTTTTTATTTTTGAAGATTGAAGAAATATCATAGGAAACTCCAGCTCCAAAATTCATAGCATTAGTTACTGTTAAAGCATTTTTTACATCTAAAGCGATATATCCACCAATTAAATTAAAAGAAGGATAATAATTTCCTTGTGCAATTTTTATATTGTTTTTAGCTGCTTGTTGTTGAAACGTTAAAGCTTCTAAATCTTTTCTTTGAAAGGTAGTATCAGAAATGGTTTGTAACGATTTAAATTCTTCCTCCGAAATTTTTATTTTAGTTCCTTCTGGTAATTGTAAAAAATTAACCAATTGAAAATTCAAAACGGAATTGTTTTTCTTAGCCGTCTCTAATGATAATTCGATATTAGATTCTTGTAATTGAGCTTTTAATAAATCGTTATGCGCTAAAAGGCCGTTATCTTCTAAAGCTTGAAAATCAACAACACGTTGGTGTGCACTTTTCAAATTATCTTCTGTTAACAGAATCATTTGTTGGGTTTTATACAAACTAAAATAAAGTTGCGTAACATATAAAGCGATTTGTTCTTTTGTGTGTTGTGCATTACTTACTTCCGCTAAATTTAAATTTTGTGAAGCTTTGATGCTGTTTTGAATTTTAAATCCATTAAAAACAGGAACGGTAACATTCGCTTGACCTATAGCTAATTGACTAATATCTATTCCATTATCAGATTGCGGAATAAGATTTCCTTTTACATCTGCTTTGGTAAGTTTGAAAAATTGTCCAGAAAGTGTGGCACTTGGTAACTGATTATTTTTAACCGTTTTTACTTCCCATTCTGAAGTTTTAACTTTCGTATCGGCTAAAATAGCTTGGTTGCTTTTAGTTGTTCCTAAATCAATTGCCTCTTTTAGAGAAAGTGGTTTGTTTTCTTGTGCTTGGATATATCCAATTGAAAACAGCGCTAGAATTATAATTTTGTTGATATTCATTTTTATTTGATTAACATTCCTAATACTACATTTGTTATTTCCTCTTTGAAATCATTTAAAATATAATTTTCAAACTCATTTTCGTTTTTTAAATTTAACATCTCAATATAAAATTTCTTGTTATTGTAAATTTGGGAGAATGTTCCTATCACCATAGCTGGAATCATAAGCGAATTACAATTTGATTTGAATAAATTTGCATTCTGTCCTTCTGCAATTATATTTTCAAGAAGTAATAAGTTTTTCTTTTTGATTTCTGAAAATGCTGATAAATCGCAAGCTCTTTTTTGATTTACTATTTCGAAATGAATTATTTGATATACATCTTTATTTTCGTTAAGCTTATTAATGTATAAATCCACAAATTTTTTGATTTTTTCTATTGGAGAAATCGTTTCCAATTGAAGATTTTCTAAAATCATTCTAAAACCAGAAACTCGGTGTATAATAATCGCATCAAGTAATTTTTCTTTAGAACCAAAATAATACGAAACCATTGCTACATTTATATCAGCGGCTTTTGCAATATCTCTTACAGAAGTTCCATCAAACCCTTTTTCTGCAAAAAGTTTTTCAGTTATATTTAAGATTTCTATTTGTTTTGAATTATATTCCATAATGGGGTTATCTTTTAAATTCTATACAAAATTAAACAAACGTTTAATTTAAACAATTGTTTAATTTTATTTTAACATTATTTTAACAGATAAAAAACATGTTATAGAAATAAAAAAACCTCTAACTTTCGCTAGAGGTTTGGTGTTAATTTCGTAAATAATTAGTTTATAATTAGTTTTTGAACAATTCCTTCGCTAGTTTTTACTAAGTAAATTCCTTTTGAAAGTTTACTTGTATTAATTGTTAAAGCTTCTTTTTCTCCGCTTATTTTCTTACCTGAAATATCAAATAATTCGTAATCGGCAACTCTATTGAAATATACGATTCCGTTTTCAGATGGATTTGGAAAAATAGCAAATGTTTTAACTTCTGTATTAAAATGTGAAGCTGATAATAGATTGGCATCCACTTCAAAAACGGTAATAGTTCCACTGATTTCATTCGCCACTAAAACATAACCTTTTCCATTTGGACTATTTTCAGGTTTAATGTAAGTAATTCCTTCTGGACCGTTATCTCCTGAATATGCAGAAGTACTTCTACTGTTTTTATAATCTACGAAAGTTACATTGTTTGGATCTGTAATGTTATAAACCATAACTCCACCTACTCTTTCTAATGAAATAAAAGCAAAAGTTTCCGTTCCAATTTGAGCAACAGTTACACCTTCTGGTTCTGGACCTTTAGCACGACTTCTTCCTTTTGAAATATTATCACTGTGATCTGCATTGTAAATTGAAGCTAAATTAGCTGCTGTATATCTTTCAAAATCGTCTCCACTATCAAATACAATTTGTTTGGTTGTGGTATTAAAGATTGAAAAGGAACGCGAACCAACTGCATTAATCGTTTCGAAATCTGCATCAACATCTGTATTTCCACTTAAGTTAGAAACTCTAAAACGTCCCATATTGTATGATTGTTTTAATACTGAAGCATTTGGATAAATAGCTGGATCTAAAGTATAAGCTGCTGCTCCAACTGTAGTTCTTTCAACAAAACCAGTATATTCTTTTTCATCTCCTTCATTAGCTGTAACTAAATAAGTTGTTCCACCGATTGTATAATTTGCAACGGCATCAGGCATATAAAACGCTTTAATAGGCCAGTTTGCGATTAACACTTGTCCGTTATTATCTGAAATATCCATTCCATTTCCTGGAAGACTCACATCTTTTGTTCCTAAAGCCCAAATATCTGTAAAAGTTGTAGTTGCTAAATTTATTTCAGCAATTGCATTATTTTCTTGAAGTGTCACCCATGCTTTTTGAGAATCAGCACTTATGGTAATGTATTCTGGTTCAAAATCTTGAGATAAAGTACTTGTCGCTTTTAATTTTCTGACACCTGAAGCAATTAAAGAAACTTCTTGTGAATTATAAGCCGTAAACAATAAAGTTGTAACGTTAGCTTGCGATAAAGTCGGAATTCCGCCAGAAATATCAATTACACTTACAGAACCTTCAGGATCAATTGAATAATTAGCATTTGGTTGCCCTTCGTTGGCTGTCATTACTTTTGTTCCATCTGGAGAAAACGTAATCATATCTGGTAAAGCACCCACTGTAACTTGTTTTAAAAATACTCCATTCGTATCGAAAAACACAACCGAACCATTTAAACTTTCATCCGTATTTGGTGATGCAACAGCCACAATTCCGTTTTTAACCGCTACTGAAGTCACGCCTCCATAACTATTCATGTCAATAGAAGTTACAACTGTTGGAGCTGCTGGATTTGAAAAATTAATAATGTCTAAAAACCCTGCAACAGCACTTGTTGTGAATAAACGTTGCGATGCTGGATCGTGAACTACGATTTCACAAGTACTTGTACTAGCACCTGATGGATCAAAACTTCCAATATAATTTAATTCAATTTCTTGTGAAGGAATTGGCGCTACATTATCGTTATCAATAATATAAATCGTTGCAAATGAATTTCCAGAAATGGTAACTCCAACTGGATTCTCTAAACTTAAAACAAAGTATTCTGCTTGTTGTTCAATTAAAGCATCATCTACTATTGGAATAGTAATAGTTTGAGTTAATGTACTTGAACTTGTAAAATTTAATGTTTGGGTAGTTAAAACAATATCACTAAAATCAGCCGTACTAAAAGGACTTGATTTCACCACTAAATCCACAGAAGAAGTTGCTGGACTCGTTAAATTAATCACAAAAGAAAGTGTTGCTCCTTCATTAGTTTTAATAAAATTAGAAGCGAAAGCAACACTTGGATTTCCTGTTGTAAATGTTGCTGATTGTGTTGTTGAAACTGCATTATTACTTAAATCTTCTATTGTATTTGGTAATAAAGCCACATAATATTGTTGACCGTTATTTAAAATCGAAGCAGGAATTATTGTAATCACATTTCCAGTAATCGTAGCATCAAAAGGAACAATTGCTCCTGAAGCATTATTCAATCGTAATTCTACTAAAGCATCAACATTCGTATTTGTTATGGCATTATCGTCAACTAAACGAATGGCTTCATTGAAACTAATAGTTGGATTTATTGTTGTCGCCACATTTGTTGCCGCATTTACTGGTAAAATTGTAGTAATTGGTGCTGTTGTATCTCCACCACCAGTTGTATTTCCTTCCAAAGTAAAGTTATCAAAACGATTGTTTCCAACTGTTCCACCAGCTCCTTGTGAAAATTCTACTTTTAGTTTAAAATTGGCGTTATTATTTGCGCCAGAAATTGCAGTAAAATCTAAAGTTGCTAAAGCTGGATCTCCATTATTTGGAGTTATTGTTGTAAAAGGAACATAAGTTGTTCCATCTAAAGAATACGACCAAGATTGTGTTCCAGCTCCAGAACCTGAACGACGAGTTGCAAATTTCACCACTATATTTTCATAACCTGAAGTTGGTAAAGCAAACTCTAAAGCGCCACCAATGGGATCATTAAAACGTAAATGAGTTCCAGAAACATCACTGTTTTTGGCATTTAGATTTAAAAGATTAAAGTTTTGACCTGTTCCACCAGCAAAATCTATCGTACTAATTCCACCTGCAATTGCAACTAAATTAGCACCACCAACAGTTTGAGAAGGAGTTGTGATTGTTGCCACTGAAGCATTGTTGTTAAAGTTCCAATAATGAACTAAATTTTGTCCCCAAGAAAAAGACGTTACCATTACTAAACACAGTAATAATTGATTTTTTGTTAGATAATTTTTCGACATTGTTATGTAGTTTTTTAATTGCTACAAAATTCACTGTCGAACATTAAAATAGTATCATTCTAAAAACAAAAAAATGTAAAATTCTATGTGTTTATCTATATATAACATTATTAATTTGGTTTGTTTTGACAAGAAACTAGTCTGTTTTATTACCAAAAGATTAATTAAATGTTTTTTAGTTTCTAATTTTCTGAACAAATTCACCAATTTTATCAATAGCATTATTTGTTATAAATTTTATAAACGCACTTCCAATAATTGCCCCTTTTTGATAAGAAGTTGCTTGCTCAAAAGTTTCCTTATTATTAATTCCAAATCCGATAATTTGTAGATTTTTTAAATTTAGATTCGAAATGCGTTCAAAATAGTTCATTTGTTCCGTTCCAAAACCAGATTGACTTCCAGTAACCGCAGCTGAACTCACCATATAAATAAAACTATCAGATACCGAATCGATTTGTAAAATGCGTTCGTTTGAAGTTTGAGGTGTGATTAAAAACACATTTTTTAAGTTATATTTTTCGAAAATAGCTTGATATTCCGAAAGATATTCTTCTAAAGGCAAATCCGGAATAATTAAACCATCAATACCAACTTCATTACATTGTTGGCAGAAATTTTCCACTCCAAATTGCATCATAGGATTAAAATACCCCATAATTATCAAAGGAATTTCTACAGTTTTACGAATATCTTTCAACTGTTCGAAAAGCAATTTAGTTGTCATTCCATTTTCAATAGCTTGAGTAGAACTTTCCTGAATAGTTGGTCCGTCTGCCAAAGGATCTGAAAAAGGCAAACCAATTTCTATCATATCTACGCCACTTTTTTCCAATTCTTGAATAATTGAAACCGTGTCATTTAAATTTGGATATCCTGCTGTAAAATAAATAGAAAGTAATTTTTTGTTTTCCTGTAATTTTTGATTGATTCTATTCATATTTTCTAGAAATTAAAATAATTAATGTATGTATTCAAATCTTTATCGCCACGACCAGATAAATTAATCACCACAATATCTGTTGGTTTGAATTGTTTTTTATCTAAAACAGCAAAAGCATGAGCGGTTTCAATAGCTGGAATAATACCTTCCATTTTAGAAATTTCTAATCCAGAATTCATGGCATCTTCATCTGTAATAGCAATGAATTCGGCACGACCAGTATCATTCAAATGTGCATGAAGCGGTCCAACTCCTGGATAATCTAAACCTGCAGAAATAGAATAAGGCTCAGTAATTTGTCCGTCTTCTGTTTGCATTAATAAAGTGCGACTTCCGTGAATAATTCCAATTTTTCCTAAAACAGATGTCGCAGCACTTTCTCCAGAATCTACGCCATGTCCAGCTGCTTCAACAGCAATTAAACCAACTAGTTTGTCATCTAAAAATTCGTAAAAAGCACCAGCAGCATTACTTCCACCTCCAACACAAGCAATCACATAATTTGGATATTCTGTGCCTTCTTGCGTTAATAATTGCGATTTAATTTCCTTTGAAATAATACTTTGAAATTTCGCTACCATGTCTGGATAAGGATGTGGCCCAACTACTGATCCAATGATATAAAACGTATCCGTTGGGTTGTTGATCCAATCTCGAATGGCTTCATTTGTAGCGTCTTTTAAGGTTTTTGAACCTGAAGTTGCCGGACGAACTTCTGCGCCAAGCATTTTCATTCGTGCTACATTTGGTGCTTGACGTTCAATGTCAACTTCTCCCATATAAACGATACATTCCATACCCATTAAAGCACAAACCGTTGCGGTTGCTACACCATGTTGCCCTGCTCCTGTTTCAGCTATAATTCGAGTTTTCCCTAAACGTTTAGCTAAGATAATTTGACCAACAGTATTGTTGACTTTATGTGCACCAGTATGACATAAATCTTCTCTTTTTAAGTAGATTTTGGTATTGTATTTTTCCGACAATCGCTTCGCAAAATACAAAGGAGTTGGTCGACCCACATATTGCTCTAACAAATACATATACTCTTCTTGAAAGCTTGGTTCTGCAATGATTGATAGATATTGAGTACGTAATTCTTCTACATTTGGATATAACATTTCTGGGATAAATGCACCACCAAATTTTCCGTAAAATCCTTTTTCTGAAACTTTAAACTGACTCATATAGTTGTGTTTTAAATTGTTGTAATTGTTCTTTGTTTTTTAATCCAGGTTCTACTTCAAATTGACTGTTTACATCTAATGCAAAACAATATTTTGAAGCTGGTGTTTTTAAAAATGCTGCAATAGTTGAAATGTCTTCTATTCCAATGCCACCACTTAAGAAATAAGGTTTTTCTAAATGATAGTTGTCTAAAATTTGCCAATTGAATTTCGTTCCGTTTCCGCCAGGTAATTTTCCTTTCGTATCGAATAAAAAATAATCAACGATTTGGAAATTAGTAAGGCGTTGAAAATCAAAAGAATCATCAACTGAAAAAGCCTTTATTATTTTTGTATTTAACTGATTGTGATTAAGTTGATTTATTAATTCTAAACAATAACTTTCAGTTTCATTTCCATGTAATTGAATGTAATTTAAATGGTGCTTTTGAATGATTTGAATGATTTTATCTTGTCTTTCATTCACAAAAACCCCCACTTTTTTTATAGAATCTGGTAACGAAACAATTGAATTTTCTGTATAATTTCTAGCCGAATTTTCATAGAAAATAAAGCCTAAAAAATCAGGTTGCAAAAGAGCTATTTCCTGAATGTTTTCTGGAAATTTCATGCCACATATTTTTAGTTTAACTTTCATTTTTTTAATTTTAATTTTTGAAACACATAGGGTCATAGAATTTAATTCAAATAATAGACGCTTCGCTCAAAAAAGTGAACATAGATTTTCGTTTTGAACACAGGTTGGAGAAATTTCTAAAAATTTATATAATCTCTTTAATCTGGGTCGTTTTACTTTTATTATAACTGTTTGATAAATTCACTCACAGCAAAACCAGCGTTATCCGTTTTCATAAAGTTTTCTCCAATTAAAAATCCTTGATAACCAAATTGTTGTAACTCTTTAACCGCTTCAACATTGGAAATACCACTTTCTGATATTTTTACAAATTCATTCGGAATTAAACTAGCTAACTCTTTACTATACGATAAACTCACCTCAAAAGTTTTTAAATCTCGGTTATTTACACCAATCATATTTAAACTTGGCATAATCGCTTTTTGCAATTCTTCTTCATTATGCACTTCCAACAAAACTTCTAAACCTAAAGATTGCGCAAATTCAGATAAATATTTAATTTCTTGACGCGTTAAAATGGCTGCTATTAAGAGAATTACATCTGCTCCATGTGCTTTGGCTTCAATTAATTGGTATTCGTCAATGATAAATTCTTTTCGCAATAAAGGAATGGTTACTGAAGCTCTCGCCAACAATAAATCGTCTAAACTTCCACCAAAATATTTCATATCTGTCAACACTGAAATTCCACAAACACCAGCATTTTGATAGCCTTTTACAACTTCTTCAACTGTAAAAGAAGAGTTTATGGTTTGCTTAGATGGCGATTTTCGTTTGTGTTCCGCAATAATTCCAGAAGAAGAATTTTGCAATAATTTACTTAACGAATGGGTTCTAGAATTAAATAAAACCGAATTTTCTAATTGAGAAACAGGAATGATTGATTTTTTCAATTCCACTTCTCGCCTTTTGTCTTCAATAATTTTTTCTAAAATATCCATTAGTTGCTTAATTTTATAAGTGTATTTAATTTTAAAAGTGCCATTTTACTAAATAAACTTTCTTTTGCTTTCTCTAAAGAATCAGCATAGCTTAATTCAGAAATCGTTTGAATGGCTAAAGCTGAGTTGACTAAAACCACATTATTTTGTGCATCTGAACCCTCACCATTTAAAATTTTATGAAATATTTTGGCTGAATCTTCAACTGTATCTCCACCTTTAATTTCAGACAATTGAATGGTATCAAAAAGAAAATCAGCAGGTGAATTGATGGTTTCTGTTGTATTCGTAATAATTTTTACTTTATCAGTTAATGAAACTTCGTCAAAACCTTCTAATCCGTGAAGAATAGCATATTTTGTAACTGTTTTTTGATATAGATAGGCATACATTCGGGCCAATTCTAAACTAAAAACTCCCACCATTTGAAACTTTGGAAACGATGGATTCACCATTGGACCGAGCATGTTAAAAAACGTTTTTACACCTAATTCCTTTCTAATTGGTCCAACATTTTTCATGGCTGGATGAAATAAAGGCGCATGTAAAATCGCAATATTAGCTTCTTCTATACATCTACTTAAAACTTCTTGATCATTTGTAAATTTCACGCCCATTTGTTCCATCACATTACTCGATCCAGAAATGGAAGAAACGCCATAATTCCCATGTTTTGCAACCTTGTAACCAGCTCCTGCAACAATAAAAGAAGACAAAGTTGAAATATTAAACGTGTCTTTTCCATCACCACCTGTTCCGCATAAATCGATGGTGTCATACGCTGAAAAATCAACTGGAATACACAATTCTAGCAAAGCTTCGCGAAAACCTGAAAGTTCTTCAATAGTAATATTTCGCATCATATAAACCGTTAAAAATGCTGCAATTTGATGTGAATTACAATTTCCGTTAGAGATTTCTATTAATGTCGATTTAGCTTCCTGTTTGGAAAGTATTTCGTGGTTTATTAATCTATTTATTATATTTTTCATGATCTTTAGGTATAAATCGTCCTACTTGATTCTTTTTACTTTTTACTTGGCTCTTTAATGACTAAGCCAATTTTCCAAGATTTTTTTTCCATGAGGCGTTAAGACACTTTCTGGATGATATTGCACACCTCGAACATCGTAAACACTATGTTTTACTGACATAATTTGTCCGTTTGCATCCGTTGATGTGATGATTAAATTTTGAGGAAAATTCTCGTTGGAAATCACCCAAGAATGATAGCGTCCTACTTCCATTTCATTAGGTAAATTATTGAAAATGAAATCGTCTTCTGTTTTAGAAACTTTTGTAGCTACGCCGTGATATACTTTTTCTAAATTAGTAAGTGTTCCTCCGAAAACTTCGCCAATTGCTTGTAAACCTAAACAAACTCCAAAAATACTTTTTGTTTTGGCATAGGTTTTAATTACCTCTTTTAGTAAACCTGCTTCATCAGGAATTCCTGGTCCTGGCGACAATAGTATTTTTTCAAAAGGCTCTAATTCTTTTAGCTCAAATTCATCGTTTCTAAAAACAGTCACTTCTGCTCCTAAATCGTCTAAATAGTGTACTAAATTGTATGTAAAACTATCGTAATTATCTATAACTGCTATTTTCATATTTTTTTTATTTATTGACAAATTGACAAATTGACAAATTGGCTAATTGAGAATTAAATAGTTTCAGCTAAATCTAAAGCTTTTTGCAAAGCACTTAACTTATTATATACTTCTTGTGTTTCGTTTTCTTCTGTGGAACTTTCTACAATTCCGGCACCAGCTTGAAAATACAATTTATGATTTTTACTTAAAAAGGAACGAATCATAATTGCGTGATTGAAATTTCCATTAAAATCCATAAAACCAATTGCACCTCCGTAAAAACTTCTGTTCGTTTGTTCTATTTCTTCAATTAACTCCATGGCTTTTACTTTTGGCGCTCCAGTTAAAGTTCCAGCGGGAAATGTATTGGCTACTAAATTCATAAAATTATTAGAATTTTTCAATTTCCCAGTCACTTTTGAAACCAAATGAATCACGTGAGAAAAAAACTGAACTTCTTTATATTTTTCGACTTTTACTTCGTTACAATTTCTACTCAAATCGTTTCTAGCTAAATCAACTAACATGACGTGTTCGCTATTTTCTTTGGCATCTTCTGTAAGTTTTTTGGCTAATTGTGCGTCTTCTTCGTCGTTACCAGTTCTTTTAAAAGTTCCAGCTATTGGATGAATCTCAGCTACATTTTCTTTTATAATAATCTGTGCTTCTGGCGATGATCCAAAAATTTTATAATTTCCATAATCGAAATAAAACAAATACGGCGACGGGTTTATACTTCTTAAAGCTCTGTAAACATTAAATTCATCACCTTTAAACTCTTGCGAAAAGCGTCTTGATAACACCAATTGAAAAACATCGCCACGCAAACAATGTTTCTTAGCTAAAGTTACGTTTCTTTTAAATTCTTCATCTGTTAAATTCGAAACCACTTCATTTTCCTTTTTAAAACTAAACGAAGCAAAACTTTTGTTTTGTAATACTTGTTCAATTTCGGCGATATTGTTTACATCATCATAAGAATGACAAAAAATATACGCTTCGTTATTAAAATGATTTATAGCAATAATATTTTGATAAACAGCATATTGTATTAATGGAATTTCGTTTTCTGGAGACTTTTCTTTAATATTTATTTTCTCGAAATATTGAATCGCATCATATGAAATATAACCAAAAAGACCATTATTGATAAACTTAAAAGATTCCGATTCGGTTATAAATTGCTGAGAAAATTGAGCTAATTCATCCACTACATTTTTGTTTTGAATGTCTGTTTTTACGATTGAATTATCCGGATATTGTTTCGTTATCACATTGTTTTCGATACTGAAATTAGCAATTGGATTGAAACAAATGAAAGAAAAACTGTTGTCATTGGCATGATAGTCAGAGCTTTCTAATAATAGACTATTTGGGAATTTATCTCTAATTTTCAAATAAACACTAACTGGCGTAAACGTATCAGCTAGCAGTTTTTTAGAATTGGTATGTAAAGTATATGTTTTCATTGTTTTTTGTTGAGTTTAGAAAATAAAAAAAGGCTTGTCGTGAATGACAAGCCTTTTTTAAATGTATAATTTAATACAATAGAGGATTTGCTCACGACGTAAGTTGTAAGTTATTCCACCACCAAGTATTTTGAATTCTGTTCTTCATATTGGGTACAAATTTATATAGTTGTATTTTAATTACCAAATTAAATTTGAATTATTTATTTTTGATGCAGATTTAAATTCGAGAAATGATGAATATAGGAGATGTTGTACAAGTGCTAGATGATAATTTAGAAGGCAAAGTAATTGGTTTTGAGACAGATAACAGAGTAATTGTAGAAACAACTGATGGTTTTGAATTAATTTATTATAAAAAAGAACTGATTCAAATTGCTTCAGATGCGCCGAAAATAAACTTTGGAGCCAATTTATCTCAGGTTTTAGCCGAAAAAGAAATTCCAAAAAAGAAAGGTTCTGTTTTAAGTAAATTGAGTAAAAAAGACCCAATGGTTTTTGAAGTCGATTTGCATTTGGAAAAAATAATTACAGGAAGAAATCAGAATTTAACAAACTTCGATAAACTGAACATTCAACTTGAAGAAGCCAAACGTGCTATGGATTTTGCTATTTCTAAGCGATACAATCGTGTAGTATTAATTCACGGAGTTGGTGATGGAGTTTTAAAAAGCGAATTAGAATATTTATTAAAACGCTACGAAAACATTGTGATACAAGAAGCAAGCTACGGAAAATATGGACTTGGAGCTATGGAAGTTTACATCAAACAAAAATAAAATAAATGAAAAATATATATTTAGATAACGCCGCAACCACACCTTTACGCCCAGAAGTTATTCATACGATGGTTGATGTTTTGCAACACGATTTTGGAAATCCGTCATCAACGCATAGTTTTGGAAGAAGTTCGAAATCTATTTTAGAAACATCAAGAAAAACTATAGCTAAGCATTTAAATTGCTCTGCTCAAGAAATTATTTTTACCGCAAATGCAACAGAAGGAACCAATTGGATTTTACGTGAAATGGTTAAAAATAATGGAATTAAAAAAATTATAACTAGTAAAATTGAACATCACGCGACTTTATACACCGTTTTAAATCTGCAAAAAGAATTTGGAATTGAAGTAGAGTATATCAATGTTTTTCCAAATGGAAATTTAGATTTATTTGATTTTGAAAGAAAATTGAATGATGAAATTCCAACATTAGTGACTTTAATGCACGTGAATAATGAAATTGGAACTGTTTTAGATTTAAATAGAGTTACTGCTATTTGTCAAAAATACAAAGCAATTTTTCATTGTGATACGGTGCAATCTATTGGAAAAGTGAAGATTGATTTGCAAGAAACGCCTTTAGATTTTTTAGTAGCAAGTGCGCATAAATTCCACGGTCCGAAAGGGATTGGTTTTGCTTTTATTCGAAAAAACAGAATTATGCAACCTATGTTATTTGGTGGTGAACAAGAAAAAGGATTACGTGCCGGAACGGAAGCAATTCACCAAATTGCAGGAATGTCAAAAGCTTTTGATTTATCTAACGAACATTTGGTTGAAGAAACAGAATATATTGCAGAATTAAAAGAATATTGTATTTCGAAATTACAAGCAAATTTTGACGGAATTATTATAAATGGAGAAAATACATTTTATAATATTCTAAATGTTTTATTACCATTTTCTGAAGAAAAAACAGCTATGATTTTATTCAATTTAGATATGAAAGGAATTGCAGTTTCTAGAGGAAGTGCTTGTCAAAGTGGAAGCATAAAGCCGTCGCACGTTTTAGCTGAGTTTTTATCTGAAGATAATATTAAGAAACCTTCGTTAAGAATTTCGTTTAGTCATTTCAATACTAAAGAAGAAATTGATGTTTTTATTGAAAGTTTGAAAACAATTTAAACAAAAAAGAGGCTGTCTAAAAAGTCTCGAAAACCTTATTCTGAAGTAAATCCAGAATTTTTAACCGTTGGTTTTCCTATTAATTAGACAGCCCTATTTTAATATATAAAGTTACGAATTATTTTTTAGACCACAATTCGATACTATCTTTATTTTGTTTGATATAATCTTCATTTTTATCAGCAGTTGCTCCTGCTAAAGATAATTTTGCACTTTCAATAGCACCTTTTTTATCACCTAATTTAAACTGAATTAGCGATTTCAATCTATAGTACCAATATGGAACTTTTTCACCAGATAATGCAATACCTTGATTAATCCAAATTAAAGCTTTGTTTAAGTCGGTATTTGATTGATAATAGTATTGAGAAGATGTATAATATTCATTTGCTGAAGGTCCATTCATGACATCTTCAATCGTTTTTAAAACTATTTTTTGAGTTGGGACATCAATCTTAACAGAAACCAAAGTTTTTTCCCAAGATAATTCTAAATTAGCCGCTTCAGTTGTCACATTATTAAATGAAATGGTAAAAGTTTCCACTAATCTGTTTAAACTTTCTGGTTTTGCAGAAGTTTTTAAGGCAATTTTCTCCTCACTCCACTCTTCTGGTAAGCCCCAATTGTGAATGTCTTTATAAAAAATAATATCCCAGGCGTCTGCTTTTGGAGTAGTATATAAAGCATATGTTCCTTGAGCTAATGGTTTTCCATCAATCTTTACATCTTGAGAAAAAGTTATTGTTGTATTTTCATTTGCTCCTGTTCTCCAATTTTTCCCATAAGGAACTAATTCTCCATAAACGGCTCTTCCTTTTGCACTTGGTCTGTGATAATCTACTTCAATTTTTGTTAACCCAACAGTCTGATCAACTTTTGAAATTGGACTCGCTTGTGGCATTGAAATTTGTGCTGATGAAATTCCAGTCATTAATAATAAACTAAAAGCAATGAATTTTTTCATAAGTAAAAATATTTTTTTGCTAATTTAAGGTAATTAATATTTATAGAAAGTTAATAAAATTATAAAATAATTTATTTTGTTTAATTTTTTATAATAAAGATTAAACAATCGTATATTTGCAATTCTAAAACTAAAATAAAATTATGAAAATATACAGATTAGAATCGAAACAAAATTTACCAATTTCAAAAGAAAAAGCTTGGAAATTTTTATCTAGCCCAAGAAATTTAAAAACAATTACTCCAGAATATATGAGTTTTGATATTTTAAGTGGCGCAGACCGACCAATGTTTGCTGGACAAATAATACAATACATTGTTACGCCAGTATTAGGGATTAAAACTAAATGGGTTACTGAAATTACTCATGTTGTTGAAGGTGAATACTTTGTGGATGAACAACGTTTTGGACCTTATGCTTTATGGCATCACAAGCATTTCATCAAGGAAATTCCTGGTGGAGTTGAAATGGAAGATAGTATTGATTATAAAGTTCCAATGGGAGTTTTAGGACAATTAGTTCATCCATTTATTGTGAAACCAAAATTAAATGAGATATTTGAATACAGAAGAAAAAAATTAATTGAACTTTTTGGAGAAATTAAATAAGATGACTGTTTTTTGGTTTAGAAGAGATTTACGTTTAGAAGATAATACCGCTTTATTTCACGCTTTGCAGGATAATGAAGCTGTTTTGCCAATATTTATTTTTGATGAAAGCATATTGCAATATTTAGAAAATAATGACGCAAGAGTTTCTTTTATTCACAATCAGTTAGATAAAATAAATAACGAATTAGCTAAAATTAATAAGTCATTAGCAGTTTTTTATGGAAAACCGATTGATATTTTTGAAAAGTTACTTACTGAAAATAAAATCACTTCGGTTTATACCAATCACGATTATGAACCTTATGCTAGAAAAAGAGATGTTGAATTAAATGACTTATTCAAAAAACACAAAATTGAATTTAAAACATGTAAAGATCAAGTAATTTTTGAGAAATCGGAAATTACTAAAGACGATGGTTTGCCTTATGTGGTTTATACACCTTATTCTAATAAATGGAAAGCGAAATTAAAAGAAACTAAATTAGTTAATTATCCTTCTGAAACACTATTAGATAAAATTACACCACACGCCTACCCTTTTTTATCATTGAATGAAATCGGTTTCGAAAAAACAACTATTCCATTACCAGAATACAATATTTCAGAAAAATTAGTTTCTGAATATGAAGCTACAAGAAATTTCCCAGCTTTAAAAAACGGAACTTCTTTAATTGGTATTCATTTACGATTTGGTACAATAAGTATTCGAAAATTAGTACAATATGCGGTTAAATTTCAAAATGAAACCTATTTAAAAGAATTAATTTGGAGAGAATTTTTCATGCAAATTCTATGGCATTTTCCACACACTAAAACGCAAAGTTTCAAACCCAAATATGATCAAATAAAATGGGTGAATGATGAAGTTTTATTTCAAAAATGGTGTGAAGGAAAAACAGGTTATCCAATGGTAGATGCTGGAATGAGAGAATTAAATACGACTGGACACATGCATAATCGCGTGAGAATGGTGGTTGCGAGTTTTTTATGCAAACATTTATTAATCGATTGGCGTTGGGGCGAAACCTATTTTGCTTCAAAATTATTAGATTACGAACAAGCTAGTAATGTCGGAAATTGGCAATGGGCTGCTGGTTCTGGAGTTGATGCAGCACCTTATTTCAGAATTTTTAATCCAACGGAACAAATTAAAAAATTTGATAAAGAATTAAAATACATCAAAAAATGGATTCCTGAATTAGAAACAGCATATTATCCAAATCCAATTGTAGATCACAAAGAAGCCAGAGAAAAATGTTTACGAGTTTATAAAGAAGCGGTTGGGTAAATATTATATTTGACAATCTTTCTTCGCTATACTTCCCCTCCTTTGGAGGGGTGCCTGAAAGGCGGGGTGGTTTTATTTTAAACCATAATTTTCAATTATAAATTTTTCTAACTCTTTCATTACATTTTCTAAATCATGTAATACTCTTAAACTAGAAATTTTATAAATTCTTAAATCTAAAGAACATAAATACAAGTCTCGTTTTTCATCGTAAATATCTTTATCATTATGACTTGAACCATCAATCTCAATTATTAATCCAAGTGTTTTAATATAGAAGTCAACAATATAATTACCAATAATTCTTTGTCTATCAAAATCAATTTTCCAAAATGTTTTTGCTCGAACTTGTTTCCAAAATACAACTTCAGGAAAATTACCAGCTTTTCTTAATTTTTTGGCCCTTTCTTTAAGTTTTATATTGAAAGGCAAATCTTCAATAAAATTTCTTTGAATTGGAATATCTTGAATGTAAGTTAAAATTTCAGCCATATTTATACAACATTTTAACCACCCCACCCTACGGGCACCCCTCCAAAGGAGGGGAATTGAAACGAGGTAAGTTTGTGTTTAGTTATCCCAACACATTCTCTATATCCAATTCTTCAAATCTGTCAATTACGATATTGGCTAAACTATAGTCTTGTTTCTTTGTATTTACGCTTTTATATCCAACGCAAAATACTCCAGAAGCATGTGCTGCTTTAATTCCGTTCGTACTATCTTCAATGATAATGCAATTTTCTTTTGGTGTATTTGATAATCGTACGGCTTCAATAAAAATAGCTGGATTGGGTTTCGATTGTGGGAAATCTTCACCAGAAACAATATGAGAAAAATATTGATTCAAATTAAATCTATTAAAAACTCTTTCAATCGTTACTTTAGAAGCGGAAGAAGCTAAAACCATTTGAATACCTCTAAGGTGTAAAATTTTAATTAAATCTTCTACGCCTTCTAATAAAAATAAATCTTCTTTCGTATCAAAAGCTTCATTAAAAATAGTTCTTTTTCGTTGTACTAAAGTCTCTGTATCTGTAGTGATTCCGAAATTATCTTTAATTTTTTGAAAAACATTTTTAGTAGAATTTCCTGTAAAAGTAGAAAACATTTCTGCCGTAACTTCAATATTCAATTCTTTAAAATGTTGAAAATAAGCATAATGATGAACAGGTTCAGTATCCACAATTACACCATCCATATCAAAAATAACCGTTTGTAGCATGATTTAAATTTTTTGCGAATTTAAAAAAATTACTTCGTAATTAAACCTTTTTGTATAACTTTAGTCAAATAATAAAATCCGTTGTAATTTTGCAAGAAGAGAAACTATTTATAGAAGCTTTAATTAACCCGAAAACGCAAAATAGTGCGTTTAAGCAATTGGTACAACAATTTCAGAAACCCTTGTATTTTCACATTAGAAATATTGTTTTAAATCATGATGATGCTGATGATGTGCTACAAAATACGTTTATTAAAGTTTTTTCGAATATTAAAAATTTTAAAGGAGAAAGTAAATTGTTTTCTTGGATTTACAGAATTGCCACAAACGAATCGTTGACTTTTATTGAACAACGCGCCAAAAAACAAGGGATTTCTAATGAAGAAGTGCAACAAAAAGCCATTATGAATTTAGAATCAGATGTGTATTTTGAAGGAAATGAAATTCAATTGAAATTACAAAAAGCGATTGCAATTTTACCTGAAAAACAACAACTTGTGTTTAAAATGAAGTATTTTGAAGAAATGAAATATGAAAAAATGAGTGAAATTCTTGATATATCTGTTGGCGGATTAAAAGCAAATTATCACCACGCGGTAAAAAAAATTGAAGAATATTTAAAAACGAATTAAACCTTTTATGAATTAAATGGTCTAATAGGTAACTGAAATAAATTCAGCAAAAATGAAAACAAATTTAGAAAATAATAAAATTAAAAATGGATTTACGACTCCAACTGATTATTTCGATACTTTTTCAGATAAATTATTCGAAAAAATAAGTGGTGAAGTAACTGCAAACTTGCTTCCTGAAACGAGTGGTTTTATTGTACCTGAAAATTATTTTGCTAAGAATGAAGTAGAATTATTAAGTAAACTAAATCATTCTAAAACAAAAGTAATTAGTTTAAAAGCTACGTTGTATAAAGTAAGTGGAATTGCTGCTATTTTATTGCTAACTATAGTTTCGCCATTGTTTTATAATTCGGTAGAAACTAAAAAGAATGAGTTGGCAGAAATGAGTTATCTAGAAATACATTCAGAAGAATTAGGTATCTATGAAGTAGGTTCAATGTTAGATAATAATGATATATCAGAATTAGAAAATGAATTGATTTATAATGATTTAACAACTATTAATTAAATAAATAATATAAATTAAATTATGAAAAAAATAATTATACTATTTTCATTACTTTTAAGTTTTAGTAATTTTGCTCAAGACAATTCGGATAATAAAATGGCTGAATTAGAAAAAAGAAGAGCGCAATTAGTTGAAGTTAAAAAAGGGAAGAGAAATTTAAATCCTGAAGTTAGATCCATTGCTTTTGATAAGAAAAAAGCAGAAATGATTGAAAAAAGAGCTCAATTATTAGAAGCAAGAAAAGAAGCTTTTCAAGATAGAAAAGAAAGAATTAAATCTTTAAAAATTGCTTTTATTTCACAAAAATTAGCCTTGACTTCTGAAGAAGCTGAAAAGTTTTGGCCTATTTATAATAAGTACGATGGCAAAATAATGAATTTAAAAGAAGCACAGATGAAACTTCGTCATCAAAAACGAAACGGAACGGATGAAGAAGCTTTAAAAAAAATTGAAGAAGCAGAAGAAAAAGAAGCGGAAGTAATGGCTTTAAAAAAGAAAATGCGTGCCGAATTAATTCCAGTCATTTCAGCAGAAAAGGTTTTAAAATTAGAACAATTAGAACAAGAATTTCATAGAAAATTATTAGAAAAATTAAAAGACCGCAGAGGAAATCCTCCTCCACCAAGACGATAAAAACTGATTATAAGTTAGTTTTATTTTGAACCCAATTTAAGCCATTGATTTTGTATTAATGGCTTATTTTTATTTTGGTTACTTTGTTTTTACCTGCTAAAATTAATACATCTTGTGCAGAGAATCGCATGGTGTAATAATCAGAATCTTCTAAGAACTTAAACCATTTTTTCCCACCATTATTCGAATAAAAAACACCGCTTGTTCCACAACTAAAAACAAGTTTTCCGTTTTTGGAAGGTGCGTATTGCACACAACTCGCATAGCCAAACGATTTGTTTTCTGCAACTAACTTCCAAGTTTTTCCACCATTTTTAGTGATCGCTTTATTTGATGAATTGTCTTTTTGATTCTCATAATTTCCACCAACAATAATTCCTTTTTTGGCATTGAAAAAATCCATAGAAAATGCGCCAGTCATAGCTTCCCCTTGAATAATTGGTGTATCAAATACTTCCCAAGTTTTACCTTTATCTGCACTTTTAAATAGCCTTGATTTTTTTCCTCCAGAAATTATAAAAATTTCATCGCCAAAGATTTTAACATTCGTATCACTAGCTGCAAATGCGGCTTCCCCTTCAACTGTTTTGGGTAAGCTGTCACAAGGAATTTTGTGCCATTTGTCTTTATATTTTCTTTTAATTAATATCGACAAACAGTTTTCAGTAGGATCACCAACAATTGCTCCTAATTCGCCAGATATGTGCATACTATCATAAAAAATTTTTTCACCTTGTTCGGAATAAACTAAACTTGGAACGTAGTTAGGTCTAAATAAACTCATTTGATACATATTCGCAGGCGTTCCAGCATTTAAAAAATAAATGGAACCATCTGCTCCAATACTTCTAAAATCGGTTTTCTCTTTTTGAAGTTTTACTATTTTAGTTTCCGAATCGTTATTAAAACTCACAAAACCTGCTTTAGAATTTGTTCCTCCAAACCAAACGCCACCATCCATAGGCATAATTGCTCTTATTGAAACTGAATCTAAAATGATATCTTTTCGCTCCGTAACCTTAAAAGTTGATTTACACGAAATGAAAACTATTGATGAAAGCAAAACTAAAATTCTCATAAACACTATATTTTAGGCTAATGTACAATAATTTAGAATATTACAAAATGTATAAAATCAACTTTGGCACAATAATTGGAATTACAATTGAAAGAAAAGTAACTTAATACTAAATATTATGAAAACAAGATTATTTACTTCGGTCATAGGCTCACTACTACTAGCCCTTCCTACATTTGCACAGGATAAAACTACCGTGACTGCAAACAACAGTGATATAAGTGACAATTTAGATTTAAAAGCAGTTGCTTCTATTTTTGGAGATGCTTCCAATTTAGAAGATTTTGAAAGAAGAATAAACGATCCAAAATCGCAAATTTCGAATTTAGATTTAAACAATGATAATCAAGTAGATTATTTACGTGTTGTAGAATCTGTTGAAGGAAGAGCGCATATTGTCGTAATTCAAGCCGTTTTAGAAAAAGATGTTTTTCAAGATGTTGCTACAGTTGAAATTGAAAAAGATAGTAATAATCGAGTTCAAATTCAAGTAGTTGGAGATGTTTATATGTATGGGAATGACTATATATATGAGCCTATTTATGTTCATACTCCAGTAATTTATAACACGTTTTGGGTAAATCATTATCGACCATATTGTTCTTCTTGGTATTGGGATTATTATCCATCCTATTATTCTTACTGGTCGCCCTATCCTATTTTCAGATATAGAAACAATATTTCCATTCATATCAATTTCGGACATTCCTATAATTATGTTTCGTACAGAAGATGTCATTCGGCTTACAATGCTTATTATGGCAGAAGAGGAAATGGTTACGAAAGAAATCACCCAAATCGTTCGTTCTCTCACAGAAATAGTGGTTATTCGAACAGATATGAAATGGATAACCATAGAGAAATTAAAACACGAACTCCTGGTACAAGGAATTTAAATACAAACACTGGAACGCCGAGAGGAAATGCAGTGGTAGGAACACCAAGAAATGAATCACAACCTAGAGGAAATTCAAATGTTGGAACTCCTAGAAGTGAATCGGAACCGAGATCAATTACTCCAAAAGGAAATAATAATCCGAGAGGAAATTCAAATGTTGGAACTCCTAGAAATGAATCGGAACCCAGAACAATTACTCCAAGAGGAAATGATACTCCAAGGGATTTTTCAAGTCCAAGAGGAAACTCTCAACCGAGAATGGAATCTCCTAGAGGTGGCGGTTCTCAACCAAGAATGGAAGCTCCAAGAGGAAATTCTCAACCGAGAGGAAATAGTGAAAGTTCAGGAAGAGGAAGAAGATAAATTAAAAGCCGACTTAATTGTCGGCTTTTTTGTTTTTAATAACTATTATTTGATTCAATAAACGCTTGTTGCTAGTATAAAATTACTATCTTTGCAGGCATTTTTTATTTTTAAAATACATGAGATTTCACAGAAACATTAGTTTTGCAGTAATAGACGCTTTAATGGCGATCTTCAATGAAGGAGAATATGCTGATAAAGTTGTGGCGAGAGCCTTAAAATTAGACAAAAGATGGGGAAGCAGCGATAGAAAGTTCGTAGCGGAAACCATTTACGATATTGTACGTTGGAAACGTTTATACGCAGAGATTGCTGAGATTAAAAAAGAACCATTCGATAGAGATGGTATTTGGAGAATGTTCGCGGTTTGGGCAACATTGAAAGGTTATACTTTACCTGATTGGAAATACTTTGAAGGTACACCAGTTAGAAAAATCAAAGGTAAATTTGACGAATTATCAAAAGACAGAAAATTCAAAGAATCTATTCCAGATTGGATGGATGAAATTGGTGTAAAAGAATTAGGTGAAGCGGTTTGGTCTAAAGAAATTAAGGCACAAAATGAACCTGCAAAAGTAATTTTACGTACTAATACTCTTAATACTACAAAAGAAGCATTAAAGTTAGAATTACTAAAATTAGACATTCATACGCAAGCAATAGAAAATTATCCAGAAGCTTTGGTATTGGATGAAAGAGCGAATGTTTTTATGACAGACATTTTTAAAAACGGAATGTTTGAAGTACAAGACGCTTCTTCTCAAATGGTAGCGCATATGTTAGACATTCAGCCAGGAATGCGCGTTGTGGATACTTGTGCTGGAGCTGGTGGAAAAACACTTCACATGGCTTGTTTAATGCAAAACAAAGGGCAAATTATTGCTATGGATTTGTATGAAAGCAAACTAAAACAATTAAAAATTCGTGCGAAACGAAACGGAATTCATAATATCGAATACCGTGTTATTGACACAACTAAAGTCATTAAAAAACTTCACGGTCAAGCCGATAGAGTGCTGATTGATGCGCCTTGTAGTGGTTTAGGTGTTTTGAAAAGAAACCCAGATGCCAAATGGAAACTAAAACCAGAATTTATTGATAATATTCGTAAAGTTCAGGCTGAAGTTTTAGAAAGTTATGCACCAATTGTAAAACCTGGTGGAAAACTAGTTTATGCCACTTGCAGTGTCTTACCATCTGAAAATCAAGAACAAGTAAAAAAATTCTTAACAACAGAAACCGGAAAAAACTTTACCTTTGTACAAGATAAAAAAGTATTAGCGCATGAATCTGGCTATGACGGTTTTTATATGGCTTTATTAACTCGAAATAATTAATACCCCTAAATTATGAAAAAATATCTACTATTACTATTAGTTGCTCAATTTAGTTTTGGGCAGGCTCCGTCTGTAAATTCAGTAAATACAATACCAACTAATTATTATATTTCTGCTACAGGAAGCGGTTATGCATTAAAAACTCAATTAAGAAAAATTATTGATAATATTAATGATGGTTTAGCTTCTGAACATATCTCTACAGATCAAGGATATTCAGGTTTATATGTAACTTATACTACTTCAGATGTTGATTCTTTTTATGAAAACGATGGTACGATGTTAGATATGTATACTGAAAACCCTACAGGTCCTGAATGTGCATTCACTTACGGTATTAATCAAGATAATGGAACTGGAGGAACGGTAGAATGTGATAAATATAATAGAGAACATACTATTCCACAATCAGCTTTTAGTTCTGCTACTCCAATGTATTCAGATGCTCATTTTGTTGCTCCATCAGATAAATATGTGAATGGACAACGTGGAGATTTACCTTTTGGGGTTGTAGGCACTGCAACAAATACTTATACAAATGGTACAAAAAGAGGAAGTAATTTAAATTCAGGTTATTCAGCAGGTTATGTTGGAACTGTTTTTGAACCAATAAATGAATTTAAAGGCGATATTGCAAGAATGCTACTGTATTTTGGAACAAGATATGAAACTCAAGTAACTGGTTTTACGTATTCTATGTTTAATGGTACTTCTGATCAAGTCTATTCAAATACATTTATAAATATTCTATTAAAATGGCACATGCAAGATCCTGTTAGTTCTAGAGAAATAGAAAGAAATAACGCAATATATGCTAGACAAAATAACAGGAATCCATACATTGATCATCCAGAATATTTATGTCAAATATATCCTACTCAATGTGCAGCTCTATCTTCTGAATCTTTCTTAGCTGATAACGCTGTAAGCATCTACCCTAACCCAACAAATACTAATGAAGTTGAAATTTTCACAACAGAAAGTATCACTAAATTAACTTTAGTAAATATCAATGGGCAAATAATTAAAGATATTGAAAATCCAATTTTCAATCAAAACACCTATAAATTAAACAATTTACCTCAAGGGTTTTATTTCTTACAAATTTCTGCAGAAAACGGAAGTTTAACTAAAAAAATCATTGTGAATTAATTTAGTTTTTAATATTTATATCAAATCCCTAATTACTTTGTAGTTAGGGATTTTTTATTTTTGAAATAAACGGAATATAAACCTGTTTCGGCAGTATTAAAGCGTACATTCGTAAAAAAATAATGTCCATTGAAATTAAGGTTGCCGCTGTTGAAAACTTGTTTAGTCAGTTAGATGTTGAAATAAACACGTTTCAATCTGAAACCAAGTTGCATTGTAATGCAGGTTGTGGAAAATGCTGTACTAAACTCGACATAGAAGCTTCGCCTTTAGAATTTTTACCTTGGGCTTTTCATATATTTTTAAATGGTGATGCTGAAAAAGTGTTAGCCGAATTAGAAATAAAATCTTCCACAATTTGTCTTATTTATAACCCATTAACTTTGTTAGATAAAGTCAACGGTAGTTGTAGTAATTACCCTTATCGCGGATTAATTTGCAGATTATTTGGGTATGGTGCCACAAAAGATAAATACGGACAATTGCGTTTAGCGACTTGTTCAATAATTAAAAATGAACAAGCCGAAAATTTCGAAAATTCAACAGACTCGATAAACAAAGGACTTCCCGTTCCAATTTTTACAGATTATTACATGAATTTATCGCAAATTGACCATCATTTAGGAAATATTATTTTACCTATAAATAAAGCTTTGAAATACGCAATTGAAGAAGTTTTGCAATATTATGCGTACCGACCATTACCAAATGGATATAAAAATATTGCTTAGATAATTTTAGTTAATTCTAGTGATTCTTATTTATCGTTTTTGTTCGAAAATAAAAAAAATCAATAAAAACGATTCTCGATACATTTTCTGTTGCGATACTCTACACAAAAAACACTCGAATTGACGTTTTTAATATTTGTGAGCAATTTATTTTAAACGTAAATTCGCCAAAAAAAGAATGTCCATAGAAAGTAAAGTCCAAGAAATTGAAGTTTTATTCAGTCGCTTGGAAGAAGAATTAAAAACCTTTACCGCCACAACTCATTTATTTTGCAACGCAGGTTGCGGAAAGTGTTGTACGAATCCAACTATGGAAGCTTCTCCTTTAGAATTTTTACCGTGGGCTTTTCACTTGTTTAAAACGGGTGAAGCAGAAAACATTCTCGAAAAATTAAACAATCACTCCAACCCTATTTGCTATAATTACAATCCGATTTCCGATTTAGATTTACAAAACGGAAGTTGCAATACCTATAAATATAGAGGTTTAGTTTGTAGATTATTTGGTTATGGTGCGACTAAAGATAAATTTGCGCAACTACGATTGGCAACTTGTTCCATCATTAAAGAACAACAAACCGATAATTACAACAAAACCAACGAAGCGATTAATAACGGTTTATCTGTTCCAATTTTCACAGATTATTACATGAATTTATCTCAAATAGATTTTCGATTAGGAAATGTTTATGTACATATTAATAAAGCTTTACAATTAGCGATTGAAGAAGTGTTACAATATTACGCGTATAGAGATTTTCCTGAGGTTGAATAATAAATGAAAACCCTCCAAGAGTTTGGAACTCTTGGAGGGTTTCTATATTTAAAACATTTTACATTCTAATTTTCATCATCAAACTGAACCGCTTTACTATAATTTCTCCATTTTTCAATACAAGACGTTATTTCTTCAGGAATTTCACTTGTAAAACGTAAAAATTCTCCAGTTACAGGATGTTCAAAACCTAATGTTCTCGCATGAAGTGCTTGTCTTGGTAAGGTTTTGAAGCAATTATCTATAAATTGTTTGTACTTCGTAAAAGTTGTTCCTTTTAAAATTTTATCACCACCATATCGTTCATCATTAAAAAGAGTATGTCCAATATATTTCATGTGTACACGAATTTGGTGTGTTCTTCCCGTTTCTAATTGGCAAGAAACTACAGTTACATATCCAAAACGTTCCAAAACTTTAAAATGAGTAATCGCTGGTTTTCCTTGTTCGCCTTCTGGAAAAACGTGCATTTGCATTCTGTTTATGGGATGACGGTCAATGTTTCCTTCAATTGTACCTTCATCTTCTTCAATATTTCCCCAAACAATTGCGTAATATTCACGTTCTGAAGTTTTTGCAGCAAATTGTTTCGTCAAATGCAACATGGCTTCTTCTGTTTTGGCAACGACTAAAAGTCCAGAAGTATCTTTATCAATTCTATGAACTAATCCAGGTCTTTCGCTACTGTTCATTGGTAAATTATCAAAATGATATGCCAAAGCATTCACTAAAGTTCCAGAGTAATTACCATGTCCAGGATGTACTACCATTCCTGCAGGTTTGTTTACTACTAATACTTGTTCATCTTCATAAACAATATCAATTGGAATATTTTCACCTTTCAGTAAATGTTCATACGGTGGATGTTCTAACATCACACGGATTATATCGTCTGGTTTGACTTTATAATTCGATTTTACAGCCACATCGTTCACGAAAATATTTCCTGATTCTGCCGCTTTTTGTATTTTACTTCTTGTTGTATTTTCAATGCTATTCATCAAAAAAACATCAATACGCGTAGCTTGTTGTCCTTTTGCTATTTCAAACCGATGGTGTTCATATAAATCTTCATCAGCCGTTTCATTCTCATCTATAAATTCTTGCATTATTTCGTAGTATCAATTTCTATATTTTGTTCTTCAACGTTTAAAGAATCTAAATCTGCATCATTAAACATGTCTTTTCCATCACCTAAAACAAAATCAATTTTAGAATTTTTCATTAACTTATCTCCTGCTTTTACAGGTTTTCCATTATAAGAAACTTCTAAAACAATATCTTTTGCTAAATCTGGAACATATTTTAATTCACCTTCCACTAAACCTAAAGCTCTTAATGCATTTGTGGCTTGGCGGAATGTTTTGTTTTTTAAATCTGGGAAAGTTATCATAGCATAACCACCAGCATTTAATTTTACGTAAATTTTACGACCATCTTTCACTTTAGAACCAGCAATTGGATCTTGTTCCACAATTGTATAAGGTGGAAATTCTGGACGAAATTCGACAGTGTCTAATAAAAAGACTTCTAATCCTTCTTCGTCTAGTTTTTCTTCTGCAACTTCTAATTTCATTTTAGATAAATTAGCTACTGTAATTTCTTCTCCGTGGTTCGTACTGAAGTCTAAAAACTTCACAAACACCACTAAAAACACGACAACTATAACTAATGCAAAAAATAAATTTTTGAAAAAGGCAAAACTGGTTAAAAACTTTCTTAAACTCATTGAAATATATTTTGGCAAATATAAGAAAAGTAAAACATTTTATGATAATTTTGTATAAAACCGAAACAAATATTTTTTTATGAACGTAGCAGTTGTAATGGGCGGATATTCAGACGAATCTGTAATTTCTTTAAGAAGCGGACAACTTATTTTGAATAACTTAAATAAAGATAAATACCAAGTTTTTGAAGTACACATCTTAAATGAAGGTTGGTATGTGAAAATAGAGGATAAAAAATTTCCAATTAATCGAGCTGATTTTTCATTTGAGAACAATGGAAATACCATTAAGTTTGATGTTGCCGTAAACACCATTCACGGAACTCCAGGAGAAGATGGACATTTACAATCGTATTGGGAATTGATTGATTTACCTTATACTGGTTGTGGATTTTACCAAAGTGCGCTTACTTTTAGCAAACGTGATACGCTTTCAGTATTAGGAAAATTCGATATTCCGAAAGCAAATTCGATTTATTTATCGAAAGGACAACAAATTGATGGTCAAAAAATTGCTGATACATTAGGTTTTCCATTTTTTGTGAAACCAAATCAATCTGGAAGTAGTTTAGGAGTTTCAATGGTAAAAGAACTATCAGAATTAGATAAAGCCTTGGAATTTGCATTTGCGGAAGACAAAGATATTTTAATAGAATCACAGTTAAAAGGAACGGAGATTTCAGTTGGTGTGATGAAATTAAACGGAGTTACTAAAGTTTTAGGAACAACAGAAATTATTTCAGAAAATGATTTTTTTGATTACGAAGCCAAATATTTAGGAAAATCAAACGAAATTACTCCAGCTAGATTATCTAAAGAAGTTGAAAATAAAGTATTTGAATCTACCGCAAAAATTTATGAAGCCTTAGGAATGCAAGGTTTTTCTCGTATCGATTTTATTGTGATGAACGATATTCCTCATTTTATTGAAATTAATACCAATCCAGGATTGAGTCCGCAAAGTATTTTTCCGCAACAAGCGGCGTATGCGAATTTAAACTTTTCGGATTTATTAGATAACGAAATTAAATTGGCTTTGGAAAGAAAACCAATTTGGAAAAAATAGAATATAGAGAATAAAAAACAGAAAATCAATCATTTCAGATTCCAGCGGAATCAAATATTTATTATGAGAAAAGCAATATTCCCTGGTTCGTTTGACCCTATTACAAACGGACATTACGATATTATTAAACGCGGTATTTCATTATTTGATGAAGTAATTGTCGCAATTGGTGTAAATGCCGAGAAGAAATACATGTTCGCTTTAGAAGATAGAAAACGTTTTATCGAAGAAACATTTAAAGACGAACCAAAAGTTCGAGTAATCACTTACACGGGTTTAACCATCGATTTATGTAAAAAAGAAAAAGCACAATTTATTTTACGTGGTTTACGAAATCCAGCCGATTTTGAATTCGAAAAAGCCATCGCACATACGAACAGACGTTTGTCTAAAATTGAAACTGTGTTTTTATTAACAGCAGCAAATACGTCTTATATTTCATCAAGTATTGTTCGTGATGTGTTAAGAAATGGTGGCGATGCTTCGCCTTTTGTACCAGATTCGGTAGTTTGCAAAATATAAAGCATAAAAAAACCTTCAAGTTTATCTTCTTGAAGGTTTTTTATTTTATTTAATCTTCTAATGCGTTTTTAACAACGTCTCGGGCAACTTCTATTTTATATTTTTTGCCTTTCATTTTTTCGTCCTTAATATTTTGAAGTAATGGCGCCACTTTAGCATATTTTACTGCTGCAAACGATACGAAATCTTTAACTTCAATTAAACCTAAATCACCTTTTTCTAATTTTCCTTTTTGAGAAAAGAAACCTACAATATCAATTTTGTTTAGTTTGTTTTTCTTTCCACCACTAATATAAATGGTTTTATATTCTGGCGGTTTCGGAATGACACTATAATTGGATACGTCAATTTTTTTCATATCATAATCGATATAATCGACTTTTTTCTCACTTTCGTGAATGATAATATAAGCCGTTCCAGAAGCCATCATACGAGCGGTACGACCATTTCTATGTGTAAATTCATCCACTTTTGAAGGTAAATGATAATGAATTACATTTTTCATTTCTGGAATATCTAATCCACGAGCCCCTAAATCGGTTGTGATTAAATACGAAATACTTCCGTTTCTAAATTGAATTAAAGCGCGTTCTCGTTCTTCTTGTTCTAAACCACCATGATAAAAAACAGAGAAAATACCTTTATCGTTCAAATAATCGCTAATTCTTTCTACCGCTTCACGATGATTACAGAAAATAATTGCATTCTGAGATTTCAACGAGCAGATTAAATGAAATAATGAATTAACCTTATCTTTCTCTTTAGAAATCACTAATTTAAAATCTAAATTAGTTTCAGTCTTTTTCTTATCGATATAATTTAAAACATTAGGTTTTTCAATTCTCGTATATTTTGGAACTTCTACTCCATCCGTTGCAGAAACTAAAACACGTTTTTCTAAATTGGTTAATTTTCCAATAATGTATCGCATTTCTTCATGAAATCCTAATTGTAACGATTTATCAAATTCGTCTAAGATTAACGTTTTAATGCTTTTTGGATCAAACGTTTCTCTTTCTAAATGATCAGCTAATCTTCCTGGAGTTCCAATTAAAACTGCTGGTGGATTGCTTAAATTTTTTATTTCTGTTTCGATAGAATGGCCGCCATAGCAAATATTGACTTTAAAAGTAGTCGCCATTTTTTTCCAAACTTGTTCAATTTGTAGACCTAATTCACGCGAAGGCACAATAATTAAACACTGTACTTTATTATTGTCTTCTTCTAAAAGTTGAAAAACGGGTAATAAAAAAGCTAATGTTTTTCCTGAACCTGTTGGCGAAAGCAATACTACGTCAGAATCAATCAATATTGATGTTTCTGCAGCAACTTGCATTTTATTTAAACTTTCGATACCTAAATTCGAAAGTATATTATTGGAATGTAAATTTTTATTCATGGGGCAAAGATAATTTTAATTTGCCAATATTCAATTTCTCAATGTTCAATTATATGTTATTATAAATATTTGAATTTGATTTTTGCCTTTGAAATTGCCATTTATAATTCTTACTTTTGGAATTCAAATATATAACTATGCGTTTTATTGTTCTATTTATGTTTGCTTCACTGTTAGTAAACGCTCAAAATAACCAACTTACACCATTCGAAAAAGGGAATAAAAATCAATCTACAACGTATGAAGAATGTGTTTCGTTTTATCAATTGTTAGATACAAATTCAGATAAAATTGAAATGAAAACCATGGGTTTAACCGATAGTGGAAAACCATTACATATTGTGGTTTTTTCTGAGAATAAAAACTTTACTTTCAACCAAAACAAAGTGGTTATATTAGTCAACAATGGGATTCATCCTGGCGAACCAGACGGAATTGATGCCACAATGATGTTGATGCGAGATTTAGCCAATTCAAAAATAAAAGTGCCTAAAAACACTATCGTTGTAGCAATTCCAGTATATAATATTGACGGAATGTTGAATAGAAATTCGTTTTCAAGAGCCAATCAAAATGGACCAGAAGCCTACGGATTTAGAGGAAATGGTAGAAATTACGATTTAAATAGAGATTTTATTAAATCTGACACTCGAAATTCTAGAAGTTTTCAAGAATTATTTCATACAGTTAAACCGGATGTTTTTTTAGACAATCACGTGTCAAATGGCGCTGATTACCAATATACTTTTACTTGTATTGCTACTCAGCACGAACGTTTAGGCGAGAAATTAGGTAACTTTTTCAAAAATGAAATGTATCCAGAAATGGTAAAAGACATGCAGAAAAAGAAAATTGATGTGGTTCCATATGTAAATATTCACGGCGCAAAACCTGATTTAGGTTACGAACAATTTACTGATACTCCACGTTATGCCACTGGCTACACTACTCTATTTAATACTTTAGGATTTGTACCAGAAACGCATATGTTAAAGCCTTATAAAGACCGAGTGAAAACGACTTATGAATTTATGGTAACGGCGATTAATTATACCGATGCGAATTGGGAAAAAATCAAACAAGTAAGAAAAGACAATTTAGAAAGTTTTAAAGCTGGAAACCAATATCCATTACATTGGGCGATTGATTCTACAAAAGTATCTTATATAGATTTTAAAGGTTTTGAAGGCGGTTACAAACCAAGTGAAATCTCTGGAAAAGACAGATTGTTTTATGATAAAAATAAACCTTTTACCAAAAAAATTCCGTTTTATGGAAATTACAAACCCACGAAATTTGTAACTATACCGAAATATTATGTAGTGCCACAAAGTCAATGGCAAATTATTGAGTTATTGAAATTGAACAACATAGAAATGACACAAGTTTCTAAAAATGAAATAATTGAAGTCGAAATTTATAAAATTGACACATATCAAACTTCTAAAAATGCCTATGAAGGTCATTATGGACATTATAATACTACTGTCACAAAAAGTACTGAAAAGATGGAATTTAGAGCGGGTGATTATAAAATTTCTACCAATCAATTAGGTGTGAAATATTTGTTAGAAACTTTAGAACCAGAAGCGGTTGATTCGTATTTCAATTGGAATTTCTTCGATACGATTTTGCAACAAAAAGAAGGCTATTCTAGTTATGTTTTTGAAGATTTAGCGAAACAAATTTTAGACGAAAACCCAACTTTAAAACAAGAATTCGAAACTAAAAAACAAACGGATAAAGCTTTTGCAGAAAACGGCGGAGATCAATTATATTGGGTGTACAAACATTCGAAATACTTTGAAAAAGCGTATATGATGTATCCTGTTTTTAGAGTGAATTGATAATTTGAAAATTTTCAATTATCAATGTACCAATATTCTAAAATAGTATTTTAATTGGCACATCATTGTCTTATTTTACAATTGACACATTAGCATTTTTATTTTCAAACAACAACTTGATATTTTCGTAAGAATTACCTAAAGCGGCTTCAATTTCTGAGGGTTTTAGCCAAACGGCTTTTGAGATTCCTTCTTTTTCTTGCGGACAAGTTGGTCCTGTGTAATTGGTTTCCATTTTGAACCAATAGGTGATTTTTAATTTAAAAACTCCGTTACGTTTAAATACATGGTATGTTTTTTGTAATTTTTCTGTGATTTTTAATCCTGAAACTCCGGTTTCTTCTTCTACTTCACGCATGGCTGCGTTTTCCATGGTTTCCTCTTTTTCGATTCCGCCTTTTGGTAAATCCCATTTTCCATTTCTGAAAATAAACAAAACTTCTCCATTGGCGTTAAATACCAATCCACCACCAGCTTTTGCCACAGGGATTTTCGATTTCAAAGTCTTCATAATCAACTTTTCATCGGAATGATATAAGTAGGCACTTTGTATTTTATTCAAAAATAATTCTGAGATTACTTTTGGAATATTTACCGTTTCCAACAAATAAATTTTAAAATTTGTTTCCTTTTCAAACTTATTTGTTAAAAAAAGTGGTTTCTCGTTTACAAAAACTTTATACATTTGCAATATGATATTTAACAACAACACAGCACAACAAACAGCCGAATTGCTTTTACAAATAAACGCAATTAAATTGAATTCTAAAAATCCTTTTACTTGGGCTTCTGGCTGGAAAAGTCCAATTTATTGTGATAACCGTATAACGCTTTCGTTTCCAGCGGTTAGAAATTATATTAGAGATGAATTTGTAAAGCAAATTGAAGACAAATTTGGTCGTCCAGACGTCATTGCAGGTGTGGCAACAGGCGCAATTGGTATCGGAATCTTAGTAGCAGAAGCTATGGGATTGCCTTTTGTGTATGTTCGACCAGAAGCTAAAAAGCATGGAAGACAAAATCAAGTGGAAGGTTTTTTACAAAAAGGTCAGACCGTAATTGTCGTAGAAGATTTAATTTCAACTGGTGGAAGTAGTTTAATGGCAGTAGAAGCTTTACGTAATGAAGGCGCTAATGTTAAAGGTATGGCAGCGATTTTTACGTATGGTTTTCCTATTTCTGAAGAAAAGATTTCGGAAGCAAAATTAGAGGTTTACACGTTAAGTAATTACGAAAACTTAATTGAGAAAGCCGTTGAGAAAAAATATGTTTCGGAAGAAGAATTAGAAACCCTACAATCTTGGAATAGCAATCCGAGTGAGTGGGGAAAATAGTTTTTGATTTACTATTTACGAATTTAGATTTACGAATTATTAAAAACAAAAAACGTCCCGATATTTCGAGACGTTTTTTTTATTTTGAAATTACACCAACTGAATTCCTTCATTATTGATATCAATTAGTTTTTGTTTGTATAAACTTCCAATCGCTTTTTTGAATGTTTTTTTACTCATTTTCATAACCGATTTTATTTCTTCCGGATGACTGTTGTCATTCAAACGTAAAACGCCGTCGTTTTGTTTTAATTCTTCTAAAACTTGTTGTGCAGAATCGTCAATTGCTTCAAAGCCTTGTTTTTGGAAAGAAACATCAATTTTTCCGTCAGGACGAATCGTTTTAATATAACCTTTGGTTTTATATCCTGGAGAAACCGTTTCAAAAACTTCATTTTGATACGCCAATCCTCTAAATTTTCCGTTGATAATTACATTGATTCCGATTTCAGTAATATGAGAAACCATTAAATCTACTTCTTGACCCACTTCAATATCTAAAGGCTCTTTATCTAAAAACTGGTTGATTTTGCTCGATGCTGCTAACCTACCCGTTTGTTTGTCTAAATACATCGTTACAATATAACGCTTGTCTTTTTCCATTGGACGCGCTTGTTCTTTGAAGGGAACAAACAAATCTTTTTCCATTCCCCAATTTAAAAAGGCACCAAACTTATTGATGTAATTTACTTTTAAAACCGCAAACGAATTTAATGAAATTAATGGTTTAATTGTCGTAGCAACTGGACGCTCTTCGTGATCTAAATATACGAAAACGGTAATGTCATCGCCAATAGTGAAATCGTTTGGCACGTATTTATTTGGCAACAAAACATCGTCTGTCGCGTTAACTAAAAACAATCCAACTTTTGTTTCTCTATCTATTTTTAATGTGTGGTAAACACCTATTTGTAACATATTATGGTTTTATTATTAAAAGTGATGGTGTATTGTTTAACCAAACACTTCTTGTATCAATTAGTTTTTTCCAACTATCAATACTCATGATTAATAAATCTTGTTCTTTTAAGAAATCTTTTTCTAATTTTGAAGAATGTATGACTTTTACATTTTCATGTGTGATTTTATTCTCTTCATTTACAATATCATACGTATCGAAAATTGAAATCTTAGCTTGAGAATTCTTCTTTAGTAATTTTACGTAATCTAGTAAAAATTGATCTGCTTCATTGAATAAAATTACGGAAATATTCTCGGTTTTAATTAAATTCTTATCGACATAAATTCCTAATGGCACTTCTGTCTTATTAATGATTGCTTGTGTTTTGTCATCAAAATAATTGATTTCAAACAACTTTTCTTTTCTTGTAAACGTGTTTAATAAATTTTCAGGGTTGATGAATTTAGATGTAATTCCTAATACTTTTCCTAAAAGCGTTCCTTCAAAGATAGAAGAACCAATGTTGATTAACACTAAATCGAATTCTCCTTTATTACCTACTTCTACTATATCTGAATCAATATCGCGAGAAGCTTTAAAAAGTGTTTCCACTTTACGGTTTAATTTATTGGCTTCTTTTAATACGGGTTTGAAACTTTCTCTCTCGTATTCTTCAATTTTATAAGGATTAACTTCATTAGTAGAAGAAATGTACATGGCAGTAATTGATTGTTTTTCCTTATCTATACTGATAAAATTATTTGCAACTTTCAACAAATGCTTACCATCTTCTGGATTTTCGAATGAAACTAAAACTTTATATTCTAAATTATCAGAATTAGTTGGAATAAGATTTTTACGTTTTTTAAAGATAAAATCAATTAAATTTAAAGCTGGGCCCGTCATAAAAGTTGTGGAAAGCGCCATAATCACCATCATTGCAAATATTTTTGGTGAAAGCACTCCTAATTCTAAACCAATATTTAAAACGATAAGTTCCATTAAACCACGTGTGTTCATTAACGCACCTAAAGTTAAACTATCTCTCCAATTTTGTCCCACAAATTTAGCTGTTAAAGTACTGCTTAAAAACTTAGCTCCAACCGCTACTAAAACAATTATACCTGTAGTTTTCCATAAATATTCAGTATTTAGCAACCCAATTTTAGTATTTAAACCCGTTACAACAAAAAACAAGGGCAAAAGTACAACCAACGAAACATCTTCAACTTTTTCTATAAATATATTTCGAAATTTCATATTATCTGGCATAATTACACCAGCTACAAAAGCACCAACCAAAGCGTGAATACCAATAATCTCAGTTAAATAAGAAGAAATTAATAAGGTTACAAAGAAAATTGCAACAACAGGTTTAGTAATTTTCTCAGCAGAATTATATAAATCTCCAATATGTTTTAAAAAGGGTCTAACCAATACTAACATTAAGGCAATATAACCAATCGCCATTGCGATAATGTATAATGAACTTGCTACAGAACCAGCTTTCACAATAGCAATCACTGCTGCTAATAAACACCAAGCTGTTATGTCGTCAATGGCAGCACATGTAATAACTAAAGCACCGATTTTTGTTTTTTGTAAGCCTCTTTCTTGAACAATTCTGGCTAAAACAGGAAATGCAGCAATACTCATTGCTACACCCATAAATAAACCAAAAGACATAAAATGTACACCTTTTGGAGCAAATTCTTTATATAAAAAAGTAGCTAAGCCTAATCCTAATGCATAAGAAATAATTATACTTGTATGACTAATAATAAAAGCCTCTTTTACTTTTGTTCTAAGCACTTTCAAATCAAGCTCCATTCCTACTACGAACATAAAGAATATTAAACCAATTTGGCTTAAAAATTTTAAATTCACAATTGATTCTTGCGGAAATAAAACTGGAAATAAATCAGGGAAATAAGCTCCAAATAAAGAGGGTCCTAAAGCAATACCTGCTAACATTTCACCAATAACTGTAGGTTGACCAATTTTTCGACAAATCCAACCAAAAAAACGTGCTACAAAAATAATAGTAACAATTTGTGCTAATAAAATTGCTAATGGATGAAAAATATTATGCAAAATAGAGCTTACAAATTCATCAAAATATTTATGCTTGACAACTATTTCATTAGAAACTTTGCCAAATTCTAATGCCTTTCCTCTTAGTAATATAGAATAAATAATACTAGAGAAAACTATTAGAATTGTAATATAGAAAAATGAATTTTTATAATTCTTCATTAAGGAAAATGACTAAATTTAGTTTTCAATAGGTCCTTCCCATTGTGAAATACCACCAACAAGGTTGTATGTTTTTTCAAAACCTAATTGTTTCATAATGCCACAAGCTTGAGCGCTTCTACCACCAGCAAGACAATATACAAAATAAGTTTTGTCTTTATCTAATTCTTCTACTTGGTAAATAAAACCTTGTCCTTTGTAAATATCTATATTAATAGCGCCTGGAATAATTCCGTTTGCTACTTCATCTTCTGTTCTTACATCTAAAATTACTGCGTTTTCAGTGGCTAAAAAACCTTCCCACCACTCTTTTTGGTCTAAATTCATCTATTTTATATTTTGCTCAAATTTACAACAAGAATTCAGATATAAAAATTTATTTTCTATTGTACATCTGATTCTCTTTATTTTATAGCTCTAATTTAAATTTAACAAAAAATTAATAACATTTGTATATACAAATAAAATAAAAGCAGTACATTTGTACTTACAAATAACAACTGTTATGAAAATCGAAGAAGAAATAAAAAGTACAGTAGAATTATCATTGGCCAAAAAAGTCATCTTGAATTTATCTTTTTCGAGAAGTATTATTGGTGATAAGTTTTTGGAAATATTAAAACCTTTCGATTTATCAAGTGAACAATATAATGTATTACGAATATTAAGAGGTCAGAAAGGAAAACCTGCAAACATGTCGGTTATACAAGAAAGAATGATTTCTAAAAATAGTAATACGACTAGATTGGTAGACAAATTGGTACTAAAAGAATTAGTAATTCGAAAAGTTTGTCCATCTAACAAAAGAAAAATGGAAATTACAATTACAGAAAAAGGTTTAGAAGTTTTAGAAACTTTAGATCCAATTGTAATTGAACACGAAAATAGCTTAGCAAGCAATTTAACAGAAGAAGAATTAGAACAACTTAATTATTTATTAGAAAAATACAGAAATTAATTATGAGCACATTTATTGAAAATCAGAATTGGCGTTATGCCACAAAAAAATTTAATAGCGAGAAAAAAGTATCTGAATCAGATTTAGAAATTTTAAAAGACGCTATACAATTATCATCATCTTCATATGGTTTACAACCGTATAAAGTTTTAATAATTGAAAACGAGGAAATTAGAAAACAATTGCAACCAGCATCTTGGGGACAAAGTCAAATTGTAGACGCTTCTCACCTATTAGTTTTCGCTAATATTACAAATATTGATGCAGATTACATTAATAATTATGCAGAAAATATGGCAACAACTTGAAATATTCCATTGGAAAGTGTAAAAGGTTATGCTGATTTTATGATTGGAAATATTACTAATTTAACTCCAGAACAACAAAATATTTGGACAGCAAAACAAACGTATTTAGCTTTAGGGAATTTATTAAACGCTGCAGCTGAATTAAAAATTGACGTGACGCCAATGGAAGGTTTTGTACCAGATCAATACGACGAAATCTTAGGCTTAAAAGAAAAAGGCTTACATGCCACTTTAGTAGCAACAGTTGGTTACAGACATGATGAAGATGACACTCAACATTATATTAAAGTAAGAAAACCAAAATCAGAATTATTCGAAACAATTTAATAACTAAATATCTAACAAAAATGAAAAATTTAAAAACAATTGCAGTAGCATTAGTAGCTTTAGTATCTTTTACAGCAAATGCACAAACAAAAAAAATCAACGTATCAAAAAGTGGTATCGTTTGGACAGGTAAAAAAGTAACGGGTTCACATACTGGAACAATCAATTTACAAGATGGTGCTTTAGTATTCAAAGGAAAAGTTTTAAAAGGTGGAACTTTTAATGTTGACATGACAACTATTAATACTACCGATTTAAAAGCTGGTCAAGGTAAAGAAAATTTAGATGGACATTTAAAAGCTGAAGATTTCTTTGGTGTTGAAAAACACAAAACAGCCAACTTAGTTTTCAAAAATATTAGCGGAAAAGGAAAAGGTTTATATACTGTAACTGCTGATTTAACAATCAAAGGAATTACTAAACCAATTACTTTTGATATTACAGTTAAAGGAAACACTGCAACTACAACTTTAAAAGTTGATAGAACTAAATATGATATTAAATATGGCTCAGGTTCATTTTTCTCTGACTTAGGAGACAAAACAATTAACGACGAATTTGAATTAAAAGTTAACTTAGCTTGGTAATTATCAAACTATAGTAAAACAAAAAAGTCCCGATTTCTCGGGACTTTTTTTATATCATTTTTTTTTTATTTAGAAACTGGCCCAGCAGGCTTTTTTTCTAAAATATTTTTTTCTTCTTTTACTAAAACAGTACCTTTAATTCTTAAAGCGACCATTCCATTATCTTTGTTTACTGCATTAGTTTCAACTGTTATGGTTTTACTAATTGGTCCTGGATTCATGTTGTATTGTACTTCAATAACTCCTGTTTTACCTGGCGCAATTGGTTCTTTCGAAAAACTTGGAACTGTACAACCACAGCTACTTTTCGCATCTTTGATAACTAAAGGCTCATTTCCAATGTTTTGAAACTCAAAAGTTCTTTTACCAGAATCAACACCTTTATAAACTTCACCATAATTAATGGTTTCTTCTTTAAATTCAATTTTTGCACCATTTTGTGCATTAGCTGATAAACCTGTTACCATTAAACCTAAAATAAGTACTAATTTTTTCATTTTTATATTAATTTGAGATTTGTAAAAATATGTTATTTAAACTAACTAACAAAAAGTAAATACATTTTTTTTATTCTGTTTTATATAATTACTTTTGCAGATATAATTCAAAAATTATACCAAAGAGACTTATTTATTTACAAAAATCAAGATATAAATGATACCAGCCCAATTTGATGCCAAAGCCGTAGAACAAAAATGGTACGAGTACTGGATGAAAAACAATTATTTTCATTCTACTCCAGATCATAGAACGCCATATACTATTGTAATTCCTCCACCAAATGTTACTGGAGTTTTACACATGGGACATATGTTGAACAATACGATTCAAGATGTGTTAATTCGTCGTGCGCGTTTAAAAGGTTTCAATGCGTGTTGGGTTCCTGGTACAGATCACGCTTCTATTGCTACTGAAGCTAAAGTTGTTGCAAAATTAAAATCGGAAGGCATTGATAAATTCGATTTAACTCGTGAAGAGTTTTTAAAACATGCCTACGATTGGACAGATAAATACGGTGGAACCATTTTAGAGCAACTAAAACAATTAGGTTGTTCTTGTGATTGGGACAGAACTAAATTTACAATGGATCCTGACATGTCTGCATCTGTAATTCGTTCGTTTGTAGATTTATACAATAAAGGTATGATTTACAGAGGTTACAGAATGGTAAACTGGGATCCTGAAGCGAAAACTACTTTATCTGACGAAGAAGTAATTTTTGAAGAACGCCAAGGAAAACTATATTATATCAAATATCAAATCGAAAATTCTTCAGATTATTTAGTGGTTGCCACTACTCGACCTGAAACTATTTTCGGTGATACTGCTATTTGTATCAATCCAAATGATGAAAGACATTTCAATTTAAAAGGAAAAAAAGCAATCGTACCTATTTCTGGAAAGATTATTCCTATTATTGAAGATGAATATGTGGATTTAGAATTCGGTACTGGATGTTTAAAAGTAACTCCAGCTCACGATGTTAATGATAAAACTTTAGGTGACAAGCACAATTTAGAAATCATTGATATTTTTAATGAAGATGCGACTTTAAACTCGTTCGGATTACATTATGAAGGTAAAGATAGATTCGTAGTTCGTAAAGAAATTGAAGCAGAATTGACTTCAATTAATGCTTTAGATAAAGTAGAGCCATACACTAATAATGTTGGAACTTCTGAAAGAACAAAATGTGTAATTGAACCTCGTTTATCAGATCAATGGTTCCTAAAAATGGAAGATTTAGTAAAACCAGCAATTCATGCCGTTTTAGAATCTGATGAAATCAAATTATACCCAAGTCGTTTTAATAATACGTATGCGCATTGGTTAAATAATATTCGCGATTGGAACATTTCTCGTCAATTATGGTGGGGACAACAAATTCCAGCCTATTTCTACGGTGATGGAAAAGAAGATTTCGTTGTAGCTGAAAACATTGAAGAGGCTTTAGTTTTAGCTAAAGAAAGAACTTCCAACTCCCAACTTCAGACTTCAGACTTACGTCAAGACGCTGACGCACTTGACACTTGGTTCTCTTCATGGTTATGGCCAATGTCGGTTTTTGGTGGAATTATGGATCCAGAAAACGAAGATTTTAAATATTATTATCCAACAAACGATTTAGTTACTGGACCGGATATTTTATTCTTCTGGGTAGCGCGTATGATTATTGCAGGCTACGAATATGCTGATGCAAAACCTTTCAAAAACATATATTTAACAGGATTAGTTCGTGATAGTCAAGGTCGAAAAATGTCTAAATCATTAGGGAATTCTCCTGAACCATTAGGTTTAATTGAGAAATTTGGTGCAGATGGTGTTCGTGTAGGATTATTATTAAGTGCTTCTGCTGGAAATGATATTTTATTTGATGAAGAATTATGTAATCAAGGAAAAGCGTTTACGAATAAAATTTGGAATGCGTTTAAATTGATTAAAGGTTGGGAAGTTTCTGAAACGATTCCACAACCTGAATCTTCAAAAGTAGCGATTGAATGGTACGAAGCAAAACTGCAACAAACCTTATTAGAAATTGAAGATAATTTCGAAAAATACAGATTATCGGAAGCTTTAATGGCGACTTATAAATTAGTTTGGGACGATTTCTGTTCTTGGTTCTTAGAAATGATTAAGCCTGGATACCAACAACCAATTGACAAAGCGACTTTTGAGAAAGCGATTGAAATGTTAGAAAATAATTTAAAATTATTACATCCATTTATGCCTTTCTTAACGGAAGAAATTTGGCAACACATTGCAGAAAGAACGCCAGAACAAGCTTTAATTGTAGCAGAATATCCGAAAATGACTTCAGTAAATACAGCTTTAATTGCTGATTTCGATTTCGCAACGGATGTAATTTCTGGAATTAGAACAATTAGAAAAGATAAAAATATTCCTTTCAAAGATGTTATCGAATTAAGAGTCGTGAATAATGAAAAAGCTTCTTCTTATTTCGATGCTATCATCATGAAATTAGGAAACATTGTAGATTTAATGTACGTGACTGAAAAAGTAGACGGTGCTTTATCGTATAGAGTAAAATCTAACGAATATTTCATTCCAATTACTGGAAACATTGATGTGGAAGCAGAAATTGCAAAATTAACTGAAGAATTAAATTATATTAATGGTTTCTTGAAATCGGTACAAGTTAAATTATCTAATGAAAAGTTTGTAGCCAACGCAAAACCAGAAATCATTGAAAACGAACGCAAAAAAGAAGCAGATGCTTTAGCAAAAATTGCAACAATCGAGCAAAGTATCGCTGGATTGAAGTAACAATATATTTTTAAAGTAAAAAGCCGATTTTCTTAGTGAAATCGGCTTTTTTTTTGATTTATTACTTGATATAAACAGATTTTAAATACTCTTTCAATGTTTGAGGTTTTCTTCCTAAAATGGTTTCTAAATTTGGGAAGGGTTTATCAAAATCGTTATTTTTAATTCCGGCTGCAAATCCTAACGACATTTGAATAATAGGTTCTGGTAAACCAAATCCTTTTAAGGTTTCTGCAAAAACTTCAGGAGTTGGACTCACGTATGTGACTTCTTTTCCTGATACTTCAGTTAAAATTTCTGCTACATCAGTATAAGAATAATTTTCTGTGTTTGTTAAAGGTAAACTCTGATTATCAAATGCAACTGATACAACTATTTTTGAAATCGCTTCCGCTAAATCCGTTCTTGAAGCATAGGCTACTCTACCCTCACCCGCTGGGAAAAAGACACCTGTATCTAAAACTTGTTCACCAATAAACATTGGAATGACATCTGCATATAACGAATGTTGCAACATCGTATAAGTAAAACCATTTTGTTTGATGTAATCTTCCGTTTGGTAATGATCTTCTAAAAACCCTTTTAATGGTGAAGTTTCGATATCATTCATTGACATACTTGTGTACAAAATATGCTCTACTCCTGCTTTTTTTGCTGCATCAATCGCATTTTTGTGCTGTCCAATTCTGTCATTAAAATCATTTGATGAAATTAAAATTAGCTTTTCTACCTCTTTAAAAGCTTCCACTAACGAATTGGGATTGGTATAATCTCCTACTCTAATTTGAACGCCTTTTTCTTTTAATTCTTTTGCTTTTTCTTCACTTCTGACTAAAACCGCAATTTCACTTGGAGAAATCTGTGTTAACAAATGCTCTACGATTTGACTTCCTAATTGTCCTGTGGCTCCTGTAACTAAAATCATAATTATTATATTTTTAAGTTTATTATTTTACTACAACAAAAGTACTTATATTTGCTATACAAAATATACTAGTATCTTAAAGTATAGTGCTATACTTTGGTATACCACTAAATCAAATGTTATGAAATTAGAACAGTTAAGTATCAGTGAAATAAAGGCTTGCCCAATAAATTATGTATTGGCAATTAATGACACCATGAATGTGATAAGTGGAAAATGGAAGTTACCTATTATTGGAACTTTGTTGTACGAAAAGAAACGTTTTACTGAAATTCAGAAAAATATTGGAAAAATAACACCACGTATGCTTTCAAAAGAATTGAAAGAATTAGAATTAAATGGTGTCATTACTCGAAAAGTCTATGATGCCACACCCGTTTTAGTAGAATATGAACTTACAGAATCCGCTAAAAGATTAAGTGAAGTGTTGGATAAAATGGTAGATTGGGGCTTGCAACATAGAACAAGTTTATTTAGTTAAAAAAAAAGACCATCAAATTGATGGTCTTTTTTATATGATTATTTCAATTTCTAGTCATTCATAGAAATTAAAAACTCTTCGTTATTTTTTGTTCTTTTGATACGAGATTCAATAAATTCCATAGCTTCTACTGGGTTCATATCAGCTAAGTATTTACGTAAAATCCACATATGTTGTAATGTTGATTTGTCTAATAATAAGTCGTCACGACGCGTACTTGAAGAAACCAAATCGATAGCTGGGAAAATACGTTTGTTAGATATTTTTCTATCTAATTGTAATTCCATGTTACCAGTTCCTTTAAATTCTTCGAAGATAACTTCGTCCATTTTAGAACCTGTTTCTGTTAATGCTGTTGCGATAATACTTAATGAACCACCGTTTTCAATATTACGAGCGGCTCCAAAGAAACGTTTTGGTTTTTGTAACGCGTTGGCATCTACTCCTCCACTCAACACCTTTCCAGATGCGGGTTGAACTGTGTTATAAGCTCTTGCCAAACGTGTAATTGAATCTAATAAAATCACTACATCGTGTCCGCATTCTACCAAACGTTTTGCTTTTTCTAAAACAATGTTTGCTACTTTTACGTGACGGTCTGCAGGTTCATCGAAAGTAGAAGCAATGACTTCGGCACGCACACTACGCTGCATATCGGTAACCTCTTCCGGTCTTTCATCAATTAATAAAACAATTAAATATACTTCAGGATGGTTTGCTGCAATTGAATTGGCAATATCCTTTAATAGCATGGTTTTACCTGTTTTTGGTTGTGCTACAATCATGGCACGTTGTCCTTTACCAATTGGCGAGAACATATCGATAATTCTTGTAGATATAGAGGTGTTTTTTCCTGATAAATTGAATCTTTCTTCAGGGAAAAGTGGTGTTAAATGTTCGAAAGAAACTCTATCACGAATCACTTGTGGATCGTGACCGTTGATTTTTAATACTCTAACTAAAGGGAAAAATTTCTCTCCTTCTTTTGGAGGTCGAACCACACCTTTAACGGTATCTCCTGTTTTTAATCCGAATAAACGAACTTGAGATTGTGATAAATAAATATCGTCAGGAGAAGCTAAATAATTATAATCCGAAGAACGTAAGAAACCATAACCATCTGGCATCATTTCTAAAACCCCTTCACTTTCAATAATTCCGTCAAATTCAAAATCAGATTCGCGGAAGTTTTTATTTCCGTTGTTCTTATTAAATTTTGGATTGTTATTTTGGTTATTATTTTTCTTAAAATTTGGATTGGGATTGTTTTTTTCTTGTTCAGCTGTTTCCGCTTTTTCTTCGTTAGAAGGTTCTGCTACAACATTTTCTGCATTCTCATTAGCGTCAGAATTTCCATTTTTTTCGGTTTTATCTTCAACAACTTTCTTTGGCTGCTGACTGTAAGCTTCTGATTTCATTTCCGCATCTAATTCAAAAGATAAAGTTTCTTGAGCTTTACTGGCTTGTTTAGCTGTAGGTTTCTTGATTCTGGCACGTTGCGTTTTCGCTTCACTTTCCTCAGAAACTGGAGTAATTTCTTGAACTTCCTGAACCTCTTTGACTTCCTTAACTACTTTTGCAACTGGTGCTTTTTTTGCAGGTTTTTCTGCTTTTGGTTTTGGTTCAGGAGTATTTTGTAAGTCTAATATCTGAGTAATTAATTCATCTTTTTTTAAAGTTTTGAATTTTTGAATATTAGCTACTTTGGCAATTTCTTGCAAATCAGAGAGTTTCATCCCTTTTAATGTAGATGTATCAAACATAAATGTTTACGGATTTTTTAATCTTAATAAAATGAAAAAAATGTGATAATAAAATAAAAAAATTGTGATGAGAATTTTTTACTTTTAAAGTATCGTATAATGAAGTACTTACGATTATTCTATGCAATATTACGAATATTTTATTATAAAACAATAGTTTTTTAAAAAAAGAAAACATATTTTTGTGACTATAAAAAGTAAAAATGTTACAAAGAATTCAATCGGTTTATTTATTTATCTGTATCTTACTATCAGGTGTTTTACCTTTTTTTATTAATATATGGACCGTTGCAAATAAGTCAGCTATTTTTGCAGCAGACAATAAATTATATATTGGTTTATTTTTAATTTCGGCAGTTTTAGCTGCTATTAGTATTTTTAGTTTCAAGAAAAGACAAAACCAGTTTGTGATAAACAGACTGAATATGATATTAAACTTTATTATAATAGGATTATTAGTATATCATTCACTAACTCTATCTGGAGAAGCGCAAGTTTCTGAGAAAGGTATTGGGATGCTTCTACCCATTTTTTCTATCTTTTTTCTTGCTTTGGCCAACAAGGCAATTAAAAGGGACGAAGATCTCGTAAAATCTGTGGACAGAATACGATAAACCTATCATCTTAGCTTATTAGTGCGTAGAAAATCCGTTTAGTGAAAACTAAGCGGATTTTCGTTTTTAGTTCAGTTTTGTATCTTTCAACTTCGTAAATCAAAAATCTGAAATCGTAAATTTTATTTACTTGTCTCCTATTTCAATAATCTCTAAACTCTGAATTTTATCGCCATCAATTTCAAATCGTAACATGGTTCTTTTTTGATGAAAACCGGAAATTCCTGCTGCACCAGGATTCATATGTAAACAGTTTAGTTTCTTATCGAACATCACTTTTAATATATGTGAATGGCCACAAATAAATAATTTTGGTGGATTTTTAGTTATCTCTTCTCTAATTGCAGGACTATATTTTCCTGGATAACCGCCAATATGAGTAATCAAAACCTCTACACCTTCGCAGAAAAAACGATTGTTTAAAGGGAATTCTAAACGCGCTTCATGATTGTCAATGTTACCAAAAACAGCACGTAAAGGTTTTAGTTTTTTAATCGTATCTGTAACTTTTAAATCGCCAATATCACCCGCATGCCAAACTTCATCTGCTAATTTTACGTATTTTAAAATGGTTGCGTCAATGTGACTGTGCGTATCTGAAAGTAAGAGTATTTTTTTCATAAGACAAAAGTAAGATTTTAAAGAGCCAAGTAAAAAGGCAAAAGTAATAAAGTTGTAAAAAAGTTTTACCACTAAGAAACTAAGACAAGAATGATATTTAAACTTTTTAACACAGATTAAAGAAATTTTAATAATTTTTATAATTTCTCCAATCTGTGTTAAAAAAAATGAATTTGATATTGCCATTGAAAAACATTATTTTTGCCAAACTAAATTATAAGAATTGAGATACTTCATCGAATTTGCCTATAACGGAAAAGAATATTTTGGGTTTCAAGTGCAACCGAATGCCATTTCAATTCAGGAAACTTTAGATAAATCTTTATCTTTATTACTTAGAGAAAAGATTGAAATTGTTGGTGCTGGACGTACTGATTCTGGTGTTCACGCCAAACAAATGTTCGCGCATTTTGATACAGAAGTTGAGTTTGATGTTACAAATACGATTCAGAAATTAAACTCGTTTTTACCAAAAGATATTGCCATTTTCAATATTATCGAAGTAAAATCTGATGCTCATGCCCGTTTTGATGCTACGAGTAGAACCTACGAATATCACATCAACACCTTTAAAGATGTTTTTAATTCTGAAGGAAGTTGGAAAGTGCATCATAAATTAGATTTAGATTTAATGAATGAAGCGAGTAAAATACTTTTCGAATACATTGATTTTGAATGCTTTTCTAAAATTCATACCGATGTAAGAACCTTCAATTGTAAAATTACAGAAGCACATTGGCAACAAAATGAAAATCAAATTATTTTTACAATCACGGCTGATAGATTTTTGCGAAATATGGTTCGTGCCATCGTGGGAACACTAATAAATGTTGGTATTCACAAAACATCTTTGTCAGATTTCAGAAACATTATTGAAAGCAAAAGCAGAAATAAAGCCGGTTTTTCAGTTCCTGCTCACGGATTATATCTAACAAAAGTAAAATATCCTTATCTTTAGCCTTTAAAAATCATATAAGCCAAATGAGCGTTTTAAAATCATCCTCTTTTAAAAAAGTATTACAATATGCCAAGCCATTTAAAAGCAAACTAGTTAGCGTTGCTTTTTGGGCTATTTTTTTGGCTATTGTTGCCGCATTAAGACCTTTGGTTTTAAATATTACTATCGATAAATACTTCGTAAATTCAGGTAAAGAAACCAATGTAATTCAGGATTATTTTCTAAATGTAATGAGTTTTATTCTTCAAGATGGCAATAACGCTTACAACATTAAAATATTGGTAGCATTAATGCTTTTTATACTGATTTTAGAGGTTGTCGCGCAATATTTCTTCGTTTATGTTTCAAGTTGGTTAGGACAAGATATTGTTAAAGTCATTAGAGAAAAACTTTTCGCACATTTAGCCAGTTTCAAAACCAAATATTTTGACAATGAACCCGTTGGAAAACTTATTACGCGTTGTGTTTCCGATATGGAAAATATTGCCAGTATTTTCAGTCAAGGTTTGTTTATGATTGTCAGTGATTTTTTAAAAATGATTATCGTCTTAGCTTTTATGCTGATTATCAACTGGAAAATTACAGCTATTGTTCTATTAATTATGCCCGTTATTTTAATTGCGACAAACATTTTCAACAAAAAAATGAAAGTAGCTTTTAACGAAGTACGTAATGAAGTGGCCAATTTAAATACCTTTATTCAAGAGCGATTAACCGGAATGAAAATTGTTCAATTGTTTAATAGAGAGCAAATTGAATTAGAGAAATTTAAAGAAATTAACCATAAGCACAATAAAGCTTGGTTGAAGAATATTTTATACAATAGTATCTTCTTCCCTATTGCTGATATTATTTCAAGTATTACTTTAGGTTTAGTAGTCTATTTCGGTGCGTTATTTATCATTAACGGCGATACAGAAACTAGTGTTGGACAACTAATTTCGTTCAATATGTACATTTCCATGTTGTACAATCCATTACGTCAAATTGCGGATAAATTCAACGTGATGCAAATGGGAATTGTTGCGGCGGATAGAGTTTTTGAAATTTTAGAATCGGATGTAGAAGTTCAAAATGATGGAACGATTCATACTGAAAAATTCAATGGTAATATCAAAATTGAAAACGTACGATTCAGTTATCTTAAAAATGAAGAAATTCTAAAAGGTATCAATCTTGAAGTCAAAGAAGCCGAAACCGTTGCTATTGTTGGTGCTACTGGTGCGGGAAAATCGACTATCATCAATTTATTAAATCGTTTTTACGAAATAGATTCGGGGAAAATTTTAATCGACAACATTAATATTAACGATTATACTTTAGAAACTCTTCGAAAAGAAATTGCCATGGTTTTACAAGATGTTTTCTTGTTTGCCGATTCCATTTACAATAATATTACCCTTTTCGATGAAAACATTAAAAGAGAAGATGTTTATGAAGCTGCGAAGAAAATCGGAATTCACGATTTCTTAATGTCTTTACCCAACGGATACGATTATGATGTAAAAGAACGTGGTGTGATGTTATCTTCTGGACAACGCCAATTAATTGCCTTTTTACGCGCATATATTAGTAATCCAAGTATTTTGATTTTGGATGAGGCGACATCTTCTATCGATTCCCATTCAGAAGAATTAATTCAAAAAGCCACCAAAACATTAACTGAAGGAAGAACTTCAATAATCATCGCGCATCGTTTGGCAACCATCGTAAATGCAGATACTATTATTGTGATGGACAAAGGTTTAATCGTTGAAAAAGGTAAACACAAAGAATTATTAAAACTAGAAAACGGATACTATAAAAAATTATACGAAGCACAATTTGAAAAACCCGAAGTTGTATCGTAAAAATAAATAAATATTTACTAATTTCGCAATCAGAAAAAACAAGAAAAACACACATTATGACACGAGCGTAAGCGACTGCATATTTTACAATAATAAATAAACACAATAAAATATGAAATACGATATTATAGTTTTAGGAAGTGGTCCTGGTGGATATGTTACAGCAATTAGAGCCTCACAATTAGGATTTAAAGTTGCCGTTATTGAAAAAGAAAATTTAGGTGGCGTTTGTTTAAATTGGGGTTGTATTCCAACAAAAGCATTACTAAAATCAGCTCAAGTTTTCGATTATTTAAAACATGCTGCTGACTACGGATTAAAAGTAGATAATGTAGATAAAGATTTTAACGCAGTTGTTGCCCGTTCACGTAATGTGGCTGGTGGAATGAGCAAAGGTGTTCAATTCTTAATGAAAAAAAATAAAATTGATGTTATCGATGGTTTTGGAAAAGTAAAACCAGGTAAGAAAATTGACGTGACTGCCGCTGACGGAAAAGTTACTGAATATTCAGCTGACAACATTATTATTGCTACTGGAGCTCGTTCTCGTGAATTACCAAACTTACCACAAGATGGTGTAAAAGTAATTGGATACAGACAAGCAATGACTTTACCAACACAACCAAAATCTATGATTATTGTAGGTTCTGGAGCAATTGGGGTGGAATTTGCTCATTTCTATAACTCAATGGGAACTGATGTTACGATTGTTGAATTTATGCCAAATATTGTACCTGTTGAAGACGAAGACATTTCTAAACAAATGGAGCGTTCAATGAAAAAAGCGGGTGTAAAAATTATGACTAATTCTTCTGTAGAGAAAATTGATACTACAGGAAATGGTGTAAAAGCTACTGTAAAAACAGCTAAAGGAGAAGAAACTTTAGAAGCTGAAATTTTACTTTCTGCCGTTGGAATTAAAACTAACATTGAAAATATTGGTTTAGAAGAAGTTGGAATTGCAACTGATAGAGATAAAATCTTAGTAAACGATTTCTACCAAACTAATGTTCCAGGATATTATGCGATTGGAGATATCACTCCAGGTCAAGCTTTAGCTCACGTGGCTTCTGCTGAAGGAATTTTATGTGTGGAAAAAATCGCTGGTTTACACGTGGAGCCATTAGATTACGGAAACATCCCAGGTTGTACATACGCTACTCCAGAAATTGCTTCTGTAGGTTTAACTGAAAAAGCAGCTAGAGAAAAAGGTTACGATATCAAAGTAGGTAAATTCCCATTCTCAGCTTCAGGAAAAGCAACTGCTGCTGGAACTACAGACGGATTCGTAAAAGTAATTTTCGATGCCAAATACGGTGAATGGTTAGGTTGCCATATGATTGGTGCTGGTGTTACAGATATGATTGCTGAAGCAGTTGTAGCAAGAAAATTAGAAACTACTGGTCATGAAATATTAAAAGCAGTTCACCCTCACCCTACTATGAGTGAAGCGGTTATGGAAGCTGTTGCTGCTGCTTATGATGAAGTAATTCATATTTAAGATTTACGAATTTAGATTTACGAAGAATTATATAAATACCAAAACCGTCTTGTTGCAAAACTTGACGGTTTTTTTGTGGATAATTTTTACGAATAATTATATAAGTTTTTCTGAATATTATATAAATACTATTGACAACAAATCAACTAATTTTATATCCTAAATCATAAAACTTAAACATTATGAAAAATAAGACATTTAACTCAAAAATTTTAAAAATAGTCGTAATACTTGTATTATTAGTTACATTTTTACTTCCAGAATCAACTTTTGCACAACCTCCAAAATGGGCGCCAGCTCATGGATACAGAGCAAAAACTAGACATATTTATTTTCCACAACAAAATTTTTATTATGATATTCAAACACATCATTATTTATATTTAAATAATGGTAATTGGTTGGTAAGTGTTGCAATTCCTGCTCCTTTCATAAGTATAAACTTAGGAAGTGCACCCCAAATTCAATTAGATTATTATGGAGCTTATCCATATTATTACAATTCCAACCATCGTGTAAAATATAAAGCGGTTAAGGCAAAAAAAATGAGTCCTAAAAAAGTTGTCATAATTCAAGGAAACAATAATCGAAATAACAATAAAGTTAATAGTAACAGAGGAAATGGAAATGGCCACAGCAATGGAAAAGGAAAAGGAAATGGAAAAAACAAATAGCTTTTATTAAGCATCTTAAAAACCGTCTTGTATCTAAACTTGACGGTTTTTTTTATTTATTATTCAGAAAAGCACAATTTATTAATTAAGAACTACTTACAAATTCACTAAAAATAAATATTAAAAAATTTGTAACTTATTATTTACACCTACGTATAATAATAGATTTTTATTTTAAACGACCTTCAAATGGCACATAGGTGTTAATACTTACTTTTCAAAAAACAATTCTTATTACAGAATTTGAAACTGCACAATCTCAGATTAACCGCATTTTAATCTCAGTTTAGAATAAAAATCAAAAAACAGTTATCAACTTTACTATTTTATTATGACATCAATTTTCGATTTTTGGTGGGTGCTATTACTAGTACTTACTATTATTTTTTACAAATTTGTTTTACGTGTATTCTTCGGAATGGTTATTGTTCCGGAAGACAAAATTGGTTTAGTTACCAAAAAATTCGTGCTTTTCGGAGCCGACAAATCTTTACCAGATAGTAGAATTATAGCGACTAAAGGTGAAGCAGGTTTTCAAGCACAATCTTTAGCTCCAGGTTTATATTGGGGTATGTGGATTTGGCAATATGCAGTAGATATGACTTCTTTTACCATTATTCCAGAAGGTAAAATTGGGTTGGTTTTAAGTAAAGATGGAAAAGAAATTCCAACAGGTAGAATTTTAGCACGAAAAGTAGAATCTGATAATTTTCAAGATGCCAAAGCTTTCTTAGACAATGGTGGTCAAAAAGGACGTCAAACCGCTTTCATTACGAGTGGTTCGTATCGTATCAATACGTATTTATTTGAAATCGTAATTATAGATCAAGTTAAAATCTATGAAAATATGATTGGAATAGTTACCGCCTTGGATGGTGAACCGATTCAACAAGGTCAAATTGCTGGTAAAAACGTAGAAGGACATAATAATTTTCAAGATGGTGATACCTTTTTAGAAATTGGAGGAAATAGAGGTTTACAACCACAAGTTATGTTGGCTGGTTCGTATTACATCAATACTTGGGCCTTTCAAATTGAACAAAATCCGATGACAGATGTGCCAATCGGTTATGTAGGTGTGGTGATTTCATACATTGGTGAAGATGGTAAGGATGTAACTGGCGATACATTTAAACATGGAAATATCGTTTCAAAAGGACAACGAGGTGTTTGGATGGAACCACTTGGACCAGGTAAATATGCGTTAAATAAATATACCACAAAATTAGAACCTGTTCCAACCACAAACTTGGTTTTAAACTGGGCAAATGCAAGAAGTGAATCACACGATTTAGATAAAAATTTATCTACAATTACGGTACGATCAAAAGATGGTTTCCCATTTAATTTAGATGTAGCACAAATTATTCACGTTCCTGCTAACGAAGCGCCAAAAGTAATTGCTCGTTTTGGAAGTATGACGAATTTAGTTTCTCAGGTTTTAGAGCCAACAATTGGAAATTATTTCAGAAACTCCGCTCAAGATAGCGACGTAATTTCCTTCTTAAGTACTCGTAAAGAAAGACAAGAATCAGCTAAAAATCACATCAAAACGGTTTTAGATGAGTATAACGTAAATGCTGTTGATACGTTAATTGGAGACATTGTACCACCTGATTCATTAATGAAAACGCTAACAGACAGAAAATTAGCGGAAGAAGAACAAAAAACATATCAAACCCAAAAAATGGCGCAAGAACAACGTCAAGGTATGGAAAAAGAAACTGCGATTGCCGATATGCAAAAAGAAATTGTTCGTGCATCTCAAAGTGTTGAAATTGCACAACGTACAGCAGATGCAACCGTTAAGAAAGCTGAAGGAGATGCAACTAGTTTAAAATTAAACGTAAATGCAGAAGCTGAAGCTACAAAAATGAGAGCTAATGCAGAAGCTGAAGCTACAAAAGCAAGAGCTGGTGCTCAAGCAGAAGCTACCAAATTAAACGCAAGCGCTGAAGCTGAAAAAATATCAAAAACAGGTTTAGCTGAAGCTGAAAAAATTATGGCAATTGGTAAATCAACTGCTGAATCGTATCAATTACAAGTTTCTGCAATGGGTGGTGATAACTTTACAAAATATAAAATTACCGAAGAAATAGGTAAAGGAAATATTAAAGTGATTCCTGATGTTTTAATCTCTGGAACGAATGGTTCTGAAGGTGGTATCAGTGGTTTATTAGGTATGAAACTCATGGAAATGATGGATACCAAAAATGAGGATAAAAAGTAATAATTTCAATCCGTCTCGATAATTCGGGACGGATTTTTTTATAATTTTATAAATTAATCGACAGTTATAAACTTTCAATTAATCGTGATATATTTGTACTTTAAAATTACATAATCAAGAAGTGAATAATACCAAAAAAGAAGAGAAAATCTGGATAACTTGTTCTGATTGTAAAGGACTTGGCAAAAAAAGCAAGAAAGTATCCAAAAAATCCCGACTTCGCTATCAAATAGCAGTAGAGCAATTTGACAAATCAAATGGAAATTTAAATATTCCAGTTCGTCCAATTGGTCAACTTTATTCTTGTAAATGTTGTGATGGATCTGGTTTGCAACTTTCTGAAAAACTTCCAATTTCTGATAATAATTATCCAAATGTTGCTATAATTGGTGGTGGAATAGCTGGAGTAGCTTTAGCTGTAGCATGTTTTCATCGTGGTATTCCTTTCACTCTTTATGAGCGAGATTCTAATTTTAATACTAGATCGCAAGGCTATGGACTTACTTTGCAACAAGCTAGTAAAGCCATGAAAGAATTTGGTATCTTATCCTTAAAAGATGCTGTAATTTCAACAAAACATATTGTTCACACTTCTGATGGAAAGATAATTGGAGAATGGGGAATGCGAAAATGGTTAGATCCTAATTCGAAAACAAATTCAAAACGAACTAATATTCATATCCCTAGACAATCCTTACGTTTAGCTCTACTTGAGCAACTTCATACAAATAATGCCATAAATTGGAATCATCAATTAGTCGATTTTAAAGAAAGTGAAGACCAAGGTGTAACCTTAAACTTTCTTGTTAATGGAGAATCTAAAACAGTTAATGCTGATCTTGTAGTTGGTGCCGATGGTATTCGTAGTGCTGTTAGAAAATTACTAATCAGTGAAGAAATTAGTCCTTTACGATACTTAGGTTGTATGGTAATATTAGGAATTTGTAATTTGGATGCACTTGAAGGAATTGAAAGTAATTTACTAGATTCTGCTACGGTTTTTCAAACAGCAAATGGTATTGAGCGCATTTATATGATGCCTTATACTTCGGATACAATAATGTGGCAATTAAGTTTTCCAATTTCTGAAGAAAAAGCAATAGCGTTAAATAAGCAAGGAACAAAAGCACTCAAAGAAGAAGCTTGTAGAAGAACGCAATGGCACAACCCTATTCCACAAATTTTATTAGCTACATTAGAAACTCAAATTTCTGGTTATCCAGTTTATGACCGAGAATTACTTCTACCAGAATTATTAGAAAAAGGAAAACAAATTACTTTGATTGGTGATGCAGCTCATCCCATGAGTCCTTTCAAAGGACAAGGTGCTAATCAAGCTTTGCTAGATGCTTTAGCTTTAGCCAGAGGAATATCAAAAGGATGCAAACCTTCATCACAATGGAAAGAAACCGGAATTAGAAAAAGTGTTCTGACTGCATTTGAATCAGAAATGTTAAAAAGAAGCGCGTCAAAAGTAACCGATTCAGCAGATGCTGCAGAGTTTCTTCATACTGAAGTTGCACTGTTTGAAGGAAATGAAACTAGAGGAAGTTGGATAAAAAAATCAAAAGAATAAATAAAGCTAGTTTGGTATGGTATTTGTAATTTACTTCTTAGTTTAATTAAAATTAGTAATTATGAAAACACAAACAGTAACAACCAAAAGTTTTAAAATCTTTGTAATAGTCATATTATTAAGTTTATTTATTTTTCCAGAAGCTACATTTGCACATGGAAAACCTCCAAAATGGGCGCCAGCTCATGGATATAGAGCAAAAACTAGACATATTTATTTTCCTGATCATAATTTTTATTACGACATTCAAACCAATAATTATTTGTATTTGAATAATGGAAACTGGTCAGTAAGTATTGCGGTTCCAAGACCTTTTATTAACATTAATCTTTCTAGATCTGTACAAGTTCAATTAGATTTTACAGGAAATGCGCCTTACAGATACAATACAGATCATTGTACCAGATATAAAAAAGTAAAAGTATACAAACAGCCAAAACATCAAGTTATTTACGTCAAAGAAAATCATGGAAAAGGTCATGGAAAAGGTCATGGCCATGGAAACAAACACGGAAAAGGAAAAGAAAAAAAACACCATGATGACTAGTGTTTAAACTAATAAGAATGGAATCTGCTAATTAATTTTAGCAGATTTTTTTTTATATTTACTTTTTATTTAACTAAAACAATAAACTATGGCCGCAATAAATACTTACTTAATTTTTAACGGAACTTGCGAAGCTGCTTTTCTTTTTTATAAATCTGTTTTTGGTGGCGAATTTGAACAAATCAGTAAATTTGGCGATATGCCCTCTTCTGAAGAAATGCCTTTATCAGATGAAGATAAAAACCGTGTCATGCACGTTTCTTTCAATATTGGAAATTCTATATTAATGGGAAGTGATAGTAATTCACAAAGTAGCGATGTGGTTTTTGGAAATAATTTTTCAATTTCAATAAATGCAGGAAGCAGAGAAGAAACGGAAAAACTTTTTAATGGATTATCTTCAGAAGGCAAAATTACAATGCCTTTACAAGATACTTTTTGGGGCGCTTATTTCGGAATGTTTACCGATAAATTCGGAATCAATTGGATGGTAAATTTTGATGAACCACCACAATAAAATATAAAAACCAGACAAGTTTTTGAAACTTGTCTGGTTTAAAATATTAGAATCAGAAATAAATTCAGATTAAATCCCAGCAATAACCTTTAACTCATTTACAAATCGTTCCGCCAAAAATCAGCTTCGTATTGTGTTGGAGCTTCAGTATAAATTCTGATAATTGGATAGTAAATTTTGATTAGTAACTTATTTATCTAAAAAAATTAATAATGACACATTACAATTAACTGTAACATCTTTATTTCTTGCAGGAACCCATTTGGTTTTTAAAATAAACTCTTTCATTTTTTCTGAATAATAAGAAGAATGTTTTTCATTTATTTTATTGTAAAAATATGTCTGTATTTCAACATTCTTAATATTGCCATTTTTAAACAAGGTAAATTCAGCAGATATTCGAGATACAAGAGTGTCATTTTCTTTTTTAAAAACAAAATCATTTGGATACTCTACAGATTTCAAAAAATCATTCTCATAATTTTGAGAGTAACGAGTATAATTTTTATTATTCAAAAATATAGGAACTGTGTCTCGTCTTACAAAATCATAATAGCTTTTATCATTTGGATATAACGAATTTTGATCACAAACAAAATAATCATAAATTTTATTTGGATGTTTTGTAATAAATTGTTTATCAGCAATATTCCTTAAAGAATCTATGAAATTTTTTCCATAATGATTTTCTATTTCTCGATACATTCTATTCGAATAACAATATTCTAATTCATCTGCTGTACAATAATACATTGCAGAATCAATCTTAATATTATTTTTTAACAATAATTCATTGAATTCCAAATCACTGTCATATTTAGCAACCATTCCAATAAAATGAAAATATACTATTTTACGATTCTTAATATCATTTTCAGCTCTTTCGGTTTCAACTTTGCACAAAGAATCTAAATTGTTTCCTCTTTTTAAATAATTAACATTGTCTAAGTCTACAATTTTTGATTTTCCACAGCTAAATAGAAATAGAATAATTAATATCGAAAAAATTATTCTCATTAAATCCCAGCAATAATCTTCAACTCTTTTACAAATCGTTCAGCCAAAACATCAGCTTCGTTTTGTGTTGGAGCTTCTGTATAAATTCTGATAATTGGTTCTGTGTTCGATTTTCTTAAATGCACCCATTCTGTAGCGAAATCAATTTTAACACCGTCAATCGTAGAAATTTGTTCGTTTTTATAGGTCGCAGTTAATGATTCTAAAATCGCATCAACATCAATTTGTGGTGTCAATTCAATCTTATTTTTACTCATGTAATATTGCGGATAACTCGCACGTAATTCGGCAACCGTTTTATCTTGACCCGCCAAATACGTTAAAAATAAAGCGACTCCAACTAAACTATCTCTTCCGTAATGTAATTCTGGATAAATAATTCCGCCATTTCCTTCACCACCAATAATTGCGTTGGTTTTCTTCATTAATTCTACCACATTCACCTCGCCTACTGCACTCGCTTGGTAACTTCCATTATGTTTTTCAGTAATATCACGTAAAGCACGAGACGAACTCATATTAGAAACCGTATTTCCTGGTGTTTTACTCAATACATAATCGGCCACAGCCACCAAAGTATATTCTTCACCAAACATTTCTCCATCATTAGAAATAAACGCTAAACGGTCTACATCTGGATCCACAACAATACCAAAATCAGCTTTTTCATCTATAACCAATTTGCAAATATCACCTAAATGTTCTTTCAAAGGTTCTGGATTGTGAGGGAAATGTCCGTTTGGTTCGCAGTATAATTTCACAACTTCTACTCCCATTTGCTCTAATAAATTCGGAATAATAATTCCACCAGTAGAATTTACACCATCAACAACTACTTTATATTTCTTAGTTTTTACTAAATCCGCATCTACTAAAGGTAATTCCAATACTTCATCAATATGAATATCCATGTAAGAATCGTTAATTGTAACTTCTCCTAAAGAATCAACATCCACAAAATCAAACGTTTCTGCATCGGCAATCTCTAAAATTTTAGCACCATCTGCTCCACTTAAAAATTCTCCTTTAGCATTCAATAATTTCAAAGCATTCCATTGTTTCGGATTGTGCGAAGCGGTTAAAATAATTCCTCCATCAGCATTTTCCATTGGCACAGCTACTTCAACTGTTGGCGTTGTTGATAAACCTAAATCAATTACATCAATTCCTAAACCTAAAAGTGTATTTTGAACTAAATTATGAATCATCGGTCCAGAAATACGAGCATCGCGACCAATAACTACTTTCAGCTTTCTTCCATCTTCCAATTTCCCGCTTCCCGCTTTTAAAAAAGTTCCATAAGCCGAAGCAAATTTCACGGCATCAACTGGAGTTAGGTTATCGCCAACTTTTCCACCAATAGTTCCACGAATTCCTGATATAGATTTTATTAATGTCATTTATTTTAGTTTTTTTGTTTGAAATACAAATATAAAAAGTTCCAACAAGCATTTTCATATTTAGAAAAAGAATTTTATATATTTACGATATGAACCAACTTGAAACCTTAAACTTGAAACAAAATAAACAAGAACCTTGAACTATCTCGCTCACATATATCTTTCAGACGAAGATGATTTTATCAAAATTGGAAATTTTATGGCTGATGCGGTAAAAGGAAATCATTATGAGCAATACCCAGTTGGGATTCAAATTGGAATTAGATTGCACCGTTTCATTGATAGTTTTACCGATTCTCACCCTGTTTACCGACAAAGCAAACATCGTTTACATGAAAAATTCGGACATTATTCAGGTGTGATTATGGACATCGTTTATGATCATTTTTTAGCTAAGAATTGGAAACAATTTTCGACTACTAAACTAGAAAAGTATGCAGATGACTTTTATAAATTATTACAAGATAATTACGATATTTTAACGGAGAAAACTCAGAATGCCTTACCCTATATGATGCAAACCAATTGGTTAGTCTGTTATAAAAGTTTAGCTGGTTTGGAATTGATTTTATTTCAAATGGATCACAGAACCAAAAACCGAGTAAATATGCCTGCTTCAATGGAAGATATCAAACAATTTTACTCAGAAATTGAACAAGAATTTTTTATTTTTTTTACAGAATTAGAACAACAGTGTAAAGTAGAATTACTAAAATTAAGAGATGAGTTTTGTTACTACAATTAAAAAGTTATTTGAAGCCAATGAAGATGTTGCTTACGGACAAAAACAAAGTGATTATTTAAAAAATAATTTCCCGTGTTATGGCATTCAAACAAAAGCTAGACGTGAGATTCTAAAAAATTGTTCCCCTCTTTATAAAGAAGAAATCAAAACTAATTTCAGAACTATTTGTTGGGAATTGTATCAATTTCAACATCGAGAAATGCATCAAGCAGCTATTGACATTTTCATTAAAAAAATCAAGAAAAACTACCAAGTTGAAGATATTGTATTAATTAAAAAACTTATCATAACCAATTCGTGGTGGGACAGTGTTGATACTTTAGCCAAATATGCAGTTGGTGGATATTTAGAAACATTTCCAGAAAAAACCTATTCAATTATTGAAGAATTTTCCAATTCAGACAACATATGGTTGAACCGAACAGCCATTATTTTTCAATTGGGTTATAAAGAAAAAACCGATTTTGATATCTTAATTTCCGAATGCGAAAAACACAAACATTCTAATGAGTTTTTTATCCAAAAAGCCATTGGTTGGGCTTTGCGCGAATACAGTTCTGTAAATCCAAGTGGTGTTTTAGAGTATGTAAATAGCACTAATTTAAAACCCTTGAGCAGAAAAGTAGCGATTAGAAAGATTATTTAATTTGTCAATTTTCAATTTGTCAATATACCAATTTTTTTGTTTCTCAATTAAAATTACCGTATTTTAGCCATTCCAAATAAAAATTCTCTGTGTTAAAACTAATACAAAAAATAGCGCATTTTTTCGAACAATATTTTTCTAAACTAAAATCCGTTTTAGAGCCGCGTCAATTTTTATACGTTTCAAGTGTATTAGTTGGATTATCAGCTGCTTTAGCGGTAATTGTTTTGAAAACTTTCGCACATAATGTCTTTTTATTTTCTCAATATTTAAATAGAGAATTTGATTTGCCGTATAGCAATAGTACGTTACCAATTATCGGGATTTTATTGACTGTTTTTGTGATTAAGAACTTTTTAAACGGTAACATCGAAAAAGGAACATCACAAATTATGTATGCTGTCGCTAAAAAACGTAGCGTTATTCCAGACAAACAAATGTATGCGCAAATTATCACAAGTTCGTTAACTGTTGGTATGGGAGGAAGCGCGGGTTTGGAGTCGCCAATTACTATTACAGGTGCCGCATTTGGAAGTAATTATGCCTTAAAATACAGATTAAGTTATAAAGACAGAACCTTACTTTTAGCTTGTGGTGTCGCAGCTGGGATTGGAGCAGCCTTTAACGCACCAATTGCGGGTGTTTTATTTGCTATTGAGGTAGTTTTAGCAGAAATCAGTATTACGGCCTTTACGCCTTTGATAATCAGTGCCGCAACAGGTTCCATTGTTTCTATGTTATTATTAAATGAAGATGCTTTGTTTAGTTTTAAATCGATTCAAGATTTTGATTCTAAAAATATTCCATTTTATATTGTTTTAGGAATTCTGTCTGGATTTGTGTCTATTCATTACGCAAGAAACTTCAGAAGGGTTGAACATTTTTTTTCCACAAGAAGTAAGAATTCCTACCGAAAAGCCCTATTTGGAGCTATTATTCTAGGCATATTGATTTTTATTTTCCCAAGTTTATTTGGTGAAGGCTACGAAGGAATTAAACTTTTAGCAGCCAATCAACCAGAAAAATTATTAGACAATACACTTATAGAACGTTTTGAAAACAACAAATGGGTCATTTTTGGATTCATCACACTAACTCTTTTATTCAAAGTTTTCGCAACCGGAATTACCTTAGGTGCTGGTGGAAATGGAGGTAACTTCGCTCCTTCTCTATTTGTGGGTTCCTATTTAGGATTCTCCACTGCATACTTTTTCAATATGCTAAAGATTACAAATTTACCAATTAGTAATTTTACTTTGGTGGGAATGTCGGGTGTTTTGAGTGGTTTGTTTCACTCGCCTTTAACCGCGATTTTCTTGATAGCGGAAATTACGGGTGGATACAGTTTAATGGTACCATTGATGTTGGTATCTTCTATTAGTTTTGCGATTTCAAAACACTTTGAACCGTATTCCTTTGATATTAAAAATTTAGCCGATAAAGGAGAAGTTTTTACCGATGATAAAGACAAAAACATCCTACAATCAATTGATGTTAAAAAACTGATTAACAACAATTTCAATCCAGTTACCGAATCTAAAACCTTAGAAGCATTAATAGAAAAAATCGCAACTTCAGATGATGTTATTTTCCCCGTTTTAAATGACGATAAAAAACTAATTGGGCTGATCTATTTAGATGATATTCGTCCAATTATATTTTCATCATTTAAAGTAAAATATACTTCAATTACGGAAGTTTTGCAACCTGTAAAAAACAAAGATGTAGTAGATATTGAAGATAGTATCGAAACCATTATGAACAAATTTGAAACCACACATCAAATTATTTTACCAGTTGTACAAGATAAAATTTTCATTGGCTTTATTTCTAAATCTGATATTTTAGAAAAATATAGAGAACAACTGAAAGAATTAGTGATTGAGTAAGTTATTTTTTTTTCCATATATTTGATATTCAACCAAAAACTAAAAATACAAATTATGAAAAAATTACTTTTAAACAACGGAGACGGCTTCAATTTAGATTTAGGCTTACTACTTATCCGTGTAATGCTTGGGATTTTAATGGCTTTTTACGGCTACGAAAAACTAATGCATTTTAACGAAATGGCAGCTTCTGATTTTTGGGCTAAAAATATTAGTTTCTTAGGAATGACTGGTGCTGTGCCATTAGCCTTAACCGTTTTTGCCGAATTTTTCTGTAGTTTATTACTAATTGTAGGTTTATTTTCTCGCTTTAGCCTTATCGTATTAGCGTTTTGTATGGCCTATATTTTCCTAGTAGTTTTCCCAATGGAAATTCTTTCAAAAGGTCAAAACGGACATGAATTTAACTCAGCTTTCACTTACTTTATCATATATGTTGGCTTACTTTTTACAGGCGTTGGCAAATACAGTTTAGACGCTAAGTTGTTTGATAAATAAGCGTTTTCCATAAAAAAATAAAAAACAAAATCTTACTCAACTCATTGAATAAATGTAGTTTTAGTAAGATTTTTAGTATATTTACAAGCGATTATAAACACTTATAAATAAATAGAAACAGATGTTCAGATATTTATGAGTTGGCAGTAATTTTACCGCAGAATGAACGAAATAGAAACAGACTAAATGAAATCAGTAAAAACATATCCAAACATACTTTGGTTGGTAATAATTTTAATATTTCTTTCAATTTTTGGAATTTTGATTTTAGTTTGTCTGGAGTGGATTTTTGAATTTATTGGATATTTTAAAAATAGTAGCGAAAATAAAATTGGAATGTTATGTTTGCTTTTGTTCGTAAGTTCTGTTTTTATGTATTTTTATTATCAACTTGCGAGTCAATTCACTTTTGCAAAAATAGGTTCAGACGAAATAATTATATTTCAATTACTAAAAGTTAAAATTAGAAAATTAAATTTTACAGAAATTTATGGTTACTCAAAATCTGAAATGTCATATGGTAGAGTTCCATTAAACTATTGCTCAAAAGCGTTAATAATATATTCGGCAGAAAATAATCAATTTGAAATAATTAAAATATTTAATTTAAACTTTAACAATTTTGAAAAGGCGTTGAAGAAAACTGAAATTACATATTTAGGTAAAGAACAATTCGAATTTGAGAAAATATACAAACGGAAATATAAATACATAAAATAAAAACTACAGCCGACACCCGTTTAGCAAGATTCCGAATTTTGTAATAAATAAACCTTCATTTACCGCAATAAAATTTATCTTAGCAAGAATTAATCGTTCACACATCCACTACTGCGACAAGACACAGAACGTTTACAGTAATTGTTTGACCAAAAATGATATATGAATTTTAGTAAATTAATCCTTTCAATATGTGCAATTATTATAGTTACATATTTTTCTTTTATTTCTTACGAACAAGAAAAGAATGAAAGGGAATTGAGAAAATCGGGCGAAATAGTTTATGCTAAAATCCTTGAATTAAGTTGTGGAAAACGCGGTTTTATACAATTTATTCATCAAGGTAAGGAAATTGGAAAACGAATATACCTGTCAAATGAGGAGTGCAACGAATTAAAAACAAAGACTGAAATTGGATTAAAAATTGACCAAGACGAAAATATTGTTTTTGCTAACGATAGTTATAATGATTGGTCTGAAGCGGAATCATTTTCAATAATATTATTAGGAGCTTTCTTCAATTTTTGCATTATTTATTATGGAATTATGCCTGAAATTAAAAACAGGAAAAATTAAAACTAAACACAAACTGGTATATTGAAGTAAATTCACGACTTTATTTCGCAACATATATAATCTCCAGAACGTTTTTCGACATTTTACCCTAAATTCGAGTTATAAAATTAATTATAAAATTAATTATAAAATATGAACATACTTTTAAATACTGAAAGATTAAATATAAGACCAATTTCTATACTAAATATTGAAGACGTTTATAAGCTGCAATCATTAGAAGAAACGGCAAAATATAACACATCAGGAATTCCCAAAAATATAAACGAAACAAAAATTACTGTTGAAAATTGGATTATCGAAAATGCTAAAGAAAACACCAAACGATTCACCTTTTCAGTTGAATTAATTGATGGAAATGAATTTATCGGTTTGATTGGAATGAATTTAGGAAAAGAACATTATAAAAATGCTGAAGTTTGGTTTCAATATGATTATAAATTTTGGAATAAAGGTTATGCTACAGAAAGTTTAAGAAAAATTATTGATTTTGGATTTGAAAACTTGAAACTACACAGAATTGAAGCTGGTTGTGCTGTTGAAAATATCGGTTCAATCAGTGTTTTAGAAAAAGTTGGTATGCTTAGAGAAGCTCATACACGAAAATTATTGCCTTTAAAGTCTGGCTGGTCAGACAACTATGGATATGCAATTTTGTCGACTGATGAAAGAAAATAATCTATAAAAACCATCCGCTAACAGCCGTTAGAAAAAATTTCAAATTTGTAGTATATACACGTTTACATTTCGCAAAAAAAATTATCTTTAACAGAAAATAATCAGTTCTGAACTTTGCAATTGTATGAACCTGAAGAACTTTATATAACACTTTTTTGACAACAGAAACTTCTAAAATGAAACATTTATTTATTATAATAACTTTGATAGCTATTTCTTGTAAGAATAATAATCAAGAGACCATTTCAATTGATTCAAAGTCTAGAGACACTGTGAAAGTTGAACATTTTGAAAATAACAAAAAAACAGATTCAATAAATATTGTTAAAATAAACTTTGAAAAAAACAAAGACTTACTTGACATTATCTTACTCTTGCCTGATAGTGTTTTTGCAAGTTGGGAATGGAAATTAAAAGATAGAATAAAGTGGTATAATGAAATAAAAGAAAATAATTTTTATACGGATGACACTCCAGATTATTTTAATCAAAAATATTTCGCACAAAATAAAGCAGGTTTCTCAATTGTTGACGGTTTTTGGTCTATTAACATATATAAAACTATTGAAAACTCATATGTTGTTATTACAGATGACATTGTTGGAGACGGTAATACCTTAAATATTTACGAAGTAAAATCTAATATTTTAAAACAATTTTCAGATGAAAAAACCTTGTTTTCAGACTTCAAAGAACAACTGAAGAAGAAAGAAAAGAATAAAAATTGTGAAGAGAAATTCAATGAACTAAATGACCCAATTTTTGAATTCGACTTTACAAACAAAAATAAAATTGAAATTGAAAGTTCTTGGTATCTAATTAAAGAAGAATATGAAAATTGCTTAATTGGAAATGCACTACTCTACCGTTTTAACCCTGAATCGAAAAAATTTGAATTAGAAAAAGTATATTGGAAATCCAAAGCAAATAATTAATATTCCACGTTCCATAATCTCTCCCAACATCGAAACTATCCAAATTTAAAAATCCAGATGATAGTGTAATAGCCACACAAATGACAAACAACTTTTTTATAAACAAATTGATTTCAATTCCTAGTCACTTTTAATAACCGTTAATATTAATTTAAATCTGCCATTTGGCTTAATATGACTTGGTTTATGTGCCGGAATAAGTATACCATTACCCGTTTTAAGTTTAGTTGCCTTACCATCAATCTCAATAATAGCACTGCCATCAATAATTTGTACAAAAGTGTCAAAAGGAGAAATTTTTTCATTCAATCCTTCACCACTTTCAAAAGATAGTGCATCAATTGATCCTGTCGCCTTCTTCATTATTGACTTACTAACTGTAGCGTTATGCTCGTATTCTATTAACTCAATAACAATATGAGTAGTTCCTTTTTCAATTTCTCCATCCTTAGTTGGCAATTTCTCCAATGCTTTAGTCTCCATAATTTCTAATCTTTAATAAATTCTATATAAAATTCAGACAATTACTTGAATACCTTGTTACATTATTTAGTAAAAAAGTTGTACAATTTATGTCAAGGTTTTGTAATCTGTGTCATAAAAACTATTCCTATTTCATATGCTTAATAAATAACAAATACATGTACTAAGCTGTTTGACAAAAAAACGTTCTCGAAACTATAAACACAAAATAAAATCTTACTCAATGTATTGAAAAAATCAGATTTAAGTAAGATTTTTAATATATTTACAAACTATAATACTTAATTATAAATAGTTGTAAACGGAATATTCACCTAATTATGAGTTGTGGGTAATTATAATACAACTTCGAAAACACAAAATAAAAAAAAATGAAAAAAATAACATTCTTACTTCTTACATTATTCATTACAAAATTTAACTATGCCCAAAACATAGTACTTGACAGTTTAGTTCTAAAGAATGGTTTTCCTTTCCAAAGTGATAAAAACATTTCATTTCAAGGAAAAGGATGGAATGTTTTGCTAGACGAAATAAAACAATCAAATTCTATTTTGTTGGGAGAAACTCATTTTACAAACGAAATTCCTTATTTTACAAATGCTATTATCAATGAGGTGAAGTTTGACAACTATTTTCTTGAGGTTGATCCTTATTCAGTAGCTATAATCGAAAAAAAAATTAAATCACTATCTGCTGAACAACTTAATTCTTTTGTTAAAGAATATAGTACAAACTTTTCTTTTTTGGAGTATGAACCCGAATTTGCTTTGTTAGAGAATTTAGTTAAAAACAATACCAAAATATATGGTGCCGAACAAATTAGCATTTTTGCAGATCAAATGATAATTTCAAGTTTAAAAGAAACTTCAAAAAATAAAAAAGTGATTGAAATATATGAGCAAATGCTTCATAATTCCAAACAACTTGCGTCTAAAGAAGGTTTAGAAAAATTCTACCTGTTATCTGATGATTGCCTTCAAAACATAGATTTGTTACTAAAGTTAAAACTTTCTGACAATGAAAGAAAACAAATTGAAGCATTAAAGTTAAGTAGAACGATTTATACTAACAGAAATCATCCGTTAAGGATTCAATTGCTGAAAAGCATCTTGCTAAACCAAATGTCCGATTGGAAAAACAAAAAAAATCTTTTTAAATTCGGTGCGGTTCATCTACCAAAAGGTGAAACCATATTAACAAAAACGGATATCTATGATATAGGCAATTTAATTTCTAATATTGAAGAGGCAAATTATAGGAAATCACTACATATAATGCTTATTGGTAATGGAGAAGACGAAGATGATAAAACTACTTTTAAATCTTTTATAAATGTGGCAAAAGACGAACAATGGTACTGTTTTGATTTAAGACCTTTAAAGAAATTTATTTTACAAAACAAACTAAAAGTTGATGATGTATACCTATCGAGAGTTATAAAGGGTTATGATTATCTTATTTATATTCCTGAACTGACTAAAAGTAAAGAGATTTCAATAGAATAACAACGCCCTCGCTAGTGCAAGTGTACCAAAACGACCGTTAACAATAAAGACATATAATGGACATAGACAAATCAAAAATTTTAGACAACATTTGCTACACTGAACTTGTCTATGGACGAATAAATAAAAAACTAAAATCAACATTTTCAAAAAGTGAAATTGAGAAAATGATTTACCAAATACTTTCGGAAACTGATGAAAGTAGATTTATAAAAATTGGAAAAAACTATTACATAACAAATACTGACAAACAAATAATAATAACCATAAATTCAAACAATTACAGAATAATTACAGTAAATAAAATATGACAAACGGATTTAAAATAATTGGAATTTCGACAAGAACAACAAATAAAAACAATCAGTCTCAACAAGATTTAACAAATCTTTGGGGACAGTTTTACGCCATAATATATTTGACAAAATTCCAAACAAAGTTTCTGACAATGTGCTTTCGATTTATACAGACTACAAAAGTGACTTTACAGACGAATACACAACAATAATTGGTGTACCTGTTTCTACACTTGACGAAATTCCTACAGAACTTATTGGACGAGAATTTAGTGCTGACAATTTTCAAAAAATTGTTGCTAAAGGAGAAATGCCAAATGCAGTAGTAAACGTTTGGCTTGACATTTGGAAAAGAGACGAAGAATTAGACCGAAAATATTCGTATGATTTTGAAGTTTACGGACAAAAATCTCAAAATGGAGAAAATTCGGAAGTAGAAATTTATATAGCGAGAAAATAACTTCTCCCACCAACATCGGTTTGGCAACATTTTATCCCAACATTGTGTAAAACGAAAAAAAAACAACAATGAATCTAAATTTAAAAACGGAAAGACTGAATTTAAAACCCATTTCTGAAAATGATATTATAGATATTTTTAATTTACAAAGTTTAGAAGAAACTGCTAAATTTAATACTTCAGGAATTCCAAAAAATATAGATGAAACGAAATCAACTGTCGAAAATTGGATACTAGAAAACAATAAAGAAAATATCAAACAACTTATTTTTAGAGTTGAACTAAATGAAATAAATCAGTTTATCGGCTTAATCGGAATTAATTTAGGAAAAGAACATTATAAAAATGCAGAAGTTTGGTTTCAATATGATTATCAATTTTGGAATAAAGGTTATGCAACAGAAAGTTTAAGAAAAATAATAGATTTTGGATTTGAAAACTTAAAACTGCATAGAATTGAAGCGGGTTGTGCAGTTGAAAATATCAGTTCAATCAGTGTTTTAGAAAAAGTTGGTATGCTTCGAGAAGCACATACACGAAAATTACTGCCATTAAAATCTGGTTGGTCTGACAACTATGGATATGCAATTTTATCAACAGATAAAAGAAAATAACAAAAACATCGCACAAAAAGCATTTAGCAAAATTCCGATATTTATAGTAAATTCAAGTTTACATTTCACATGAAATTTTATCTTTAACAGAAAATAATCAGTTCCGAAGCTCGCAACTTCTTATATCCGAGAAACGTTAGTAACAATTTTAACGAAACGACCATAAAATGACAAATCAACAAAATTTCACTTTTATTAAAACTGACAGAAAATTAATCAAATTAAGTTTTGACGACATTTTATTTGTAAAAGGATTGGGGAATTATGTTGAAATCTTTGTCAAAAACAACAAAAAATATGTGTATTACAAAACATTAAAAGATCTTATTGACAAATTGCCTGATGAATTTATGAGGGTTCATAATTCAAACATCGTAAATTTGAAAAATGTGGAATATATAGAAGATAATCATTTAAGTATTGGCGAACATAAAATCACAATAGCAAAAAGTTACAAAGATTGTCTGTTAAATAGTATTGACAAATTGCTACTCTAAATAAGAAACCTGATAGATTACATAAAAACCTAAACGAAGTAAATAACTTATTTTTTTGGACAAAATTATTGGACTTGCTTTGTAAAAAAAGATTATGAAACAATTTTTATTTTACTTAACAACTATGGTATTTATGACAACAGGGAATTTAAAAGCACAAAACAAATCATTTGAGAATGATGCAAAAACAATTGACGCATTAATGAAAGCAAGTTACGAGGTTGTTTCAGGCGAAAAAGGTGCAAAAAGACAATGGGAAAGAGACAATTATTTGCACCATCAAAAAGCAGTATATTCTTATTTTGACAGAAAAAAGCAAGAACAAGTGACTATGACACTGCAAGAATTTCATAAAGAAACTGATGAAATGGTTTTTAACACCGCTTTTTATGAAAGCGAAGTTAATCGAGAAGTTAGAATTTTTGGCAATATTGCACACGTTTGGAGTACTTATGAAACGAAATTAGAAAAAGACGGAAAAGTTGAAAGAAGAGGAATAAATAGCATTCAGTTAATCTTTGAAAATAATCGTTGGTATATTATTTCTTGGATATTTTGTGGAGAAACTGAAAAAAATGTAATTCCGAAAACATTTGACAGAAATTAAAAAAACTACTGGTACCATACTAAAAGTGTCTAAGTAAAAAAAGATAAGAGTTTGTGCACCCCACTCTAATGCCAGCATATAGCTCATACCCATTCCAATTATATTCCCTATTTGTCTAACCGTTTTTATCTGTTTTACTTTCTTTAGTTTGTGGGTAAGCCTAAAAAGCGAGCGTTAGCAGAGATTAATGTTTAAATACTAAACACCACTATCCTTAAACAAATGTTAAAAAAGCTTTTTAATTTTATTTTGTTTTTTTTAATCATTAATTTTGTTTCAACCCCCTAAATAATTGATTATGAAAAGATTTACTATTAAATCAGCATTTTTAGCGCTGTTTATTTCTGTTTTAGGTAATAGTATTTGTAATGCGCAAGTAGGAATAGGAACTGTAACTCCTTCAGGTAGTCTGGATATAACCTCTACAAATGATGGTCTTTTAATCCCCAGAATAGCGTTGTCAGCTACAAATGTGGCTACCGTTTTGACACCAACAGTGTCTGAACTTGTTTATAATACTTTCACTTCAGCCTTAGGTCCCAATCAGGTAGCTCCCGGTTATTATTATTGGAACGGAACCTTATGGGTACCTTTCTCGACAGGAAACCTTTCTGATTGGTCATTAACAGGAAATACAGGAACAACCCCAGTAACAAATTTTATAGGGACTACAGATGCTGTAGATCTTGTAACCAAAACAAATAATGCAGAAAGAATGAGAATTACCGCTGCTGGTAATGTGGGATTAGGAATCACCAATCCAACTGGTAGATTGCATTTATATGAGCCAACAGGAACAACTTTAAGTTCGACAGCAGGTACTCTTGTATTAGAGCACGGAAATTCAGGAGGACAAAGTTCTATTTTATTTCCAAGTAACGTAAATAAAGGGAGTGATTATGGCTATATCAAATATTCTGATGATGGTAGTGGTAATGGCTCAACTAACGAAAACTCATTATTAGAAATTGGTGTTCAGAATGATGTCGTTGGAGGTACATTTCAAGACGACATTGCATTAATGCCATCAGGAAATTTAGGAATTGGAACTACAGCCCCAGTAGCAAAATTAGATATTGCGGCAACAGTAACCACTACTAATTCTATTGTAAATGCTACAGGAAGTATTAATGATTATTTACAATTTAACGTTCAAAATACAAGTGCAGGAATACAAGCACAAAGTGGTTATTCTGCAACGGCAAATAACGGAACGGCAACTACAGGCTTTGCTTGGATTGGTATTAACAACTCTGCTTTTAATTTTCCTACAGCTTATAATATTGGTGTAGCAAATGATGTAAGTTATGTAGGAAGTGGTCAAGATATGCATATCGCCAATGCAAACAATACAAAATCAATAATTTTTTCAACAGGTAGAGCGACAACTCCTTTTTTTAATGAAAGAATGCGTCTTACCAATTCAGGTAATCTAGGAATAGGAACTTCTACTCCAAATGCACCCTTACAATTTCCAAATACTATAGTTAACAGAAAAATAGTATTATGGGAAGATTTTAATAATGATCATCAGTTTTTTGGTTTAGGAATCAATTCTAATATACTTCGTTACCAGGTATCAACCACAACCAATAATCACGTTTTTTATGCAGCCACCAGCGCTACAACATCAAATGAACTTATGCGGGTTCAAGGCAACGGATTTGTAGGGATTGGAAATTCACCTATTACAAAATTAGACCTTACCGGTATAAAATCTTCGGGAGCTGGTGTAGGAACTGGTGTAGGAAATGATGCACCCACACAAGCTATAATTACTGGAGGAAGCAACGGAACATCAAGGTTTAATGACTGGCCTTCAGGATGGGGAGGTGGATTAAGTACTTATGATATTGTAGGTGCTTCTACCTTTTTTAATACATATGTAACTAGATCAGATAGAAACTTGAAAAGAGATATTAAATCTATAGATGATAAATTACTAACAAACTTCATGCAATTAAGACCCGTTACTTATTATATGAAAGAGGAACTTACTGAAACTAAAGGATTACATTATGGATTTATTGCACAAGAAGTTAGAGAATTGTTTCCTAGTATCGTCACTCAAACTTCAGATCCAAATGGAATTATAGGAATGAATTATCAAGCTTTAATAGCTCCTACAATTTATGCGGTACAAAATCAAGTTAAAGAAATAGAAATCTTAACACAAATTACAAAACAACAAAATATAGAGATTAAAGATTTAGAATCAAAATTATCTTATTTTGAAAATGAATTAAAAACCTTAAAAGAGTTATTAAAAAAGTAAGATAATTAATTCTAAAGGCACTATTCTAATAAGTGTGTCAGTAAAAAAATATAGGGGTTTAACTTTTTGATTAAAGTTGAACCCTTTTTTTAAGACACTATCCTAAAAACATCCCCCTCTAGCACGAGCACCTTACTCGTGCCCATTCCTATATTAAAAAAATGATTGCACGGATTTCCATTCCGTCCCTTCCCTATCTACTCCTGCGCAAATACTTTCACATAGATGAAATATAGACACCAAGTTTTTTGATATATAAGAGTTTCCCCTAATAAAACACAAAATAAAATCTTACGCAACACATTGTAAAAATGTAGTTTGAGTAAGATTTTTAGTATATTTACAAACCAAAATATTTACTTATAAAGAGTTGTAAACGGAATGTTCGCCTATTTATGAGTTGTAGGCAAGCTAACCAGAAAAAATCCACATTAAACACTATTATGAAAAAAATATTTTTAGCAATTTGTTTCTTATTTTTAAACTTTACTTTTAGTCAAATTACAATAAATGGAATTGTGAAATCTGAAGCAAATATTCCTTTGCAATATGTAAATATTGGAATTAAGAATAAAAATATTGGTACTATTTCAGACGAGAAAGGAAATTTTTCAATAAATATTGATAATACAAGAATAAATGAATTATTAACTTTTTCATATTTAGGCTTTGAAGAAAAAACAGTAAGGATTGAAGATATAATTAAGTTAAAATCCCAAGAAATTATTCTTAAAGAGAAAATAATTCAAATAGAAGAAGTTTTAATAATTTCAAAAAAAGCATCAGAATTAAAAATTGGAACAAAGTCATATAGTTCAATGGTTGCTGGTTATGTAAGAGCTAATAATGACAAAAACAATGACATTCAAGAGTTTGCAAAAAAAATTAAACTTAAAAAGCCATCAGTTTTATTAGATGTTAACATTAATTTATTCAATGTGAAAACTGATACAGCAAACTTTAGAATTAATATTTATAACATAGAAAATGATTTGCCAAATGAAAAGATTAATATAGAAAACATAATCGTAAAAAAGAAGGTAGAAAATGGATGGAATAAATTTGACTTACAAAACTTTAATTTAAAATATAATGTGCCAATTTTCATAACTATTGAATATTTACCAAAAAAAATGGATGAAGAAGAACCATTTAGATATAGTGGACAATTATTTGGAGAATCAATAACTCGCTCATCAAGTTTAGGAATATGGAACTCAAAGAGCGGATTAACAATGGCATTGTATGTTACAGTTAAACAATAGCCAGCCTACATCAGGCGTCTGGCAAGATTACAAATTTTGTAGTAAATACATGTTTACATTTCGCAAGAAATTTTATCTTTGATAGAAAATTATCGGCTCCGAAGTTCACAACCTCGCCAAGCCGCGGCTCTTTAGTGGCAAGGCTACCGAAAAAAACCGAAAACAAATTATGGAAATTGATATAGTTTATTTTAATGAAGAAATGTTAATTTCAAAAATTACTGCAGATTAGAAAATATGGCAAAGTAAATTATTCTATTATAAATCCAGTCTTACTTTTGGAAATATTATTGAAATACTCGACTACATAAAAGTTCGTTACAAATTAACGGAAATCGAATTAGAAAAAATTAATATTTTACTAATCGATCCTTATACAGAAATGTTTTTAGTTGATTTAGTTGGTAAGGAAAGTAAAATTGTTGAAGTAAAAAAGATAAGTAACATACTAAAAGAAAAAAATGAGTTAATATTTTGGGAAGAATGGAATTGGACATTTTCAAAATTAAATAATGATTATTTTTTGTGGATCTATGTTGGAGGTATTGCAGATATTTGTAGAGAAATAAAATTGAGTGATTCACAAATTAAAAAGTTCATTGAAAATGGAAAAGATTATGTTAAAGAACTTGTAAATCAATTAGCAGAATTTAATTCTGAAAAATATAATGAAGCAATAAACGAGAATAGAAAAATATTGTAAAAACAAGCCCAGCCACTAACAGGCGTCTGGCAAGATTCCAAATTTTGTAGTGAATTCACATTTACTTTTCACAAGAAATTTTATCTTTAACGGAAAATAATAGTTTCCTAACTTCTCAACCTTTGCAAACGGCGGAACATTATCAGCAATTTAAAAAAAACTATGACTAAAACACTTACATTATTTTTTTATACAATTATTATTTTGGGTTGTAAAAATGAAATTCAGAAAGACACAAATTTACTCAAAGGAAAAATTTATAATCAAATTAATGAAATTCCTGAATTAGAAGATTTTGAATATCAAGCGGAATCAATGATAGATTATGAAGGAAAATCTTCACATGAATATAAATTCGCAGTTTCTCAATATTTTGACAAAAATAAATATCTTATAATACTAGAAGAGAAACTAAAAAATGGTAAAAAAATATCAAGCAAAATAGTAGATACTATCTTGATTAACCATTTAAAAAAAAATGAAAACATTGTGTTGGGTGAATGTTGCATAAATGACATACATAATAGTCAAATTATTGCTGTTATTAAAAATAGTTATAATAATGATGAAGAATATTTTAAAAACGTTGTAAAAGCATGGAAAGCGGACCCAAAAACTGGAAAAATATTTCCAATTCATGATTTAAAAGAAGTTGATTGTTTTAATGAAGGTTTTGGTTTATGATATAAAAAAACAGCCCTCGCTAGCGCGAGTATCTTGCTCGTGCCCATTCCTATATTAAAAAACTGATTGCACCGATTTCCGCTGCGCAAAGTCTCCTGACTTTGAGCTTTTCCCTCCCGCTCGTGCGCGAATCCTTTCGCGTTCGTTCTTTAACTATAAAAATTTGCAATTTACAATCGAGTAAAATGCAATTCCATTTCCGTTTTTTATAATTTCATTTTTATTTATTGAATAGTTATTTCCATTTAATGCACAGATATTTCCGTTAAATGCATCGTTATTTCCATTTATTGAACCGACATTTCCATTAAATGGACCTATATTTCCATTAAATGCACCGACATTTCCGTTAAATGCACCGATATTTCCATTAAATGGACCGATATTTCCATTAAATGCACCGACATTTCCGTTAAATGCACCGACATTTCCATTAAATGAACCGATATTTCCGTTAAATGCACCGATATTTCTATTAATTGCACCGATATTTCTATTTATTGAGTAAATATTTCCACTTTTAACTACTTTATTCCCACTTTTATAAAAATTATTGGTAGTATTTGTAAAATATTTTTATATTTTAGCAGTACTATTAATCTAACTAACATAACTTATATGCTTTATTTCAACTTAGCACCCATATTTAAAGCCCGCGGAATCGAGAGACCTCACAACTTTTTAGTAAAAGCTGGTATATCATCTCATTCTGCTCAAAACATATTAAATAGTCAATCTAGAACATTCCGTTTAGATCACGTCGAAATATTATGCAGAGTACTTATTTGCGAACCAAGCGACATCTTAACCTACAAAGAAAATCCAAACCATAAAATTTCAGAAGACCATCCCTTAAACAACTTGATACAACCAGAATCTAGTATATCAATCAATGACACCATCACATCCATGCCCTATAAACAATTGAAAGAACTGGCCAAACAAATCAATCAAACTCAAGAAGAAATCAAATAGCGTTTTATACAAAGTATATCTAATAAAAAGACCTGACAGGTTTCAAAAACTTGTCAGGTCTATACAAAAAAAGCGACATCACTGTCGCTTTTTTATTTATACTCTTACGATATTCGCGCCTAACGCTCTTAATCGTTCGTCTATTCTTTCATACCCTCTATCAATTTGTTCGATATTTTGAATGGTACTTGTTCCTTTTGCAGAAAGTGCTGCAATTAATAACGAAATTCCGGCTCTAATATCTGGTGAACTCATCGTTGTAGCTTTTAATTGCGATTCAAAGTTATGTCCCATAACCACAGCTCTGTGCGGATCACATAACATAATTTTCGCACCCATATCAATCAATTTATCCACGAAGAACAAACGGCTTTCAAACATTTTTTGGTGAATTAAAACATCTCCTTTTGCTTGTGTGGCCACAACTAAAATGATACTTAACAAATCAGGCGTAAATCCTGGCCATGGTGCATCAGAAACCGTTAAAATAGAACCATCAATGTCGGTTTTAATTTCATATCCATCTTTATGAGCAGGAATGTAAATATCGTCACCTTTTTGTTCTAAAGTAATTCCAAGCTTTCTAAACACGTTTGGAATTTGTCCTAAATTGTCCCAACTCACATTTTTGATTGTAATTTCACTCTTAGTCATAGCCGCTAAACCAATCCAAGAACCAATTTCAACCATATCAGGTAAAATTCTATGCTCGCAACCACCTAAAGATTCTACTCCTTCAATAGTCAATAAGTTAGAACCAATTCCTGTAATCTTCGCACCCATTGAATTCAACATCTTACATAATTGTTGTAAGTAAGGTTCACAAGCTGCATTATATATAGTAGTAATTCCTTCCGCTAAAACAGCAGCCATAACAATATTAGCCGTTCCTGTAACAGAAGCTTCGTCTAATAACATGTAAGCCCCTTTTAAACGACCTTCATTTTCTACACCATAAAAATGGTCTTCTCTATTGTATCTGAATTTCGCACCTAAATTAATGAAACCTTCAAAATGCGTATCTAAACGACGTCTTCCAATTTTATCACCACCTGGTTTCGGAATAAATCCTTTTCCAAAACGGGCCAATAACGGTCCAACAATCATAATAGAACCACGTAAACTTCCACCCTCTTTTTTGAAAGCTTCTGTTTCTAAATAACCCACATTAACTTCATCCGCTTGAAACGTATAATCTCCAGGACCATTTTTCTGAATCTTTACACCTAAATTACCTAACAAAGTAATTAGTTTATTCACATCAATAATGTCAGGAATATTCGTAACTCTAACTTTTTCTGAAGTTAATAAAACAGGACATAAAACCTGTAACGCCTCATTTTTTGCACCTTGTGGTTGCACATTTCCTTTTAAGGGCTTACCGCCTTCAATTTTGAATGTTCCCATTTATATTGTATTATTATTTGGATTATTTTTTGGTTTGAAATTCTTGCCGCCTTTATAATTTGGATTATTTAAATTGGCTTTAGTATTATCTGGCGAATTCGGTTTTGCAGTTATAGGTGCATTCGGATTCCTATTGGTATTCTGTTGTGGTCTGTTTTGGTTTAACGGCGGTCTGTTTGGATTTCTATTCGTATTAGTCGTATCATTTTTAGTAAAAAACTGCGTCTTATTCGACTGTTTTTTGTTCACTTTCAATAAATTATGCGACGTAGAAAGCTCTTCTTTCATTGCCGTTAAGTTCAATTCACCATTAGACAATTCTAACAAATGATTGAAAATAACTTCATCCGTAACCGTATCTTTATTCCAACTTAAGAAACACTTTTTCATGTGATTCGCAATGACAATAATCAACGCATTTTTCAATTCACCTTCTTCCCATTTACGAGCTACATCAATCATATACTTGATGTTGTTCCCGTAAAATCTATATTTAGGAAAATTCTGTGGATAAGCTAAACGATCTGGTTTCAATTGCACCACTTCTCTTGTCGGAATTGGGTACGGAGAATCAATATCTAATTTAAAATCAGACATGATAAACAATTGATCCCAAAGTTTATGCTGAAAATCAGGTACATCACGCAAATGCGGATTCAAATTTCCTAATACAGAAATTACATATCTCGCCCCTTTATTGCGTCTATCTCTATCTTCAATAACTGTAATTTGATCGATTAATTTTTGAACATATCTCCCGTATTCAGGAATAATCAAGTGTTCCCTTTGCGAGTTATATTCTAAATAATTAATGGCGTCTTCGTTTCTATATGACATATTTATAATGAAATAATTCCTTCTATAGTTGATAATTCTTGGTATTTTTCAATAACTTTATCTGCATCTTGCATCGTAACGTTTATAGAAATACTAGTATATTTTCCTGTTTTAGAAGAATGAGTTTTTATAACGGCACCCAAATTATTGAACGTGTTTTCAACTAAATTAATGTTGGTATCACTAGTTGGAACAATAAATTTATATAAGTAAATGGCTGGCCAAGTTGTTGATTCTTCTAATTCTGATTTCAATCTAACGTAAAAATCTTCTGTCTCTTTATCCATGTAAATTTAAGCTAATAAAAGAACAAATATACATTTATAATGTTTCATTTAAAAATATAAATAATTAAGATTTTCAAAATAAAAAAAATGATAGTACATTTGAACTTTTAAGACACAAAATGAACAAAAAAATTATACTGCTAATTGGCGGACCAAGTTCTGGAAAAACGACTTTAATTAATCATTTAGAAAACGAAGGACATATTTGTTATCCGGAAATTTCTAGAGAAGTAATCTTAGAAGCTCGTGCAGAAGGTGCCGAATTCTTATTTTTAGAAAACCCAATGCTATTTAGCGAAAGACTTTTAGAAGGAAGAATCAGACAATATGAAAATGCAACAAACGAAGAAAAACCTGTTTTCATAGATAGAGGTATTCCAGATGTTGTAGCGTATATGGATTTTATTGGAGATACTTATCCAGAAAAATTTATTGAAGCTTGCGAAAAATACAAATACGATAAAATTTTCTTATTACCACCTTGGGAAGAAATTTATACTAGCGATGAAACACGTTATGAAACGTATGAAGAAGCCAGTAAAATTCACCAATTTTTAGTTGATACGTATATGAAATACGGATACGATTTACATGAAGTGCCAAAAACTTCTGTAGAAGAAAGATATGCATTCATTATCAATCGCTTAAAAGACTAATTCGCTTTAATGAATCAACCACTAGATGTATTAAAAGCGCACTGGAAACATGACGCTTTTAGACCTACTCAAGAGGAAATTATCAACACCGTTTTATCCGGAAAAGATACGTTTGCCTTGTTGCCAACTGGTGGTGGAAAATCTATTTGTTTTCAAATCCCAGCGCTTATTAAACCTGGAATTTGCTTAGTAATTTCTCCTCTTGTAGCATTAATGAAAGATCAAGTTGAGAATCTAAAAAATAAAAACATCAAAGCCATTGCTTTAACGGGCGGAATTTCTTTCGAAGAAACCAATAATTTATTAGATAATTGTGCTTTTGGCGGTTATAAATTTCTATATGTTTCTCCTGAACGCTTGCAACAAGATTGGGTTTTAGAACGCATAAAAAACTTAAACGTAAATTTAGTCGCTATTGACGAAGCACATTGTATCAGTCAATGGGGACACGATTTCCGACCAGCCTATTTAAAAATCGCCGCTTTAAAAGAACACTTTCACGTACCTTTTATTGCTTTGACAGCTACAGCGACTTCACGAGTTCAATCCGATATTTGTAGCTTACTACAACTTGAAAATCCTGTGATTTTTAAGAATTCATTTGCAAGAGAAAACTTGGGTTATCACATTATCAAAACCGAAGATAAACTCGGAAAACTGAAACAAATTTTCTTAAGAAATCCAGAACCTTCGATAGTTTATGTGAAAAACAGAAAAGCTTGTGTGGATTATAGTCAAACTTTTAATGATTTAGGTTTCACTTCCACTTATTATCACGGCGGATTATCAAATAAGGAAAAAGATAAAAACATGAAGCTTTGGTTGGAAGAAAAAGCACAAATAATTGTCGCCACCAACGCTTTCGGAATGGGAATTGACAAACCGAATGTGAAAACGGTTGTGCATTTACAAATTCCAGATAATATCGAAAACTATTACCAAGAAGCCGGAAGAGCGGGAAGAAATGGGAATAAATCGTTTGCTTTATTATTGACTCCAGAAATAAACACAGAAAATTTAAAGAATTATTTTATATCGAATTTGCCAAATAAAGAATTTCTGCATTTGGTTTATAAAAATTTGAACAATCATTTTCAAATTGCTTATGGTGAAGGTTTTCAAGAACTTTTCTATTTGAATTTGAATCAGTTTTGTGCGAAGTTTAATTTATCTGTCATGAAAACATTTGCTTGTTTACAGTTTTTAGACCGACAAGGAATTATCACTCTAAACAACTTAATTAGTAACAAAGCGAGTTTACAGTTTTTAATAGAAAGTAGAGAAGTAATTAGATATTGCAGTTTGAATGTAAAAGACGCTGCAGTTATTGAAATTATTTTACGAAATTATACAGGTGTTTTTGAACAAGTTACGATTATCAACACCGCATTAATCGCAACAAAATCAGGTACTTCGGAAGATAAAGTGATTAAAGTCTTGAATAAATTACATGCGCAAGAAATCATTGAATTAAAATTACAAAGCAACGATATTTCGATTTTATATAATGAACCTCGAGAAGACAGTTATACCATCAATCGAGTTGTAAAAGTTTTAGAAAATCAGAATCAAATTAAAGTCGAACAATACCGTCAAATGCTCAATTTCGTTTCAGATAATTCGAAATGTAAATCGTTTTTAATTTCGAATTATTTCGGAGAAGAGAATGCTTCAGCTTGCGGAATTTGTTCGTATTGTTCCTCTAAAAATAAATCGAAACCCAAATCTGTTTCAGAAAGTATTCAAAAGCTGTTAAAAATTGGCGCTTTATCTTCAAATGAAATAGAAAATACACTCACATTTTCAACAGAAGAAATTATCTTTGCCCTACAAAACTTATTAGATAACGATTTTATCTTTTTAAACGCTTCTAATAAGTATCAAATTAAGTAAAACAATTAAAAATCTTAGTGTCTTAGTGCCTTCGTGGCAAAAAAATGCTTAGCAACTTACACAAAATGGAAAAATTAAGAATCGTATTTATGGGAACTCCCGACTTTGCAGTTGGTATTCTCGACACCATATATAATAGTCAGTTTGAAATTGCTGCAGTCATTACTGCGCCAGATAAACCAGCTGGTCGTGGACAAAAAGTTTCTGTGAGTGCGGTAAAGAATTACGCTTTAGAAAAAAACTTACCTATTTTACAACCTACAAATTTAAAAAACGAAGAATTTTTAGCGGAATTAGCCAGCTATAATGCGAATTTACAAATCGTAGTAGCTTTTAGAATGTTGCCAGAAGTGGTTTGGAAAATGCCGAAACTAGGAACGTTTAACCTTCATGCTTCTTTGTTACCTAATTATAGAGGTGCTGCTCCTATTAACTGGGCCATTATTAATGGAGAAACAGAAACTGGTGTAACTACTTTCTTTATTGATGATAAGATTGATACTGGTGCCATGATTTTAAATAAGAAAATGGCTATTGATCCAAATGAAAATGTTGGACAACTTCACGATAAGTTGATGGTTTTAGGCTCAGAAACTGTTCTTGAAACGTTAGAGTTGATTGAAAAAGGAAATATTACTACAACAATACAAACTGAAAATTCGGATTTAAAAACAGCTTACAAATTAAATAAAGACAATTGTAAAATTGATTGGACCAAATCGGGAATAGAAATTCACAATCAAATTAGAGGTTTATGTCCTTATCCAGCAGCTTGGACCTTTATTAAAGATGGCGAAAATGAATGGAACGTAAAAATTTACGATTCTAAATATATTGAAGAAACACACGCGTATTCTATAGGAACAATAATTTCAGGAAAAAAAGAAATGAAGATTGCTGTAGCGAATGGATTCATACAAATAGAGAGTTTACAGTTTCCTGGTAAAAAGAAAATGCAAATTCATGAACTATTAAATGGAACACAAATTAGCTCGGAAGCCTTTGTAAAATAACAATCTAAGCAAAAAGTCGCCTTTAAAAAGGTACTTTATTAACATTTCAGCCGATTTATCAACATTTTTAACAAAAATAGTAGGAAATACTTGCACAGTTCAAGGATACGTATAAATTTGTATTAAGAAAAATATGTTTAATCAATTAATAACTATCAATTATGAACAAATCAGAATTAATCGATGCAATGGCAGCAGCTTCAGGAATTACTAAAGCAGCAGCTAAATTAGCTTTAGAGTCATTTTTAGGAAGTGTAGAAGGTACATTACAAAAAGGTGGAAGAGTTTCTTTAGTAGGTTTTGGATCATGGTCAATCTCAAAAAGAGCGGCTAGAGATGGAAGAAATCCTCAAACTGGAAAAACTATCCAAATTGCTGCTAAAAATGTAGTAAAATTTAAAGCTGGTGCTGAATTAGACGGAGCTGTAAACAAATAATATATATTTGATTTATTTAAAAAGCCTCTTCTAGTAAGAGGCTTTTTTTATGACAAACAGTATCGATTTATGAAAATATTAACATTTTAATGATTTTATTTGCTCAGTAAAATTATTTTTTTTAAATTGAATTAAAATTAGTTGGCTTATGATATCAATGTTACCTAAAAAAGGTTGTTTACTCGTAGCAGAACCAACCATCTTAAATGATATGTCTTTTAATAGATCCGTTATTTTATTAACTGAACATACTAAAGAAGGAAGTGTAGGGTTTATTTTAAACAAACCACTAACCTATTCTATCAATGAATTAATTCCTGAAATTGATGCTAACTTTTTAGTATACAATGGCGGACCCGTTGAACAAGATAATTTGTACTTTTTACACAATGTACCAGAATTAATTCCGGAAAGTGTAGAAATATCTTATGGTTTATATTGGGGCGGTGATTTTGAAACTACAAAAGATTTAATCAATGAAGGTAAAATTTCTAAAGAAAATATTCGTTTTTTCTTAGGTTATAGTGGTTGGGATACCAATCAATTAGAAGATGAATTGAATGAAAATTCATGGATAATTGTGGAAAACGAACTACAAAATAAAATCATTGGCAAAAACAGCCAAAACTTTTGGAAAGAGAAACTTAACGAAATTGGTGGCGAATACATTTACTTTTCGAACTCGCCAGAAAATCCTACGCTTAATTAATTAAATTATTCAGTAATTCTGTAATTTCTTTAGATACTTCTGAAGTAAATTCCTTTTTTCTATATTTTGTAATTGGTTGAATTCCAGTAATTACATTCGAAATAAACAATTCATCAGCTTTTTGTAGATCAAAAGGAGAAATACTTCTTTCAATCATTTCTATATTTTCGATTTTACTTGCAATGGCAATGATTTGCTTGCGCATAATTCCGTTTAAGCAACCATCTGAAGTTGGTGGTGTAATCAATTGATTACCCATTTTCATAAAAATATTGCCATTTATGGCTTCCACAACATTTTTATCGTCATTAATTAAAAGGCAGTTCTCAAATCCGTTTTCCTTAGCAAAAACGCTTGCTACCACATTAATCATCTTATTATTGGTTTTTAATGTCGACAATAAATGCTTTGAAACGTGAAAATCTTTAAATAATTCTACTTCATAATTTGATGTAGAAAAGGAATATTTTTCGGAAGGCAAATCCGAACAAGTAATAATAAACTGCACATCATTTGAAGTTGGATTATAAAATCCTTCTGCATTTCTATAAACAGTAAAACGAATTCTATTACTTACTTTAGTTGTTTGTAATTCAATTAGTTTCAGAATTTCTTCCTCCATGAATTCCATGGTAAAATTCATAGGAATTTCCATTCTACAAATTCTCATCGAAGCCATTAAGCGTAAATAATGTTCTTCTAAAAATAGAATTTTACTTCCATTTACTTTAATAGTTTCAAAAATGGCATCGCCAAAAAGAAAGCCTCTGTTGTTTTCGATAGCAAAATTGCTAGTGTCTTGTATGTTTCCGTCGAAATTAATCATAAAAAAATGCCCTGAAATTTATTCAAGGCAAATATACTTATTTATTAAAATTAAACCGAACCAATTACGTGTTTTAAATCGGAAACTAAACTTTCCCACAATAATTTATTTTCGGGTAATTCATTTTCTTCAGAAAAGTCGGTAACAATTAATGAAACATCATTCGTAATTTCATCTACTTGAATTTTTAGTTCAAAGTAATACTCTGTCTCTTTATTATTTTCATCTAACCATTTAAATTTTACTTTTTCTCCGGATTTCTTAGAAGCCAGTTTGGCATTTTCCTCTGAATCATCCCAGATAAACGTATAATACTCTCCACGAGAATTCACGTTATCTGCAAACCATTCTGACAAACCAGATGGAGTAATTATATATTGATACAATAATTGTGGCGAAGAGTGGATGGGAAACTCTAGTTCGTACTTAACTTTTGGCTTCATAGATGTGTTTATAAATTTTCAGCAAAATATAAAAAAACTTTTAATTGCAGTCTTTTTTTTTTGATTTTTTTACAAATTAAAAATAGTTGATTTTTTTTATTATTTTTTTTGGAAAGAAAGTATTTATTTATATATTTGCACCCGCATTGAGAGATGCAAAACTAATTAATGGCGAGATAGCTCAGTTGGTTAGAGCGCAGGATTCATAACCCTGAGGTCACGGGTTCAACTCCCGTTTTCGCTACATTAAAACCCTAACTTCTTATATTCAAGATGTTAGGGTTTTTTATTTGATTTTAATTGTCAAATTTCCTCTTTTAAAAGTAATTCTACCATTATTTTTTTTCCTTTTCGTTCTACTTCAATTGTAATTGTTTTGTTTATACTTGTTTGAAGAATCTCCATAATATCTGTTAATTTATAGGTTACAGCTTTTTTTCCATTAAAGGAAATAATTTTATCATCTACTTTTAATCCTGCTATATCTGCAATTGAATTATTTCTAATGTAAGAAATTTCTATACTTGGCTTTAATAAATATTTAAAATTTACTCTCGGATCATCATAAATTAAATCCGTTATATTTTTTCCTCCAAAAGGTAAATCAGAATTAATTTTTTCCTCAACAACTTCAACTCCGCTATGATGAATATCAAATCCAGCCATGTTATAATAGAACTTATTATTAAAATTACTATTTTTATCTAGAAACATTATTTGTTTTTTATAATTAAAAACAACATTAAATCGTTTTAAAATTTCGCCACCTACAGAACCATCACGTTGATTTAATATGTTTTTTTTAAGAAATGAAATAGTATCAGGCATAGAAATTATTGGCTCTTTAAATTCAAAATCTGAGAAATTTATGTTTTTAAATCTCACTCTCTTTCCATAAACATTTCCGCCAATTCCTGCACCTAAATAATCAGAAATATTTTTCTTGTTTTTAATATCTAATTCTTTTTCAAAGATCCACAATCCATCTGATAATCCAGTATCAACTAACAGTTCCAAATTTTGAGCTTCTTTATCTTCTATATTAATAGTTACAGGTATAAATGGTTTTTTATCTTTAAGAACAAAAGGTATTTTTTTATAATTCAAAATTTTATTAGAAAATCTTTTGGTTTCTTTTCTGTAAATAATAATTCTTTTGGTGTCATATTGAACTTCTACAACATTATCCATGAAAAAATCAGCTCCTAAAATACCATGAATAGGAATTCCAATAGACGTAGTAAAACTATATTCATCTTCCAACATTAAAATTAAATCTAACTTTTTTGAAGAAATGTTTTTAAATTCAATTGTATTATTTTTCGAAATATATGCATCAATGGGATCGTTCATTCCTGGACCAGTAATTTTTATTTTCGAAGTATTATTAAAAGCTATACTATCTTTTTCAGGAAATGCAAAAAGAATATTATAACCAGAACCTGTATCTAAAATTAAATTCAATTGAATATCATTGATTCTAGGCTGAACAATGATACTATTATTAAGTAACTGAAATGGAATTACAATTTTATTTTTATTTTGAGAATAGTCCCAAATATTCTGAGAAAAAACATTTAAACTCAGAAACAAAAGAAGAAAACATCTTAAAATTAGATTCATAATTTATAAAGATTTACATAAATGTACGAATTTTAATATTTGCCTGTATTTTTTTATCTAATTATTATTACTTAATCCTTATTTTTTTGCACTTTTGCATAGCAAAAATTTAAGTTATGCCAAAAATTTCAAATAAAGGGATTCAAATGCCCGAGTCGCCAATTAGAAAATTAGTTCCTTACGCTGAAGGAGCCAAAAAACGTGGTACAAAAGTGTATCACTTAAACATTGGTCAACCCGATATTAAAACGCCTGAAGTAGCTTTACAGGCTGTGAAAGATTTCGATATTAAGGTTTTAGAATACAGTCATAGTGCTGGTTTCGAAAGCTATAGAAACAAGCTTTCCGCTTACTACAAAAATCAAGGTTTACCTGTTGACACAAAAGACATTATTATTACAACTGGAGGTTCTGAAGCACTTATGTTTGCTTTAGGTTCTACTTTAGATAACGGTGACGAAGTGATTATACCTGAACCCTTTTACGCAAATTATAATGGTTTTGCAACGGCAAGTGGTGTAACAGTTGTTCCTGTTATTTCTGGAATTGAAACTGGCTTTGCATTGCCTCCAATGGAAGCTTTTGAAAAACTAATTACGCCAAAAACAAAAGCTATCATGATTTGTAATCCAGGTAATCCAACTGGATATTTATATTCTGAAGCAGAAATTAACAAATTAGCTGAAATTGTAAAAAAACACGATTTGTTTTTAATTGCTGATGAAGTGTATAGAGAATTTGCTTACGATGGTTTAAAACATTATTCAGTATTAAACGTTCCTGGTTTAGAGCAACACGCTATTATGATTGATTCGGTTTCGAAAAGATTCAGTATGTGTGGTGCTAGAATTGGTTGTGTAGTTTCAAAAAATGCTGAATTTATGGCAACTGCTATGAAATTCGCACAAGCACGTTTGAGTCCACCAACGTATGCGCAAGTAGCAAGTGAAGCCGCTTTAGACACACCACAAAGTTATTTTGACGAAGTGATTACAGAATATGTAGACAGAAGAAATACTTTGGTAGAAGAAATGGAAAAAATTGAAGGTGTTAAGATAGCTAAGCCAAAAGGTGCCTTTTATTGTATCGCTAAATTACCTGTGAAAAACGCAGATGATTTCGCACAATGGCTTTTAGAAGAATATGATTTCAATGGCGAAACCGTAATGGTTGCTCCAGCTGCAGGCTTCTACTCTACTCCAGGTGTTGGTTTAGACGAAATCCGTATTGCTTATGTCTTGAAAAAAGAAGATTTAATTAAATCTGTAGAAATATTAAAAGAAGCATTAAAAGTTTATAAGAACTAAAAAATGAAAAAGTTTATTTTAATACTTTTTGTTTGCTTAACTTCAAGTTTTGTTTCTTCGCAGGATTTGAACTGTAAAGATTTTCATATTGGAAAATTTGAAATGGATTCTGAATTTGGAAAAATAATCATTACCAGAACTGAAACTTCTCAAGTTGAATATTGCAAAGAAATGAATTACAAAGCCTCTTTTGATTTGGTTTGGAAAGATGATTGTACTTATGAATTAAGCAATGAAAAAATTCAAATTGGAGATAAGATTGATACGAACAGTTCTATAAAAGTAAAATCTAAAATTTATAAAATTGAAGGAAATGTTTTTTTCCTAAGAGTAAGTTCTAACTTAGATGAATTAGTTATAGATTGTAAAATAAAGAAAGTAAATTAAAACTTTTTATCAAACTAAAATCCCGTTCCGATTAATCGAAACGGGATTTTCTATTTATTCTTCTCTTCTAATAACATACGTATAAAACCATGTAATTGTAAAAGTCGGAATTACATCTGTAAATGGAAATAATTCTTCTATAGTTCCAAATAATCCTGCAATTTTACCAACCGTTCCTTTATACATAAGTACTAAAAGTAATCCGGAAACTGGCGCCCAAAATGTATCTGTAAATTCTCCAAAAATTGGTGCAACATAAGACAACATTCCAATACCATCAAATATCAGACTCAATAAAAGTTTAGTCTTTTTATCACTTTTCTTTACAACAATTGGTTGTGGTTCTTGATTCATTTACTTGTAATTTAAATTATTTGGAATACTAATATACAAATTAAATGCCAAGTTTCTTTTTAAAGATTTCTCAAATTAATCAAATTTCTCAAATCTGTGTTATTTAAAAACCTACTTCAACTTACTCTTATAATACTTTCTCAATTTATCTAATTTCGGAGCAATTACATATTCACAATAGCCTTGTTCTTTATTCTGATTGTAATAATTTTGATGATAATCTTCTGCTAAATAAAAAACACCCGCTTCTTCAATTTGTGTTATAACCGGATTTGGATATAATTTTTCTTTCTCAATTAATTGGATATAATTCTCCGCTTTTGTTTTTTGTTCTGGCGAATGATAAAAAATGGCACTTCTATATTGTGTTCCAACGTCAGCTCCTTGTTTGTTTAATGTTGTTGGGTCGTGTGTGGCGAAAAATATTTCTAATAAATCTTCGTATGCCACTTCTTTCGGATTAAAAGTAATTTGAATTCCTTCAGCATGACCAGTCGTTCCGTTACAAACTTCGCGATAAGCAGGATTTTTAATGAATCCGCCTGTGAAACCAGAAACTACTTTTTCTACTCCTTTTACTTCTAAAAAAACTGCTTCTGTACACCAAAAACAACCTCCGGCAAATGTTGCCAATTGTACGCTATCATTCATAATTACCTTTTTATTTTCTATTTTATTTTCTGATTTTTTTTCAACAGTTTGCGCTTTGTTTCCACAAGAAAACAAACTTAAAAACGAGCTTAATACTATAATGTAGTTCATCTTTTTTATCAAATTTAGTTAATATTATTTCATTCATATACGTTTTAACTTTACTTTTAGATTTGTGCATTCACGTTAAGTTTGCCACGAATTCACGAATTCCCATTTATTTTAATTTCTTTATTAAATTATACGAATTCGATTCCGCCTTAGGCGGATAAATTAGAGTAAAATACAGAACAATTTTTAATTCGTTAATTCGTGGCAAAAAAATATTTTATTTAACTTTCATTTGTGTTTCAAACGTTTTAATATTCACTATTTCTTTGTTTCTTTGTACAAATTGATATTATGAAATCGCAACATACATTTGTTTGTGTAAACAAACACCTTTAAAATAATGCGATACCATATGACCTTTTAAAATCAATAAAAATTCACAGATGATTAGAGCGACCAATATAAATAAACATTATGGCGATTTACAGGTTTTAAAAAACGTAAGTCTACAAATCAATAAAGGCGAAATTGTTTCCATAGTTGGCGCTTCTGGTGCTGGAAAAACTACACTTTTACAAATTTTAGGAACCTTAGATTTATTAGATAAAAAAGATAATGTTTCGAGTTCATTAATTATTAATGATACTTCTATTATTGATTTAAAAGATAAAGAATTATCAAAATTTAGAAATTTGAATTTAGGATTTATCTTTCAATTTCATCAATTATTACCCGAATTTACAGCTTTAGAGAACGTTTGTATTCCAGCTTTCATTGCAAATAAACCAAAAAATGAAGTAGAAATTGAAGCTAAAAAATTATTAGATTATTTAGGATTATCGCACCGAATCAATCACAAACCAAGCGAACTTTCTGGCGGTGAACAACAACGTGTTGCCGTGGCAAGAGCTTTAATCAATAAGCCAGCAGTAATTTTTGCGGATGAACCTTCTGGAAATTTAGATCATACAACAGCCGAAAATTTACACCAATTATTTTTTAAATTGCGTGACGAATTCGGACAAACGTTCGTAATTGTAACTCATAACGAAGAATTGGCTAATATGGCTGACAGAAAATTAGTGATGATTGATGGTGTTTTGCAAAATTAGAAGCAGATAAATCGTTTTTCAGTACACTAATAGTCCCGCTTTCCGTTATATTCCCGAAGAAAAATCGGGAGATGCCACTGACAAACACGAAGTGTTCACCGAACACCTATATAAATTGTTGTTATGTGAGGTAATCTGGGCTAAAATTCACCAACTTATTTTCAAATGAACCCATCAGAATTAAAAGAATTTTTAGACGAAAAGGTTATTTTATACAACAATAAGAATTTTATTGATTCGGATCCTGTTCAAATTCCGCATTTGTATTCCCAAAAAAAAGATATTGAAATTGCTGGATTTTTAGCGGCAACAATCGCATGGGGAAACAGAAAAATGATTATTAATAATTCGCATAAATTAATGCAAATTATGGGCAACTCGCCTTATGATTTCGTGATGAATCATAAAGAAATTCATTTAGAAAAACTATCCAATTTTGTACATAGAACTTTTAATGCCAATGATGCAGTTACTTTCATAAAGGCTTTACAACATATTTATAAAAACAATCCAGATTTAGAAAGCGTATTTTCAAAACATATTGAAAATAACTCGACTCAAAAAAGTATTTCAGAATTTAAGAAAACCTTTTTTAAAATTCCACATTTACAAAGAACTCAAAAACACATTTCCGATCCTTTAAATGGTTCCGCAGCCAAAAGAATCAATATGTTTCTACGTTGGATGGTTCGAGATGACAATAATGGTGTCGATTTAGGAATTTGGAAATCCATTCCTACTTCTGCACTATCTTGTCCGTTAGATGTGCATTCAGGAAATGTAGCTCGTAAATTATTACTTTTAACTAGAAAACAAAATGACGCCAAAGCTTTGTTTGAATTAGATTCTAACTTACGACTTCTAGATGCAAATGATCCTGTTAAATATGATTTTGCACTTTTCGGGTTGGGTGTTTTTGAAGGATTTTAAATAAAAAAAGAGCCCAAAATAAGCTCTTTTCTTTATTATTTAGGAATAATATTAATTACTTTTTGTAAAATTTATTTTGATAGAGTAATTTTTACCAACGTATAAATTTGCATCTTCAATTTTTATTGAGTTTAAAGTTGATTTTATATATTCTTTAATCTCCAAATCATTTGTTTTTACATTTAATATTACCAATTCATCATCTGAATTTACAGTAAAAACAACATCAACCAAAGCTTCATTTTCAAATTCGAAATTCTCCAAATTCTTTTTTATCATTTCTGACATGACCTTCACTGCTTTTGGTAAATCTTCTTCAAAAGAAGCTACATTATTTGCAGACACATTAAAAGTTGTTAATACGAAAACAACTAATACTAAATTGATGATTTTTTTCATTTTTTGATTTTTAAATTTTACATGACAAATCTATGTCGGAATTCATTTAAAATAAAGTAAATAAATAACCTTAACTATCATTTAAAATTGGCAATTGATGGAATTACTAAATTCCAATTAAATGATGTATAAAATTGCATTTAATTAAAATATTGAGAAAAAAATATGCAAAATTGAAAAATAGCATTATTTGGTAAATTTACATTGGATGAATAATATACTTTCAATTAACAATTTATCAATCAGTAAAATAGAGATTCATCGAATAGTATTTACTAAAATTAATCGAATTAATACGATTTATAAAATCATATAATAAAAAACAAAAAATCCCGACCAAAGCCGGGATTCAAATATATAAAATATTTTATTTTCTTATTTTGATAATGCAGCTTTAACTTGGTCTGCAGCTTCTTGAAACTGAACCGCTGATAAAATTGGCATTCCAGAATTATCAATTAATTCTTTAGCAATTTCTGCATTTGTTCCTTGTAAACGAACAATGATAGGCACTTTAATTGCGTCACCCATATTTTTATAAGCGTCAACAACTCCTTGTGCTACTCTATCGCAACGTACAATTCCACCAAAAATGTTAATTAAAATGGCTTTTACATTTTGATCTTTTAAGATAATACGGAAAGCTGTTTCAACACGCTTAGCATCTGCAGTTCCACCAACGTCTAAGAAGTTAGCAGGTTCAAAACCAGCATATTTAATTAAATCCATAGTAGCCATTGCTAAACCAGCACCGTTTACCATACATCCAACAGTTCCATCTAAATCAACATAGTTTAAACCAACTTCTTTAGCTTCTACTTCAATAGGATTTTCTTCACGAACATCACGCATTTCAGCTAAATCTTTATGACGGAATAATGCATTATCATCTAAATCAACTTTAGCATCAACTGCAATAATTTTATTGTCTGAAGTTTTTAATACTGGATTAATTTCAAACATTGTAGCGTCTGAACCAATGTAAGCTTTATATAAAGAATCAATAAATTTTACCATTTCTTTAAATGCTTCACCTGATAAACCTAAATTAAAAGCAATTTGTCTTGCTTGAAATCCTTGTAATCCAACAGAAGGATCAATTTCTTCAGTAAAAATTAAATGTGGAGTATGTTCAGCCACTTCTTCAATATCCATTCCACCTTCAGTAGAATACATAATCATATTACGACCTTTACCTCTATTTAATAAAACAGAAACATAAAATTCTTTAGTTTCAGATTCACCTGGATAATATACATCTTCAGCAATTAAAACTTTATGAACTCTTTTTCCTTCAGCAGAAGTTTGAGGAGTAACTAAATCCATTCCAATAATTTGACCCGCAATTTCTTTTACTTGATCTAAATTTTTAGCTAATTTAACTCCACCACCTTTTCCACGACCACCTGCGTGAACTTGAGCTTTTATAACATGCCAACCTGTACCAGTTTCAGCAGTTAATTGTTTTGCTTTTTCAACAGCTTCTTCAGCATTGTTTGCAACATGACCACGTTGTATGCGCACGCCATAGCTTGCTAATATTTCTTTACCTTGATATTCGTGTACGTTCATAATTAAGTATGAGTTAATCTTGTTTAAAAGTGGGACAAAAATAATAAAGTAATTCTTAAATGACTAATTTTTACTGCTCTTTTTAAATCTAAAGTTGATAATTTAGTATAGTTATTGTTATAAATAATACATTTTGTTTATTTATAATTTAATTTGTGGTATTATTTCGTTACGAAGGAATTCTAAAATACATTTGCAAAAAAAAGTTAAATGCAAAATTCAGATTTAGTTCAAGTAGCACAAAATTATGGTTGTCCGTTATAAGTTAATGATGCAGACAAAATTGTATCACAATACAATAGATTAGTAAAGGCGTTTAGCAAAATTGAAAATTTTAAAATCCATTATGCGGTTAAAGCGCTTTCTAATATAAATATTTTAAAGCTCTTAAAAAACGAAGGTTGTGGTTTGGATACCGTTTCAATAGAAGAAGTTCAGCTAGGTTTACACGCTGGTTTTGCTCCTTCAGAAATTATGTATACACCAAACGGTGTTTCATTTGAAGAAATAGAAAAAGTAGCTGAATTAGGTGTACAAATAAACATAGATAACTTATCTGTTTTAGAACATTTTGGCACGAAATATCCAACTATTCCAGTTTGTATTAGAGTCAATCCGCATGTAATGGCTGGAGGAAATGCTAATATTTCAGTTGGACATATTGATAGTAAATTCGGAATTTCCATTCATCAATTGCCTCATATTTTGAGAATTGTTGAAAATACGAAAATGCATATTAACGGAATTCATATGCACACAGGTTCAGACATTTTAGATGTGGAAGTATTTTTATATGCAGCAGAAATCTTATTTGAATCGGCAAAACAATTCAAAACACTTGATTTTATTGACTTCGGAAGTGGTTTCAAAGTACCTTACAAAAAAGATGATATTGAAACGGATATTGAAGAATTTGGAAGAAAATTAAGCAAACGATTTTTAGCATTCGAAAAAGAATATGGTAGAACGCTAACTTTAGTATTTGAACCTGGAAAATTCTTAGTGAGTGAAGCTGGTCAGTTTTTAGCAAAAGTAAATGTGGTAAAACAAACTACATCAACAGTTTTTGCTGGAGTTGATACAGGTTTTAACCATTTAATTCGACCAATGCTTTATGGCGCTGAACATCATATTGAAAACATATCTAATATAAAAGGAAAAGAACGTTATTATTCTGTTGTAGGATATATTTGCGAAACCGATACTTTCGCCACCAACAGAAGAATTTCTGAAATTCATGAAGGTGATATTTTGAGTTTTAAAAATGCTGGAGCCTATTGTTTTTCAATGGCTTCGAACTATAATTCGAGAACAAAACCTGCAGAAGTTTTATGGAGAAACGGAGCAGCTGTATTAATACGAGAAAGGGAAACTTTTGAAGATATATTGAGAAATCAAGTAGAGATTAATATTTAATATATTCATTAAATATTTTTTGTTTAGTAGTAAAAGAAAAGCTCATCGATATGATGAGCTTTTTGCTTTATTATTTGGTTAAAACTTCTTCTAAAACCTCTGACTGTGTACCGTTTGGCATCGTAATTTTAAGTTTCTGTGCCAAAGTTGGAGCAATTTGTGTGATGGTTTTCTTATTGTAAGATTCTCCTTTTTTAATTTTCCAACCATAAAACAAACAAGGAACGTGCGTATCATAAGAATAAGGCGAACCATGTGTAGTTCCTGTTGAAGAATATTCCATAAATCCAGGTTTGAATAATAAGACTAATTCTCCGTTTTGCTTTGGATCGTAACCGTTTGCAACAAATTGTAGCATCGAATTATTGGTACCCGAATTTTGAATTTCTTCTTCTGTAAACGCATTACTTATAAAGTGTTGTGACATTAAAAACTCTTTTAATTGCTGTTTCACCTTATTCAATTCTAATCCTTTTTGTTTTACTTTTTCTTTGTTGATAAACACATTAAAATTCGAATAATCTAACAATACATTTTCACCGAAAGTCTTTTGAGAGAATTCTATTATACTTTGTTGTAAATTTTTAGAATTCAAACTTTCAACTGCATATTTATTATCTTTTAAATAAGTAGCATTTTCAGCACCAGCGTGATCAGCCGTTAAGAAAACTAAATACTGACCTTTACCTACTTTATTATCTAAATACGTTAATAAATCAGCAATTGTTTCGTCTAATCTTAAATAAGTATCTTGCAATTCAATAGAACGTGGTCCTAAAACGTGACCCACATAATCTGTTGAAGAAAAACTCATAGTAAGAAAATCGGTAATTTCATCTGCTCCCATTTTCTCATTTTCGATGGCTTTTTTAGCGAAATCAGCAACTAAATTATTTCCGTAAGGTGTTGTTCTTAAAACTCCTGCATCATTATTATTAAACATTTCCTTCATATCATATGGAAAGAATGGCGTTTTCTTAAATAACTTTCCTTCGTATGGATTATTGTCGTTTAAACTTTCGTTATATGTTTCTTTCGATTTAAATAAATCCCAACCTTTTTCAACATATTTTAAATAGTTTTTTTCTCCATTAAATTGAATCGCCCAATCCGGTAATTTCTGACCGTAAAAAGAACTTGAAATAAAATCTCCTGTTTTCGTATACCAAAATGCCCAATCTGCAAAATGTCCAGCGGGTAAAATCGCACCTCTATCTTTTATACTAATTCCAATTACTTTGCTTTTAAAGTTGGTTGACAATTTCAATTCGTCTGTAATTGTAGTACTAAAAAGGTTTTTCGGAGACATTTTCCCTTCAGATTCAGTTCCTTCTACCAAAGTTGTAACAGACTCATCATCTGTACAATACATTTCTTTTCCAATTGCTTTATTAAACCAATCATTACCAACAATTCCGTTTACATTTGGTAATGCACCTGTAAAAATTGCGGCATGACCAGGAGCTGTGTACGTTGGCATATAATTATAATGCATGTTATGAAACGTAAAGCCTTTTTTCATTAATTTCTTAAAACCATTGTCTGAAAAATCATTGGCAAAACGATACAAATACTCCATTTTCATTTGATCTACCACAATTCCCACCACTAATTTTGGTTTTTCTTGCGCGTTTAAAAAGGTACTAAAAACTAAAAATCCTACAATCAGTTTTTTCATTAATTTATTTATTGAATGGTTAATTTTTATTTTCTAAAAGTGGCACGAATCTGAAATCACCAAATTCGGTTTTTTCAAATTGTGTTTCATTTTTTCTGATTAATAAAGTCATAATTTGAACATCATCTCCAACAGGAATTACCAATCTTCCTCCTATTTTCAACTGAGATAACAAAGCTTGTGGAATAATTGGCGCTCCAGCTGTTACAATGATACTATCAAAAGGTGCTTCTTTTTCTAAACCAATATAACCATCGCCAAAAACAAATAATTTCGGTCTGAAACCTAAAGTTGGTAACAATCGTGATGTTTTTTTAAACAACTCGTTTTGTCTTTCAATAGTAAATACTTTCGCACCTAAAGTTACTAAAACAGCCGTTTGATAACCACTACCTGTACCGATTTCTAAAACTTTATGATCTTTTTCTATTTGTAATAATTCACTCTGAAAAGCTACAGTATAAGGTTGAGAAATCGTCTGACCAGCTCCAATAGGAAACGCTTTATCTTGATAAGCAAAATCCTCAAAACTAGAATTCAAAAACAAATGTCGAGGTATTTTTTTAATAGCATCTAACACGTTTTTATCAGTAATTCCTTTTTCTTGTAATTGCTTTGCAAGCTGATTTCTAAGCCCTTGATGTTTGTTAGTATCTTTCAATTGTAGTTGTAAATTATTGATGTAAAATTAGATTTAAAATTTCAAAAAGCAAATCGAAATTTTTATTATTTAATTACTATTTTTGATGAAATTTATTTTTATGTTAAAAGTCGGAGTTTTAGGTGCAGGTCACTTAGGAAAAATACATTTACGCTTATTAAATCAGTCAGAAAAATACGAATTAGTTGGTTTTTTTGATCCTTTTGAAGAAAATGCTACTAAAGTTGCTGCTGAATTCGGTTATAAAAAATTCGATTCTATAGAAAGTTTAATTGCTGAAGTTGATGTTGTAGATATTGTAACACCAACGATTCAACATTTCGAATGTGCCAAAATGGTAATCGAAGCTGGAAAACATATTTTCATTGAAAAACCAATCGCTACAACAGTTGAAGAAGCTGAAGAAATTGTGGCTTTGGCAATTAAATATAATGTTAAAGGTCAAGTTGGACACGTAGAACGTTTCAATCCAGCTTTTACAGCTGTGAAAGATATGATTGATAAACCTATGTTTATTGAAACACATCGATTGGCAGAATTTAATCCGCGAGGTACAGATGTTCCTGTGGTTTTAGATTTAATGATTCACGATATCGATGCGATTTTAAGCGTGGTAAAATCTAAAGTAAAAACAGTTAATGCGAGTAGTGTTGCCGTTATTTCTGATTCTCCAGATATTACCAATGCACGTTTAGAATTTGAAAACGGTTGTGTAGCCAATATTACGGCGAGTAGAATTTCTATGAAAAACATGCGTAAAAGTCGATTTTTTCAAAAAGACGCTTACATTTCTGTCGATTATTTAGATAAAATTTGCGAAGTAGTTCGTATGCAAGATGCACCAGAAATTCCTGGTGATTTCGATATGATTTTACAAAATGCAGAAGGTGTGAAAAAGCAAATTTATTTCGATAATCCAAATGTAAATCCGAATAACGCCATTTTAGACGAATTAGAAGCGTTTGCAGATGCCATCAATAATAACACCACTCCAATTGTAACTTTGGAAGACGGAACAGAAGCATTGCGAGTAGCCTATCAGATTATTGATTGCATTGGGAAATAATATGAACTCGAAATTTAAAATAATGTCATATTTTATGACTATATTTTTTTTTGCATATTGTGCTATTTTAGTATATTTTGCAATTAATTTCGGAGAAGGCATTTCAAGTTTTAACGCGGCAATTTTCGTGAACGTTTCACTCCTTATTGGATTAATTGTAGTTTTTTTCGAGATAAAACATAAAGTAATAAAAATATCTTTTAATAATAATTACATTACTATCAATAGATATTTTGGATTATTCGATTCAATAATATTAAAGCATTCAGAAATTACCGGCTTTCACAATTCAGAAGTTTCAACAAAATATGGAACTTATCAGTATATTTATTTAATGAAAGGTAATAAGAAAATTGCAAAAATATCAAATCAATATCATTCAAATTTTAAAGAATTAAAACAAGAAATTGAAAATAAATATAAAGATTTAGGGTTCATAAAATCAAGTTTCATTTCAGAAATTAAAGACCTTATTAATTAGACAAAATAACAACAAACATATATACAAAAAATGAAACAAATTGCCGTAATAGGATCAGGAACAATGGGTAATGGAATTGCTCATACATTTGCACAAGCAGGATTCACAGTAAAATTAATTGATATTTCTGAAAAATCATTAGAAAAAGGAATGGCTACAATTGCCGCTAACTTAGACAGAATGGTAACTAAAGGAAGTATCACTGAAGAAGACAAACACAAAACGATTTCTAATATTATCACATATACTGATGTGAAAGATGGTGTTGTGGGTTGCGATTTAGTAGTGGAAGCTGCGACAGAAAACGTAGCTTTAAAAATGAATATCTTCAAACAATTAAGCGATATTTGTGATCATAACGTAATTTTAGCAAGTAATACTTCTTCAATTTCTATTACTCAAATTGGTGCTCAAGTTGTTCATCCAGAAAGAGTTATTGGAATGCACTTTATGAATCCAGTGCCGATTATGAAATTGGTTGAAATTATCCGTGGGTATTCTACATCTGATGAAGTCACTAAAATCATCATGGATTTATCTGTAAAATTAGGAAAAACACCTACAGAAGTTAACGATTATCCAGGTTTCGTAGCGAACAGAATATTAATGCCAATGATTAACGAATCTATCGAAACGTTATATAATGGTGTAGCTGGTGTGGCTGAAATTGATACAGTTATGAAATTAGGAATGGCACATCCAATGGGACCATTACAATTAGCCGATTTTATTGGACTTGACGTTTGTTTATCTATCTTAAACGTAATGTACGATGGGTTCAAAAATCCAAAATATGCACCATGTCCGTTATTAGTGAATATGGTGATGGCTGGAAAATTAGGTGTGAAATCTGGTGAAGGTTTCTACGATTATTCAGAAAGCAAAAAAGCAGAGAAAATATCTTCTCAATTTAGTAAATAGTAATAAGGCATAAGAGAAAAGGCATAAGTTTTATTGACTTCTGCCTTTCAACTTATCCCTTTTCAACTCAAAATATGTCAAAAATAATCCCTTTTAAAGCGGTTCGTCCCACAGCAGATAAAGTGGCGTTGGTGACTTGTAGAACATATGACGATTATAGTTCGGCGGAGCTTGCAGCTTGGTTAAACTTTAATCCGTATTCGTTTTTACACGTGATTCATCCTGCGTATGCGAATGCTCAAAAAATTACAATCGACAAACGTTTTAAAGGGGTTTTACATAAATATCAAGATTTTAAAAACGAAAATGTTTTAATTTCCGAAGAACATCCAGTGTTCTATTTATACGAAATTCAGTCTAAAAACAAGACTTTTACAGGAATTATTGCTGGAACTTCTGTGGAAGATTATCAGCAAAATATCATCAAAAAACACGAAGATACGTTGCAATATCGTGTAGAATTATTTAAAGATTATTTACATCAAACGGGTTTTAATACCGAGCCAGTTTTGATTACTTATCCAGATTCTGTAGAAATTAATACGTTTATTTCTTTACGAAAAAAGAGCGAACCTATTTATGCTTTTTCTACTCCAAATAAAGAAAAACACATACTTTGGAAAATCGATACACAATCGGAAATAGATTGGTTACAAGAACATTTTGAAAACATTCCGAATCTATATATTGCAGACGGACATCATCGTTCCGCTTCAGCAGAATTATTATTCGAACAAGACAAACATTTAGGAAACAAAAACCTAAATTATTTTATGAGTTTTTTAATTGCCGAAAGCAATGTGAAAATTTATGAATTCAATAGAATTATTCGCGATTTAAACGGTTTAACCAAAGACGATTTCATTAAAAAATTAGCCGATAATTTCATCATCAAAACTAAAGATCAAGAATTGTGGAAACCACAAAACAAGTTCGAATTTGGAATGTATTTAGATGGTAGTTTTTATGCGTTATTCTATAAACAAAATCAAAAAGAAACATCTGTTTTAGAAAATTTAGATGCACAAATTTTGTACGATACGGTTCTAAATCCACTATTAGGAATAGAAGATTTACGTAACGACGAACGCATCGATTATATTCCAGGAAAACAAAGCGTTTCTGTAATTAAAGATTTAATTGACGAAGGCGAATATGAAGTCGGTTTCATGCTCTACCCTACAAACATTTCAGAAATTAAAACCATTGCCGACAATAATCTAATTATGCCTCCAAAATCAACTTATATTGAACCTAAGTTTAGAAGTGGTTTGGTGGTTTATGAGTTGTAATTTATGATTTTTGATTTACGAAGTTTAAGTACAATCTTGTCATTCTGAACTTGTTTCAGAATCTTTCAATTTATGAAAATGAAAAAATTACTTTTATTACTATTTCTAACAGTATCAATTTCAGTAATTGGTCAGCAAAAACATAGCTATAAAAAAGGTCTTAAGTTTTTATCAAAATCCGAAAAATTTTACCAGAAAAATGAATTTGAAAAATCTTTGTTTTATCTAAATAAGTACGAAAAGTCACTTCCAGGTTTTTGTGGCTCAAGTTATTTTATTTTTGAAAAGAGTATTTTTGATTTAAAACTGAAAAATTATTTAGGTTTGAAAAAATTTAATGATGCATTGACTTTAATTGATCAAAAGGAATCCATGTTTTCAGAGGAAATTCAAAAAGAAGATTCCTTAAAAGTAGAAATTCTATTTTTAAAATATGGTAAAGACAAAGTCATTAATTCATTTAATAATGTTGATAAAATAGAATCTAAATCTTCAGAATTAGGTAATTTTATTTACAACATATATTTAAAAGAATTAGATTATACTTTTAAATTTCGAGTTTCGAATTTTGATTTTTATGATCAAAAGGTTTATACTCTTGAGAATTTTAATAAACTATATTTTATATCTTATAATCAATCTATTCATAAATTACTTTTTAATAAAAGTAAAGAAAATGAAAAAATTTATTTTGAACATATTACAAAAGATGGTAATAATTTAAATATTAATTTTGGATCAAATATTGACTTATTAGAATATAACACATTAACAACTAAAGAAAGAAGAACTATTGATTATTTAATAGAAAGAAATCCTAAAATAATTAGTGCAACAACTCATCAAACCTTTAATTTTACAGTTAAAGATAAAAATGGCAAACAAATAGATGAATATTCAAGAGTAATAAATGTTTTTTTTAACTTCGTTAATCATAAGATTGTTAATTATAAAATTGAAATTATTGATTATGACGAAAAAGGTAATCCTATAATTTTAGAGACATTATCATTTAGTAAATCAGAATTTGAAAATAAAAAAATTGAATTAAAGGAACTTGATATAGATTTAAAAGAATATATAAATAGAATTAATAATGATATTGAGAAAGAGTATCAAATAACTTTATAACAAAATAATGTCAATAGCTCAAAACCTTACCGAAATAAAACCCCAACTTCCAGCTCATGTGACTTTGGTTGCGGTTTCAAAAACCAAACCTGTTTCTGATTTGATGGAAGCTTACAATGCTGGTCAACGTATTTTTGGAGAAAACAAAATCCAAGAAATGACCGAGAAATGGGAACAAATGCCAAAAGATATCGAATGGCATATGATTGGTCACGTACAAACCAATAAAGTCAAATTTATGGCGGAATACGTGAGTTTAGTTCATGGTGTCGATAGTTTTAAATTGTTAGAAGAAATCAACAAACAAGCTAAAAAACAAAATCGAGTTATTAATTGTTTACTACAAATTCATATCGCAGAAGAAGAAACCAAATTCGGATTAAATGAAGAAGAATTAGATACCATTTTATCTTCCGAAGATTTTAAAAATTTAGAAAATATCAAAATTATTGGTTTGATGGGAATGGCAACATTTACAGAAAACACAGCGCAAATTGAAAAAGAATTCATGCATTTGAAATCCATTTTTGATAAACATAGTCAACTTGAAACTTCTAACTTGAAACTTCAAACCCTTTCTATGGGAATGTCTGGCGATTATCAACTCGCAATTTCATGCGGAAGTACAATGGTTCGAATTGGAAGTAGTATCTTTGGTAACAGAAATTATCAATAAGACAATTTTCAATGTCCCAAAAACATTAAACTGAATACTGATTTGTACACAATAATCGACATAGAAACCACGGGCGGACAATACAATGAAGAAGGTATTACCGAAATTGCCATTTATAAATTTGATGGTCATGAAGTCGTTGACCAATTTATTAGTTTGGTGAATCCGGAAAAACCCATTCAGCCTTTTGTGGTAAAATTGACAGGTATTAATAGTGCCATGCTTCGTAGCGCGCCTAAGTTTTACGAAGTGGCTAAGCGTATTATTGAAATTACCGAAGGCACCATTTTAGTAGCACATAACGCTAGTTTCGATTACCGAATTTTGCAAACAGAATTTAGAAGATTAGGTTTCGATTTCAAAAAGCCTACACTTTGTACGGTGGAATTAGCAAAAAAAATCATACCAGATTTACCATCATATAGTTTAGGGAAATTAGTACGTTCGTTAGGAATTCCTATGGCTGACAGACACCGAGCAAGTGGTGATGCATTAGCAACAGTGAAGTTGTTGAAAATGTTAATGGCGAAAGATTTGACTAAAGAAATCGTAAAAAGCTTCATAAAAACAGAAATCAAAGCTGGATTATCTCCAAAGTTGATGGATATTGTAGAAATGACACCTTCAAAAACGGGAATATACTACATTCATAACGAAAAAGGAGATATTATATATATTGGAAAAAGTAAAAACATTAAAAAGCGTGTGAACCAACATTTTACGGGTGTCAATTCGAAAAGTAAAAAAATTCAACGTGATGTTTATGCTGTTACTTTTGAAGAAACTGGTTCGGAATTAATTGCTTTATTGAAAGAATCTGAAGAAATAAAAATCAACAAACCTATTTATAACCGAGCACAACGAAAAAGCATTTTCAATTTTGCCATGTATTCTCATATGGATGAACAAGGCTATTTGGCTTTATCCATTGAAAAAGCAGATGGTAGAAAGAAAGAAATTACTTCATTTGTAAGCTTGCAAGAAGGAAAAAATTTATTGTTTAAAATTACATCTGATCATACTTTATGTCAGAAAATTAACGGTTTATACGATACGAAAACAGCTTGTTTTCAACATAAAATTAAAGAATGTAATGGCGCTTGTATTCAAGAAGAAAGTCCAGAAATATATAATGCTCGCGTACTAAACTTCATCAAAGATGCTCGTTTTGAAAACGACAATATGATTGTGGTTGACAAAGGTAGAACTATTGAAGAACGCAGCGCAGTTGTCATTGAAAACGGCGTTTATAAAGGTTATTGTTTTTTCGATTTAAATTATCAAATTACGAATATCGAAATTCTGAAAAACATTCTAATTCCGATGCAAAATAACCGCGATACCACCAATATTATCAAAAGTTATATCCGAAAACATAGAGTGATGCGAATTATGAAGTTTTAATTTGAGCTAGAAGATTGAAGCTGGAAGCTGGAAGCTGAAAAATGAATTTTGAACAACAAATTTTTAAACTTTAAACCTGAAACTTGAAACCAAATTTTTTAATTACCATTATCGGACCAACAGCCATAGGAAAAACTTCCTTAAGTATTGCTTTGGCGCAACATTTTGGTTGTGATATTATTTCATGCGATAGTCGGCAGTTTTTTAAGGAAATGGCTATTGGAACTGCAGTTCCGTCTGAAGAAGAATTGGCTGCAGCACCACATCATTTCATTCAAAATAAATCGATTTTTGAAAATTATTCGGTAGGTGATTTTGAAAAAGAAGCTTTGGAAAAATTAGACGAACTTTTTGCTAAAAACAACATCCAAATTATGGTTGGCGGTTCTGGATTATATGTAGATGCTGTTTTAAAAGGTTTCGACGAATTTCCAGATATTGATGAAAATGTTCGAACAGAAATCAATTCAAAATTTGAAGCATTAGGTATCGAATTTCTACAACAAAAATTACAAGAATTAGACTTCGAATATTATAAAAAACTAGAAACTGAAAATCCGCAAACACTACAGAATCCGCAACGTATGAAACGCTTTGTAGAAGTTTGTATCGGTTCTGGTCTTCCCTATTCTAGCTTTATCGGCAAACGTAAAAACAAACGCAATTTTACTTCTATTGTTATTGGATTAGAAGCAGACAGAGAAATTATGTACAACCGAATTAATCAACGAGTTGATATTATGTTGGAACAAGGTTTACTTCATGAAGTTGAAAATTTATTTCCACACAAAGAACTAAACGCTTTGCAAACTGTAGGTTACCGAGAATTATTTGACTTTTTTGAAGACAAAACCACTTTTGAATTTGCCATAGAACAAATCAAACAAAACACACGCCGATTTGCGAAACGTCAAATGACTTGGTTCAAACGAACTGAAAATGCTACATGGTTTGATTTTGAAACTGACAGAAATGAAATCATTCAAGAAATCAATTCAAAAATCCAAAATTCGTAAATCCCAATTCGTAAATCGTAAATCTCAAATCATAAATCAAATGCCCGTTTCTCCAGACTTCACTTCTATTTACCAACAAAATTTCGAAATTGGTTTTCAGCATTGCTATTCAAATGGCTTTTTGAAACATACGGAAATTTGTAATTTATTTCAAATTGTTGCTGGAAATCACGCCGATTTAGGTGGGATTAGTTATTTAGACATGCAGCAACATCATCAAGCTTGGGTGTTGAGTAGAATGCGAATTGAAATTACGAAATTACCGAAATGGAAAGATGTCATTACGATTAAAACTTGGATAAAAACCTTAGAAAACTCTCGTTCAGTTCGTTGTTTAGAAATGTATTTGAATGAGGAGAAAATTGTAGGTTGCGAAACCTTTTGGGTCGTAATTAATACGAAAACTAGAAGACCAGATATTTTAGCTTTGCCGCATACTCATTTTGAAAAATTTGATACAGATAGTATTTTAAACCCGATTCAGAAAATAAATATTCCTGAAGAATTTACTTTTAAAAACGAAAGAAAAATTCAATTATCTGATGTTGATATTGTAAATCACGCTAATAATGTCAAATATTTAGAATGGTGTTTAGATGTTACTAATGTAGAAACTGTTTTAAGTAATAAAATTAAAGCACTAAACTTAAATTATTTACAAGAATTAAATTATAATGATGCCATTGAAATTCATCATACAACAACTTCATTTTTAATTACTAAAGAAGGAAAAAGTTGTTTTGCTTTGGAAGTTGAGATGTAAAAAGATGGCAACACAGATTCAACAGATTTATTCAGATTAATTTGTTTTAATATATTTCTTAAATCTCTTTTCAATAAAAGAGAAAAAATAATTAAAATTAGAATAATCAAAATCTTTTAAAGTTATTTTTTCTTCTGTATCTAAAATTATATAATGCTCAGTCCAAGTAAAATCTTCTCCTTCTATATATTCAGAAGAATATTTTTTAATTTTTGAAAAATAAATTTTTCTTTTTCGAAGTAATTCTTTTATTTCAAAATAGTTTTTATAAACGTAAATTCTTTTATGATTTAGTAAATAATAAATACAATATAAAATTATTAAAACAATAAATATTAATCCTATTGTTCTGATATTTTTCTCGTAATCATTTTTTAAAACACTATTATTTTCTAATAAAAATATCAAGAAAATAAAAAACCCTACACCAAATAAAACTGTAATGAAATTTGATTTACTTCTTATTGATTTAGCAATTATTTTATTCTCCATTAAATTAAAAAATACTGATTAATAAAAACTAATTTTACTTAAAGTTTCCATTACATAATCGTGCATTACTTGCTTGTAATCCAAGTGAGTAACCATTCGTAATTTACCTTGACCCATATTGCTAATATTGATGTTTTTCTCTTTCAATTTATCAATAAACACGGTTTCATTCAAATCAGATTTTAAAGTAAAAATCACAATATTAGTTTCAATTGGTTCTACTTTATATATGAAAGGTAAAGTGGCTAAAATTTCACCTAATTCTTTTGCTTTTTTATGGTCTTCTTCTAAACGAGAAATATTATTTTGTAACGCATACATTCCTGCTGCTGCTAAATATCCAGCTTGACGCATTCCGCCACCAAATATTTTTCGAATTCGTAAAGCACGTTTCATATCTTCTTTCGTACCTAACAAAACGGAACCAACTGGTGCACCTAAACCTTTTGACAAACAAACTGAAATCGTATCAAACAATTCTCCGTAAACTTTTGGATGTTGTTTTTTAGCTACTAAAGCATTCCATAATCGAGCACCATCTAAATGGTATTTTAAATTGTGCTTGGTACAAACGGCTGCAATTTTTTTTAATTCTTCCATGTCATAACAAGCGCCACCACCTTTGTTTGTTGTATTTTCTACACAAACTAACTTGGTCATAGGTGCATGGTAAAACTCTGGATCATTTATAGCTTTTTCGACTTGTTCCGCTGTAATCATTCCGCGGTTTCCGTCAATTAAATTACACGAAACGCCACTATTAAAGGCTACTCCACCCGCTTCATATAAAAAAACGTGTCCCCATTTATCGCAAATTAATTCATCACCTGGATTGGTATGTAATTTTATAGCCGTTTGATTCGCCATAGTTCCTGATGGAAAAAACAAAGCCGCCTCTTTACCAAATAAATCGGCAAGCGTTTCTTCTAATTCATTAACTGTTGGATCTTGTTTAAATACATCATCGCCTACTTTGGCATTAAACATAAATTGCAACATTTCTTGAGTAGGTTTGGTAACCGTATCGCTGAATAAATTAATTTCCATAAATCGTTTTAATAGTCTATTTTTGTTGTGTAAAACTACAAATAAAATGGTAAATACCGAACAAATTAAAGACATTATTAATCGCCTTGGTGCGTTAAGGAGGTATCTTTGACGTTAATGCCAAGCTTGTCGAAATAACCAATCAAGAAGAAAAGACCTTTGCACCAGACTTTTGGAACAATGCGAAGCAAGCAGAAATTATCGTACGAAATTTACGTTCGATAAAAAAATGGGTAGATGATTATACCCGTTGTGAAGATTTAGCGGAAGAATTGCAACTGACTTATGAATTTTATAAAGAAGATGCGGTTTCTGAAGAAGAATTAGATGCCATTTTTGATACAACCATAACCAATATTGAAGATTTAGAATTTAGAAATATGCTTTCGGAAGAAGGTGATAATCTAAGTGCTGTACTTCAAATTACGGCTGGTGCTGGTGGAACAGAAAGTTGCGATTGGGCGAGCATGATGATGCGAATGTATTTGATGTGGGCCGAAAAGCAAGGATACAAAGTCAAAGAACTGAATTACCAGGAAGGTGATGCGGCTGGAATTAAAACCGTAACGCTAGAAATTGAAGGAGATTTTGCTTTTGGCTATTTGAAAGGAGAAAATGGTGTACATCGTTTGGTACGAATTTCCCCTTTTGATAGTAATGCCAAACGTCATACTTCATTTGCTTCCGTTTATGTGTATCCGTTGGTGGATGATACGATTGAAATTGAAATTAATCCTGCAGATATTGAAATCACAACGGCTCGCTCAAGTGGTGCTGGTGGACAAAATGTGAATAAAGTAGAAACTAAGGTTCAATTATTTCACAAACCATCAGGAATTCAAATTCAGTGTTCGGAAACGCGTTCTCAGCATGATAATAGAAGTCGGGCTTTGCAAATGTTAAAGTCACAATTGTACGAAATTGAATTGAAAAAACAATTGGCACAACGTGAAGATATTGAAGCTGGAAAAATGAAAATTGAATGGGGTTCACAAATTAGAAATTACGTATTACATCCTTATAAATTAATTAAAGATGTACGTTCCGGATTTGAAACTTCTGATTCTGAAGCCGTTTTAAATGGAGAAATTGATGGTTTTCTAAAAGCTTATCTAATGATGATGGGGCAAAAAGAAGAAGATTAAAAAATAAAAAAAGCCGATTTTCAATTGAAAATCGGCTTTTTTTTATAAATGTAGTTATTGTAACATAACCGTTGTCAATGTAATTATTTTTTCCTATTAATATTTTTATTTCTTTTTGCTTTATTATCTTTTGCATTTTTAAGATGAAATTCTTTTACATTTATTAAAGGCAAGAAAATACCGCCATTAGCTGTAAATGATGTGATATTGAAAATCACAGTCCTTAGAAAGTTTATTAATAAATTTAAACTTCCAAAATGTTTTGCTATTTCAATTTCTTCGTCACTAATTACACTCTCGCTTAGTTGATAGATTCCTTCAACAACAATATTTAAAACACAATTTTCCTCTTCATTTTCAAAATTATTCTCAATAATGCTAAATTCTAAAAGTACTATAAAGTCTTTTTTATTATCTTTACTATCTAATAAATTATATTTATAATCAAGTTTTAGATTTTCTGAACTATAATCAAAATCTTGTCCAAGCGGAGTGAAAAACTGTATTATTTTTACGAATTGACTCTCAACAATAATGTCTGATTTGAATAATTGATTTTTAAATATTTTATGCATAGTCATATTGTTCAGTTTTTTTTACACTTGTTTTTTTTGTTTGAAAAATTTTCTCTTTAGAATATGAATTATTATCATTTATTAAGTGTCTATTACGACAAATTGATTCAATTTCCTTTTTGAAAAATTCATTCATTTTACTTAAACCTAAATATTCATCTTCTTGATAATAAGTATTATGATGTTCTTCAACAGATAGATATTTTGGTGGTTGTAATACAATATTTAGTGCGTTTTGAAGTCTAGCAATATGTTCTACATTTAACTTTTTCCTATTATTGAAAAGTCCACTTAAAAAAGGTTGTGTAAGCCCTGTAAGGTCCTCCAAATCTTTTTGAGTAAAATTCTTACTTTCAATTACTTCCAAAAAAGAACTAATAATTCTACTTTGAACCATTTGTGATTCAAAAACAATATCAAAGCAGTTATTATTTAACTCACTTTTTATCTTATTTAATAATTTCGTATTCATATTTTGAGACTATTTCGTATCTACCTTTTAATTTTTTATTAACATCATTTGTCGTCTTATGTAAATATAATTCGGCCATTATAATGTGTTGCTTTTCATTTTTCGGTTTTTTTACATGACAAATTATTCTATCATTTTCTCTATTCATAAAAGGTTTCAATGCTTTAGTTGAATATGGTTCATCTCCGTATTTTTTACTTTTTAAACCCTCACAAATTTGATGAAAAATTAATTTTAACTCCTTTGAGTGACTAGCATCCAATAATATATATGAAGTAAATTCTTCTAAAAATTCTACATCACAACATAAATTGTATTTTTTTCCACTCATCAATACTACTGCTTTTTTCATACAAATATAACCTATAAGTTATAAAATCAAAATTTATTTTACTATTTTAACTCTACTTTTAACTTTTAAACAATATACACATAGGATTTCATAATAATTACATCCATCTAAGATATTATTTTTACAATATAATACTTTCCAAATATATTGAAATTTTCTTACAAAATATCAAATAGTTAATCATTAACTTAATAATTTTTGTTGGGAATTATTATTTTATCTAATTGTAGAATGAATAAAAAAGCCGATTTTCAATAGAAAATCGGCTTTTTGCTTTTATAAAATATTATCTATTCGGATTTAAAGCTTTGTCAATTCTAGCTACTAAATCAGCCATATGAAATTTGCTTAATCTATCTGTTGCTAAAGCATTAGCTGCTTTTAACTGACTTCTTAATTCAATTAAATGTCCACGTGCAATTGAAGGTAAATCAGTATCTGCGATAACGATTCTTCTTCCATTAAAATTTGCTACAGCATTTTTATCTAAACTAATGGCATCAATTAATTTCGATACGAAAGCTTTTTGTAAATTTCTTCTGTACACATCAATTGCAGTATTAGTTTTTAATTCAGAGAAGATTCCGCGTTTTAAATCGCTCATTAACTCATCAATAGAATAGTTAGCTTTATTCATAGAAGAAGTTTCCATTAAACGTGCCATTCTGTCTAAAGATAACAAATTAGATAACGTTCCATCTTGAATACCTTTCATTAATTCCACTCCATTATCTGGATTAATTTTAGCCAAAACATTTTGATCTAATAACCAAGTTGGTGTTTTAAATAATTGTTCGTTTAAGAAAGCAACTGCTTCATTTTGAATCGCAGAAGGAACAATTTCATATTCATTTCCTTCCATGTCATACGTTTTAGGATTTTCATAAATACCACCAACGTTTTTAGTCACGTGACCCATATATCTTCGGAATTGCCCTACTAAAGAATTGTATAAACCTTCTAATTCAGAATAATCTTCACCTTTTTCTTTACTCCATTCAATTAAATTTGGCAAAATTCTTTTTAAGTTTTTAATACCATATTCAGAAGCTTTCATTGAATTATCTCCTAAATCTTCCGTTTGAAAACGAGGATCATAAGGACTAGTTTCTGTTCCAAAATGTAATCTTTTATTTTTGTATGCTTCTTTAGTCATTTCATTTAATAACGCTTTTTCTGCATCTTCAGATTTCGCATCATTAAAATAAGCATAACCCCATTTGATGGCCCATTTGTCGTAATCTCCAATTCTTGGGAATAAATCAGTTACACCATCTTCTGGTTGTGCTACATAATTGAAACGTGCATAATCCATGATTGAAGAAGTATGTCCGTTTTTCTTTTGGAACTCAGGATTTCTCAACATTTCAACTGGAGTAGCGTTACTAGCACCCATGTTGTGACGTAAACCTAAGGTATGACCAACTTCGTGAGCCGCAACAAAACGAATTAATTCGCCCATTAATTTATCGTCTAATTTTTTATTTCTTGCTTTTGGATCAACAGCAGCGGTTTGAATTAAATACCAATCGCGTAATAAACTCATGATATTATGGTACCAACCGATGTGAGATTCCATAATTTCCCCAGTTCTTGGATCATGAACGTTTGGTCCGTATGCATTTTGAATTTCAGCAGCGAAATATCTTAAAACCGAAAAACGAGCATCTTCTAAACTCATTGTTGGATCATTTTCGGGCCAATATTCACCACGAATAGCATTTTTCCAACCTGCAAATTCGAAAGCCACTTGCCAATCGTCAATACCTTGTTTGATGAAAGGTTTCCATTTATCTGGAGTTGCTGGATCTAAATAGTATACAATTGGTTTTTTAGGTTCGATTAATTCACCTCTTTTTTGTTTTTCTGCATCTTCTGCGTTTTTTGGTTCTAAACGCCATCTTACAGCAAAAATATCTGTTTCAGATTTTTGAGAATCTTCAGTAAAAACATCATATCCATTTGCGAAATAACCTACTCTTTTATCGAAAGTACGTTTACGCATTGGGTTTTCAGGTAATAAAATAAATGAAGTATTCAATTCCATTGTTACCACACCAGCATCTAAACCAGCAGGTAAATCTACTCCGATTTTTGGCATTGGATTTCTAGAAATTTGTGGAGAAACTGTTGTAAATGTTTTAGTTGTTCTAATTTCGGTATTGATTGGGAAACTTTTTACAAATTGGATAAACGATTTATCTTTTTGAAAAGCTTGAATACTTAATAATTGTTTGCTTACCGAATTTAAAGAAAACGTTTGTAAATCAGAATCGAAAGCCGCTGTCATATCAATAACACTTGCTACATTTTCTTTTCCAGCTTCGTCTTTTTTATAAGCTAAAATATCATAAATACCGATAATTGGATCGGCACTAGAATTTTTAACTGATTTTGTTATGGGTTTGTTTTCATCTGGCGTCATAATTACATACGTAATAGAACGCAAAATCATTGTATTGTTCATTCCTTTTTCAAAACGAACCACTTGACGATTTACTTCTTCACCACCAAAAATTCCTCCACCAGCTGGTGTTTTAGAATATCTTGTGATGGTCATAATTTCTTTACCAATTAATGATTCCGAAACTTCAAATAAATATTTGTCGGCAACTTTGTGCACATCAATTAATCCTTTTTGCGTTACTGCAGTAGAATCAATTACTTTTTTGTACGGTTTTGGTTCTTTTTTTGAATCTGGTTTTTTGGCTTCAGCTGCAGCTGGAGGTGCATTTTTCTTGTTCTTTTTGTCTTTCTTTTGTGCGAAACTTTCTGCACTTGCTAAAAGGAAAAAACAAAAAAGAATCTGTAGAGATTTTTTAAGCATAAAATTTAAAAGTTAGTTAATGATTAACTAATCTGTCTAAAAAATAATTTTATGTTACTCCAAATTGAAAATTTTAGGTTTATTTTAACAATTGATTAAATACAAAAACGCCGATTTCAATTTGAAATCGGCGTTTTTATTTGTATAACTGAATTAACGATTATTTTTTATCTTCTTTTTTTTCTGATTTAAACATTTTCGAAAAATCAATATTATGAGTTAACGCAACTTGCATTGTATGATTGTTTTCTTTATGAAGTCCGTCTCCTTTTTCAATAAATTGATTCATATATCCTAATTGAATATTAGTATCTTTTGTAAATCTCCATCCTAATGCTAAGTATAATCTGTTTTGATCAAATACATTTGCTGTAATATGCTTTCCGAAATTTGCAAAAATTTCATCTGCCGCTACAAAGAATAAAGTATTATCTTTCATTTCAGAATTTGTTAATGGAACTTGAACTCTAAAACGGTAACGAGCTCTTTGTCTGTATCTCCAGTCTTCAATAGTTGGATTTGCAGCTAAATACGCATCAGAAGGTCTTGTAAAATCTACTCCGTTTTCTTTAACAAAATTTGCGATCCAACGTTGCTCTAATCTGAATCTACTATCAAAATGAAATCTACCTTGATGTTCATGTTTAATAATAAATTGTTCCCAAATACGTTGCTCGTTAAATTTGTAATTATTGTATTTTACAGGAATTTCATCAGCAAAATCGCCATATGCAGATGTTTCAATATATGACCATCCAATTGTAGCAGAAACTTGTTTTGTAAAATTATAATCAATTCCTAATCTAATTTGATTTTGCATTGGTTTAGAGAATCCATCACTACGTCTAAATTGATATTCAGTATGTAAACCCCATTTTTCAGTTAATTTATGATTTCCAGTGTAAAAAATCCAACCATTAAATTGATCAGCTTTAGGATCTGTTTGAGAATAGCCTAAATTTGAAATAAAAAAAACAAATAGATTAAGATAAATTAATTTTTTCATTAGTACTTGTGTTGTTGTGTTAAGAATTAGTTGTTGTATTGTTTTATTTGTGCAAATTTAATGTTAACAACTAGAGTAATAATATAATTTATATTAAGTTATCTTTAAGTATTTTAGAATAAAATTTACAATTTCTTAACAATAGAAATTTTAACAAAAAAAATCCGTCCCAATTATCTCGGGACGGATTCAAATTTTTTATGATTTATATTTTTACACGAACAAAGTTGTTACGTAATATAATATTGCTGCAATAATTGCTGATACTGGAATTGTTAAAACCCAAGCCCATAACAAGCTAATAGTTACTCCCCAACGAACTGCACTTAAACGCTTCGTTGCTCCTACTCCAATAATTGATCCTGTAATCGTGTGAGTTGTAGAAACTGGTACTCCCATTTGCGAAACTGTAAATAAAGTTAAAGCTCCAGCTGTTTCAGAACAAACTCCTTCTAATGGTGTTACTTTGGTAATTTTAGTTCCCATTGTTTTTACGATTTTCCAACCGCCCATTAAAGTTCCCATTCCAATCATTAAGTAACATCCGAAAGCAATCCAGGTTGGCATAGTATCTTTAGTTACTTTCGTTTCTAATTTATGACCTTCTAATAATTTTCCTTCTTTGTCAGTATACTTAGCGAAAATTTTAGCATATCTATACTTATGATTTATATTTTTATCATTAAAAATTACTTCATTAGTAAGAACATCTTTGACTTCTTTTTTATCTGAATAAACTTCAAGTTTAGTTAGTTTTTTAGATGCTTTTTCAAAGTTATTTAAATCTACTTTATCTTTAATTAAAGAAACTAAAAACGGATTTGTTTTAGCTACTTTTTCGTTTAATTTTTCATCATCATAAATTTTCTCACCAGTAGTTACATCTATAATTTTCTTACCATCTAAAAACAAAGTGTCTTTTCCGAAAACACCAACAGATGGTTTGAATTTCTTAATATTACCTTCGTCATTTTTGTAAACTACTTGAAGTACTTCTGTAGTATTTAACAAGTTATATTCTTTTACAAATTCAGGCATGTTTTTATCAGGGCTCGTTCTGTATCCGTTAGCGTAAACAATACAAGCTGCGCAAATAATACCCATTACTTTTTGAGAATCGGCACCACCATGTCCTAATGAAAAGGCAGCAGAAGATAACAATTGTAATTTTTTGTACATATTTCCTTCTTTAGTATGCGAAGGATTTTTCCCATGTACTAATTCGTACCAACAGTATACTACAATAAATAAACCTAAAAGTACACCGATAATCCAAATCATAATTGGTTTAATATCTAAACTGTCTTTTAAAGCATAAGTAACATAAACAGTTAATACTGAAATAGCTATAGAAATACTTATTTTCTTTGCGAAATTTCTTTGTATAGTCACCATGGCAATAAAGAAAGAAATAATACCTCCAATAAATGGTGCTAAAAAGATAAATAAAACGGTAAGTCCAATAGATTCTAAATTTAATACACCAAAACCGGCATGTGCCACAGCTGCTCCAGCAAAACCTCCAATTAAAGTATGTGAAGATGACGAAGGAATACCTAATTTCCATGTTAATAAATTCCAAATAGTTGCTGCTAATAATCCAGATAAAATTACCCAAAGATTAATTACAGAACCATCTACTGTTTTGGCAACTGTATTTCCAACACTCATATCAAAAACCCAATAGGCGATAAAGTTGAAAAATGCTGCCCAAATTACAGCTTGTGTTGGTGTTAACACCTTTGTAGAAACTACTGTTGCAATTGAGTTGGCAGCGTCATGAAATCCGTTTACCAAGTCAAACAACAATGCAATTACTATAATTACTATTAATAATGTAAACATAGTACTTAATTAAGAATGTTTAACAGCTACTGCTTCTAATACTCTTGCAACAGATTTACATTTATCTGATGCTTTATCTAATGACGCTAAAACTTCTTTATATTTAATGATATTTTTAGCATCTGTTTCATTTTCGAAAATATCAGCTACAGCTTTTTCAAAAACGGAATCCGATTTTCTATCTAATTTGTTGATTTTCTTAACAGAATCAAAAATATTTTTGAAATTTTTCATATCTTTTAATTCCATTACAGATTTTGCAATGTGACCACAAGCTTCTAAATTAATTTCAGTAATTTTTCTGATAGATTTAGTAATTTTTTCAACTTGATACATTCTAATTCTATTAGAAGCTTCTTGTAAATTACTTGCTACATCTTCAATTGTAGTCATTAATGCATGAATATCTTCTCTATCAAATGGAGTAATAAAGTTTTTACTTAATTCAATATTCATCTTGTGAGAAATCTTTTCAATGCTTTCAAATAACTCATCAATCTTTTTAAAATAACTTTCTCTATCTGCTTTAGAAGCATTTACACCTTCATGTAAAGCGTCAGACATTTTTGTTAACTTGTTTGTTGCTTCCTCAAATAATGGGAAAAAAGTTTTGTCTTTTGGAGAGAAAAAATTTAAAATGTTTTTAAAGGCCATCTTTTAGTTTTGTTTAAATTACGCTGCAAAAGTAGAAACCCAATGTTAAGTTAATGTTAAGTAATTAATAATAGTAGATTAATTGTTAACATATTATTAATAAAACGTGAAGAAAAAAATGCAGACCTGTAAGCCGGATTCTGTACTCCGATAGAATCGGAGCCCTTATCATTTATCTAGTTCCGAAATTACTCTCGGAATCCATCTTTCTACCCTTCAGCAACGGACGAGAAACCCTTAAATGCTGATATACTTGAAATTTCACCGCATAGAGTTTACCTGGTTTCACTACAGCATAACCTGTACATACTTTCTGTTGCACTTGTCCTCCCCCATTTCGTTCCTAAAAACGAGACAGAGTGACGGGCGTTACCCGCTATGCTTCTCTTTGGTGTCCGGACTTTCCTCCCATATAAATACGGACGATAAGGCGGTCTGCGCGGCAAAGATAACTAAAGTTAGGAGTTGGAAGCTGGAAGTTGGAAGTTTTTTTTATGAGAACACAGTTTGAACTGATTTTTAATATTTCTTTAATTTCTCAATTCTGTGTTGAAAAAATAGTTGAAATTGATTTTTTTAAATTTATTAATAACTTTTATCTTTTTACTTTTGACTTTTTACTTTTAAAATCTATATTTGCTATCGAGAATTACCTATGGAACAATTTATAGTATCAGCCCGAAAATACAGACCTCAAACATTTAAAGATGTGATTGGGCAACAGGCCATTACAAATACTTTACTACACGCCATAGATAATAATCACTTAGCCCAAGCCTTACTTTTTACAGGACCTCGTGGTGTTGGAAAAACAACTTGTGCTAGAATTTTAGCTCGAAAAATTAATCAAGAAGGTTATGACGACCCAAATGAAGATTTTTCTTTCAATGTTTTCGAATTAGATGCCGCATCAAATAATGGTGTAGATGATATTAGAAGTATTATCGACCAAGTTCGAATCCCACCACAAACCGGAAAATATAAAGTATATATTATTGACGAGGTTCACATGCTTTCAACATCAGCATTTAATGCGTTTTTGAAAACTTTAGAAGAACCACCAAAACACGCTATTTTTATTTTAGCAACTACGGAAAAACACAAAATTCTTCCTACGATTTTGTCTCGTTGTCAAATATTCGATTTTAAACGAATTACGATTAACGATACGAAAGACTATTTAATGGGAATTGCCGAAAATCAAAATGTGCAATTTGAAGAAGAAGCTTTACGTATTATTTCTCAAAAAGCAGATGGTGCCATGCGTGACGCGTTGTCAATTTTTGACAGAGTGGTTTCCTATTGTGGAAATAACTTAACACGTCAGGCTGTTGCCGAAAACTTAAACGTGTTAGATTACGATTACTATATTAAAGTTACCGATTTAATTTTAGAAAATAACATTCCAGAATTACTGTTAACTTATAATGATATTTTAGCTAAAGGATTTGACGGACATCATTTTATTGCTGGTTTAGCGTCACATTTTAGAGATTTATTGGTTTGTAAAAATCCCACAACACTTAAGTTATTAGAAGTAAGCGAACAAACGCAACAAGAATTTGCTATTCAAGCACAAAAAGCTTCTCAAGCGTTTTTATTAGCTGGAATTGAAACCGCAAATGATTGTGATTTAAAATACAAAGTCAGTCAAAATCAACGACTTTTTGTAGAATTAACTTTAATGCAATTGGCTTCATTAACACATGATGCCGAAAAAAAAAAGCTAAATACTTTATAATTCCTTCAAATTTCTTCCATAAAGCGAAAGAAATTCAACCTTCAACAAGTACAATTCAAACAGAAATCGTTTCACAAACTGTAGCGAAAGTTGTTCCTGCAGAAACCATTCAAAAAATTGAAGAAAAAGTTGAGGAGAAAATCGAACAAATTCAGCAAAAACTTCCTCCTACTATTTCTATTAATCCAAGTAAAAGAGTTTCTTCTTTATCTATAAAAGGATTAAAGCAAAAAGCGGATATTTCGAATCAAAACAAAACGGAAAGCGTAGCAATTGGCGAACATTTAGCAGATCCATTCACGCAAGAAGACGCCATAAAACACTGGAACGATTATATCGAAATTTTAGAAGCTAAAGGAAAAAAGCTATTTTGTAGTTACATGAGATTAAGTAAACCTGTTTTAATGGGAACAAATATATTGTTAGAATTCCCAAATCAAGGTTCGAAAGAAGATTTTGAAAACACCAATTCCGATTTAATTGGTTACTTAAAAACAAATTTACGTAATTACGATATCAAAATTAAAATTACGGTTATAGAAACCTATAAACCAAAAGTAATTTATACCAACGAAGAAAAATACAAACATTTTTTAGAGTTAAACCCAACAATAGAATTATTTAGACAAACCTTTGAATTAGATTTATAACAACATGGACATTAATTTCAACAAAAACGAAGATCATAACAAATTATTAGTTTCAGACATGCTACAAAAATTTGCGAAAGTAAAATTAGGTGGCGGACAAAAACGTATCGATAAATTACACGCTGAAGGTAAAATGACAGCTCGTGAACGTATTGATTATTTATTAGATGAAAATGCCAAAAGTATTGAAATTGGCGGTTTCGTTGGAGATGGAATGTACGAAGAACATGGCGGTTGTCCTTCTGGTGGTGTGGTTATTAAAATTGGATACATCAAAGGAAAACAATGTATTGTTGTAGCTAATGATGCCACAGTAAAAGCTGGAGCTTGGTTTCCTATTACAGGAAAAAAGAACTTAAGAGCGCAAGAAATTGCCATGGATAACCGTTTACCTATTATTTATTTGGTAGATTCTGCTGGTGTATATTTACCGATGCAAGATGAAATTTTCCCAGATAAAGAACATTTCGGAAGAATTTTCCGTAACAATGCTATTATGAGCAGTATGGGAATTACTCAAATTGCTGCAGTAATGGGAAGTTGTGTTGCTGGTGGAGCATATTTACCAATTATGAGTGACGAAGCTTTAATCGTAGATAAAACTGGAAGTATTTTCTTAGCAGGAAGTTATTTAGTAAAAGCGGCTATTGGTGAAACAATTGACAATGAAACACTTGGCGGTGCCACAACACATTGTGAAATTTCGGGAGTTACCGATTTTAAAGCAAAAGATGATGCCGCAGCTTTAGACAGAATTAAAAGTATTGTTTCTAAAATTGGAGATTACGATAAAGCAGGTTTCAATAGAGAAACCCCAGTAAAACCAGCGTTAGAACCAAAAGATATTTACGGAATTTTACCAAAATTACGAACAGATCAGTACGATATGAACGAAATTATTAAACGTTTGGTGGATAATTCAGAATTTGACGAATACAAAGCGGGTTACGGTCAAACGATTATTACGGGTTATGCCAGAATTGATGGTTGGGCAGTAGGAATTGTCGCCAATCAACGTTTAGTTTCTAAAACTAAAAAAGGAGAAATTCAGTTTGGTGGTGTAATTTATTCTGAAAGTGCCGATAAAGCGACTCGTTTTATTGCGAATTGTAACCAAAAGAAAATTCCATTAGTCTTTTTACAAGACGTTACTGGGTTTATGGTAGGAAGTAAATCCGAACATGGTGGCATAATTAAAGACGGTGCCAAAATGGTAAATGCAGTGGCGAATTCAGTGGTTCCGAAATTTACAGTAGTAGTAGGAAATTCATACGGAGCAGGAAATTACGCCATGTGTGGAAAAGCATATGATCCTCGATTAATATTTGCTTGGCCAAGTGCCGAATTAGCCGTTATGGGAGGAACACAAGCTGCAAAAGTATTGGCACAAATTGAAGCAGCTTCTTTAAAAAACAAAGGTGAAGTAGTTGATGAAGCCAAAGAAAAAGAATTATTCGATAAAATAAAAGCTAAATATGACGCGCAAGTTTCACCTTATTATGCAGCTTCTCGTTTATGGACAGATGCCATCATTGATCCTTTAGATACCAGAACTTGGATTTCTATGGGAATTGAAGCAGCGAACCACTCGCCTATTGAAAAGAAATTTAATTTAGGTGTGATACAAGTGTAGTTTTTTGCAAACATCTCATATTATCAATCAAAAAAATAATTAATTTTAATAATAATGAAAAAAAACTTCATCACAATTATATTAATAATCTTTACCATTTTCTCTTATTCGCAAGATAATATTGCTTCTAAAAACGAAAAAATCAAAAATTTAATGAACCTAACTGGTTCAGCCAATTTAGGAATTTCAATGCTAGATACTATGATTGGTTCTTTCAAAAAATCAATGCCGCAAGTAACTGATGAATTTTGGAATGAATTTAAAAAGGAAGTCAAAGCAGAGGATATTGTTAATTTAATAACTCCAATTTATGATAAATATTTCACAGAAAATGAAATTGATGAATTAATAGCATTCTATAATACTCCTGTTGGAAAAAAAATGACAGCATCTTTACCTTCAATAGCACAAGAATCAATGACTGTTGGACAAATTTGGGGAAGATCAATAGGTGACAAAGTAATTAAAAAACTTAAAGAAAAAGGATTGATTGAAGAATAAATTTTACAAACGTAACAAAATAGAAAAATCTACTACTTATTAGTAGATTTTTTTTTATGAAAACAGAAAACAAACCAAATAAATTCGAATGGCTTTCACATCCGAGAGCTTTTTCTTTTTTTCTATTAATTATAATTTTAATTTGGAAATTCTTTTTAAGAGACTTGTACTTTAAATATTTTTAAAATGAAAAAAACACTAATATTTTCCCTAGTTCTTTTGGGTTTCAATCAAATTGATGCGCAAAATTTTTCTCGTAAAGATTCTTTACAAGGTGGTTTACGTGAAGAACGCACGTGTTATGATGTATTGCAATATAACTTAGATATCAAAATTAATCCTAATGAAAAATCAATTGTTGGATACAACGAAATCATTTTTAAAGTGGATGATAACACCTCTAAAATTCAAGTGGATTTGTTTGAAAACATGAAAATTGAATCTATCGTTTGGAAGAACAAAAAATTAGATTATAAAAGAGATTTTGGTGCAGTTTTCATTGAGTTTCCCGAAGAATTAAAAAAAGGAACCACTCAAACCATTACCTTCAATTATTCTGGAAATCCAATTATTGCTAAAAATGCACCTTGGGATGGTGGTTTCGTATTTACAAAAGACAAAAAACAAAATCCATGGATTGGTGTTGCCGTACAAGGAACTGGCGCAAGTTTATGGTATCCGTGTAAAGATTCTCAAACCGATGAACCTGATAATGGAGCCAGTATAAAGGTAGCTGTTCCAAACGGTTTAATGAATGTGTCTAACGGAAGATTTTTAGGTTCAACCGATTTAAAAGATGGTTATACGCGTTGGGATTGGGAAGTGAAAAATCCAATCAACAATTATGATATTACTGTAAATATTGCCGATTATGTGCATATTCACGACAATCATGAAGGATTAGATTTAGATTATTATGTATTACGTTATAATGAAGAAACTGCCAGAAAACATTTTGACAATGATGTAAAACCGATGATGAATTGCTTTCAATCGAAATTTGGAAAATATCCATTTCACGAAGATGGTTATAAATTAGTTGAAACTCCATATTTAGGTATGGAACATCAAAGTGCTGTAGCTTACGGAAATAAGTACAAAAAAGGATATTTAGGTGCTGATTTATCTGGAACTGGCGCTGGTATGTTTTTCGATTATATTACGATTCACGAAACAGGTCACGAATGGTTTGGGAATAGTATTACCAGTAAAGATATTGCCGATATGTGGATTCACGAAAGTTTTACAACGTATACTGAAACCGTTTTTATCGAATGTGTGAAAGGTTATGATGAAGCAATAAAATACGTAAACGGACAATCTAGAAGTGTTAGAAACGATCGACCAATTATTGCGCAATTTGGCGTAAACAAAGAAGGGAGCGGCGATATGTATTATAAAGGCGCATTAATGCTAAATACAATCCGTCACATTATTAATGATGATGTAAAATGGTGGAAATTATTATATAATTATTCAGAAACCTATAAAAAACAAATCATTGACACAAAAACAGTAATCGAATACTTTAACAAAGAAAGTGGTATCGATTTAACTTCTGTTTTTAATCAGTATTTAACCACTACAAAAATCCCAAAACTGGTTTTATCTAAATCAGGAAGCAAATTAAGTTACGAATGGCTAAATGTAAATTCAGATTTCAAAATGCCTGTAGATATTGTGGTTAATGAAAAAACAATCCGTTTACAACCCACAAATTCGAAACAAGTAATGAAAATTGATAAGAAAATTGAATTGGAAAACATCGAAGTTAAAACCAACCAATTTTTTATTAAAGTAGAAAAAAAATAAAAAAATAAATCGTAATCAATTAATTTTTAGTAACTTAGATTGTAATTTTAAATCAATTATCTATGGCTACTACTATTAAACATTTGAACAAATGGGCAAACGCACACACGTCTTACCCATTAGATTTTGTCAGAATTGCATTAGGTGTGTTTTTATTTATTAAAGGCGCCACCTTTATTACCAACAAGCAGTATCTAAGCGAAATTTTAAGCGCGTTTAGAGGTTATGGAAGCGAAATGATGATTATTCATTACGTAGCTACGGCTCATATGATTGGTGGGTTCATGATTATACTTGGCTTCTTTACCCGATGGTCCATTTGGTTTCAATTGCCAATTATTTTATGTGCCTTACTAATTAATTTTTTCGGAGAATTTGTTCTTTCGAACTTCATACAATCAAGTGTTGCCCTTTTATTATGTGTCTTTTTCTCCTTTTATGGAAGCGGAAAACACTCATTAGATTACAATTTTAAAATGGAACATTAAAAAATTAACGAAAAGTTTGTGTATTTAATAATTAATTTATACATTTACTATACTTTTCGAATCAACTTAAACTATTAATTAGTTATAAAGTATTTATTAGTGTCATACTGGAAAAAAATCTGCAAAAGAAGAATTTAATTACAAAACAAGATTTTTTATTAGTGTGACACTTTTTTTATGCCCTATTCTCAAGGGTTTTCTTTCTATTTATTTTATTTGTTTCCGTTTCCACAAAATTTTCTATAAATACGATTTCCTTAGGATTTTGATATTTTGATAAGTTTGAAAATAGTGTATTTTCGATTTTAAAAGGATTCCCTTCTACAACTAAGATTACTTTTTCTCCTAATTTCTCATCAGGTAAACTTGCAATAAAAAATCGAACAGAAATAAATTTGGCTAACTTCTCCTCTACTTCTTCAGGGAAAATTTTCACACCACCAGAATTAATTACATTATCAATTCTTCCTTTTAATATAAATTGGGTTTCATTTAAAATTTCTACAATATCATTCGTGATAATTTTATCTGATGCTAATTCTAAAGCTTCAATCACCAAACAATTTCTTTCATCTAAGGAAATGTTTACATTCGGCAAAACCGTAAACTCCTTTTCTCCTATTGGTTTTATAGCAATGTGCGAAATGGTTTCTGTCATACCATACGATTCAAAAGCTTTACAATTAGCTTTTAAAATACTTTCCGCCAATTGATAGCTTACTTTTGTACCACCGATAAGCAAGGTTTCAACCAAATGAAGTTTTTCTAAAGAATTCGCAACTTGCATCGGAACCATTGCTGCAAAATCGTACTTAATATTTTCTAGTGGATAGCTATTTGGTTCAACAGCATCTAAATGTAATCCTAAAGTTATAGCTCGAACCAACATCATTTTACCAGCAATATAATCTGCCGACAAACACAATAAAGCAGTATTTTTTGGTTGTAAATTAAAAAATGTTCCTGTGGCTTTCGCCGAAGCAATCATCGCTTCTTTTTGCAATACTATTTGTTTCGGTTTTCCAGTTGAACCCGAAGTGTGCACCAAAACAAACGATTCGTTATTAAGCCATTCTAAAAGAAATTTGCCAATATTTTTTTCAAATAATTGTCCGTTTTCTTTTAAATACAAAGCTTCTGCTAAAAGTTCGATATAGGAAAAACTCTTTCCATTTAATTTAAAATCGGGATGAATAATCTGATTCATATTACTTTCCAATCGTTTCAAATTCTTCCGCTTCAATTGGTTTTATAGTTCCGAATAGTTTTTCTTTCCAATTGCTCCATTTGTATTTTATAGCGAAAATGCATAACAGAATTGGGAAAATCACCAAAATCGGAATAAAAATTTGAATGTTCGCATTGGGTTCAGAAACATCTTTTAAAATAGAATGTGTTTGAAAAGCCGACCAATCTGATGTGATTAACAAAGCACCAACTAAATTATTAGCCGCGTGAAATCCTAAAGCTAATTCTAAACCTTCATCCATTAATGTCAAAATTCCTAAAAACAAACCCGTTCCAATGTAATAGAACATAATTACCATTCCTAATTTTTCTACTTCTGGATTCGCAATATGCATAATTCCAAATAAAAATGAAGTCACAACTAACGGAATCCACCTTGTTTTTGTGGCCAAACCTAAACCTTGCATCATATGTGCACGAAACAAATATTCTTCAAAACTGGTTTGTAAAGGAATAAAAAGCACGGCTAAAATGACAAAAACAGCAAATTCTTTTGGTTTGAAATTAAGTACAAAATCTTCTGGAGTATTGTAATAACTCACAACTGTAGTAATAATTGTAATCAAACTCCAAAGTCCAAAAGAGAAAAATACTCGTTTCCAATCTATTTTTGGTCGGGAAGTCGTTAAAATTCGAATCGTATTATTTTGAATAAATTTATTGTAAAAGAAAACCACTATCAACATTAAAGAAAGTGGACCAACCAATGCCACAAATGTACCATTTACACCAATCAATTTAATCATATCTTTCATCATAGCAGCAGTATCTAAGCCTTTTGTAGAAATATAATTATAAACCATTAAGCTTAAAAAAAGAACTGGAATAACTAAATACGTCCATAAATTAATCTTGAATTTCTGTAATTGTTCTATATACATTTTTTGATTTTTTAAAGTGCACTAAAATACAATTATTACCTTTGCAAAAAAAATATTTTATGTTAACCATTTATCATAATAACCGATGTTCTAAATCGAGAGAAGGAATTTGTTTTTTAGAAAACTTAAAGCAACCTTTTGAAGTGATCAATTATTTAGATAACGTTCCTTCTTATAAGGAATTAGAAGCCATCATAAAAAAACTAAATATCAAACCGATTGAATTGGTGCGAATTAAGGAAAAAGATTGGACAGAAAACTTCAAAGGAAAAACCTTATCGGATAAAGAAATTATTGAAGCTATGATTCAATTTCCTAAATTAATAGAACGACCAATTGTTATCAATGGTGAAAAAGCTGTAGTTGCCAGACCAACGGAATTGATTAATAAAGTTTTATAATTATTTCGTTTCGTCAAGTTTAACGTTAATATAATCTACAATTAAGCCAATTATAAGTATCAGAGAAGCTATCAATAAGGTTTTCATTTTATAGGATAAAAAAAATAATCCAGCTAAAATTCCACCTATAAAAAATGTGGTTATAATCGTTATTCTTAACTTAATTGAAGAAAAAAGCTTTAAGCGTTGTTCTTCTGTTTTATAAAAAAATAACTGAGATATTTCAATTCCTAAATCCGTGAATAATCCCGTTAAATGTGTTGTTCTTACCACTGAATTGGAAATAGTTGTCACCAAAGAATTTTGCAATCCCATCGAAAATAGCAAACAACAAGCAATTAAATTTGGATGTTCAACAATATAGTTAAAATTCAATAAAGCAATAATTAATAAAAGTATTGCTTCAATGAAAACGGGAATTACAAAAATATTTTTATCAGTGACTTTTTGAGTGATTTCAATAATAAAATTGGAAAAAAAAGCACCAAATAAAAAGAAGAAAATATAAATAAAATAAAAAAGTGCTTGATTAAAATGAAATGAAAAAGCTGCATCAACCATAAATGCAAAATGTCCAGTAACGTTAGTAGTTAATTTCTGAACCGCTAAAAAACCAACAACATTAACAATTCCAGCCACAAAAGACAACAAAGAAGCTATTCCAATGTTGTGTTTTAAATTTCTGGTTTTTCCTTTATGTCTGAACATTTATTTTCTTTTATTTACTTAAATAATACTTAAAGATAGTGTAAATTATTCCACTACTAATAAATCATTTTTTTCAGGAATTTTAGATCTATTTTAAAACTACAACTCACAATTTGTAAAGAAAATTTTATAAAATCATTTAACATAGTTTTAATAATTATTTGTTATGTCTAACTGTACATTTGTGCTGCAAAATATTATACACTATGTTATTCAAAAAAACTATTCTATTTTTAACTTTATTAGTAGTTAGTACAACTGCTTTTTCACAAGTTTCCTTAAAAAAAGTAAATCTAACAGGTAAAATTATCGACAAAGAAACTTCAGTACCTGTCGAATTCACAATTATTACAGTTTCAAAGTCAGACACCAAAAAAGTTGTTAATGGTGGAACTGCTGATGCTAATGGAAATTTTAACATCGAATTAAATAACGGAAATTACGACATCAAGTTTGAATTTCCAGGTTATAAAACTCAAGAAAAATTAAACCAAAACATTTCTGTAGATACGAATTTAGGTAACATTCTATTCGAAACGGAATCCAGCCAAATTGAAACTGTTGTGATTCGTAGCGAAAAAACTACAGTTGACATTAAATTAGACAAAAAAGTTTACAATGTTGGTCAGGATTTAATGGTAAAAGGCGGAACGGTAAGTGATGTTTTAGGCAACATTCCGAGTGTTACCGTAGATCCAGAAGGTACAATTAGCTTAAGAGGAAATGAAAATGTTAAAGTTTTAATTGACGGAAAGCCTTCTAATGCAATTAGTATAAACGATGCTTTAAAAATGTTACCTGCAGATGCGGTTGATAAAGTAGAAGTTATTACCAATCCTTCTGCACGTTACGATGCTGAAGGTGGTGCTGGAATCTTGAATATTGTTTTGAAAAAAGGAAAAAACAATGGCGTTAACGGAACCTTAATGGCAACTACAGGAAATCCTGATAATCATGGAGTTAATGGTACATTAAATTATAAAACTAATCAATTTAATTTATTTACAACTCAAGGTTATAACTACAGAAGTAATCCTGGATTTACTAAAGTAAATACAAGATATTTAAACGCAGATAACTCCACAAATAGTTTTATTGAAGAACATAGAGAAAACTCTAGAATTAATAAAGGTTATAATGGTGGATTTGGATTCGATTGGTATTTAGATAAATCTACAACATGGACAAATAGTGTAAACTATAGAAAGAACTCAGGTGATAACGAAGAAGATGTTAATTTTAACAATTATGATAGCAATAGAAATTTTACGTTTTATAGAAATCGTTTAAACCTTGAAGATCAAAAAGAAGAAAATATAGAGTATAACTCAAATTTAGTTAAGAACTTCAAAAAAACAGGTCATAAATTAACAGTGGATGCTTCTTTTTCAGACAGTAAAAACTATAGCAACTCTACTATTTTAGATAATTCTACATTAAGTTCTACAACTAATACAGACTTAACTAAAAACAATCAAAAGCAAAATAGAAACTTAATTCAAGCAGATTATGTTTTACCAATTGGAACTAAATATCAATTTGAAGCTGGATACCGTGGAAATTTTGTAAATATGAGTACTGATTATGCCGTATTAAATAATGGTGTAGTGAACTATGACTTTACAAATGTGTTAGAATATACAGAAAAAGTAAATGCTTTCTACTCTCAATTTGGTATGAAATTCAGCAAATTAAGTATGCTTTATGGTTTACGTTTCGAAGATTCAGATATAGATGTAAATCAAATTACGAGCTCAATTTATAAAAACAAAAAATACAACAACTTCTTCCCGAGTGCCTTCTTTACTTATGAATTAACAGATAACACCAATTTATCATTAAATTATAGTAAAAGAATTAACAGACCAAGAGGAAGACAATTAAATCCTTTTAGCACCTATTCAAGTAATATTAATATCTTTAAAGGAAATCCTGATTTAAATCCAACATTAACAGATGCAGTTGATTTAGGTTTTCTAACTAAATTGGGGAAATTTACATTAAGTTCTTCTGTTTATTATAATTATACGAAAAACTCTTTCCAAATGGTGCGTTTTGTTCAAGGCTTAAATCCTGATGGTGTACCAATAACTACTTCAAGTTTTGTAAATATTGGAGAAGAAAACAGAACAGGTTTCGAATTTACTTTAAATTACACACCTTATAAATGGTGGAAATTAAACAGTAATTTCAATTTATTCAGAGTACAAACTAAAGGTAATTTTAATTATTCTTATTATGATATTTCTAATAATTTAATTCAAGAATCACAAAACTTTGATAATATTGCTTCAAGTTGGTTTGCTCGAATAAATTCAAAAATTACCTTACCATCAAAAATTGATTGGCAAACAAATGTTACGTATAATGGGCCTCAAAATAACGCTCAAGGTAGCACAAAAGGAATGTTTGGTATGAATTTAGGATTTAGTAAAGATGTACTTAAAGATAAAGCTACAGTGGCTTTAAATGTGAATGATGTTTTTAATTCAAGAATTAGAAGATCTGAAACTTATATTCCAGGAAAAATTGATTCAGATTCAGAAATGCAATGGAGAAAAAGACAAATTACTTTATCATTTACCTATCGTTTTAATAAACAAAAAAGTGATAAAGAACCAAAACCAAAGTCTCAAGATCAAGAAAATGGTGGTGAATTTTAAAAAATAATCCTAACTAACTCCTTCTTTCATGAAGGAGTTTTTTTTTAAAGGTCATAAAAAAATCCCGATTCGTACGAATCGGGATTTTTTATTAAGCTAAGAAAATTACTTTTCTTGTTCAGCTAATCTTTTTGCTTTCTTTTCTTTGTACAATTCTATTAATGATCCGCCAATCCAATATTGAACAAATCCTACAAGAAAAAACATTAACCAAAAACCTATAGTTAAAATGGTTAAGAAAAGTATAAAGCCTAAATACTGTTGAAATTCAAACATGTTTTCCGGAATTTTATTTGTGAATTCTGTCCAAAGATAAATCATAAATTTATTTTTAACAAATAATATATTTTATTTAAGTAAAATTCTTTTGTTCAAAACCACAAACTAAAAGAAAAACAAGATAATTAACATTTCCATTTGCTATTTAATTTTAAAAAACTAAATTTGAATTTAACATATTCTAAAATGATGAACTCAAATTTCGAAACTAAATTCAGACAAAACAACTCACCAGACATTGGTAGAATTATTGATGAAAGTTTTACAACTTTCAAAAAAACCATCTGGGTTTCTGGAGTTGGAATAATTTTAATGCTTTTATTAGCCCTTCCTATCACCTTTTTCGCCATTTTTACCTACATGGGAATTTCATCAATGGAAGATTTTGTACAAAAAAGTCAAACTTTAGAATCAGATTTCACCTATTTAGTAATGAACGCATTAATTGGAATTGTTTTAGCGGCTCTTATGGCGCCAGTTATGGCTGGTTTCTATAAAATTAACCACTTAGCCAAACTTAATAAAGAATTTGGTATAAATAATTTATTCGATTATTACAAAAGCCCCTATTTTCAACCAATTGCATTAAGTTCTATCTTAGCAACACTTTATTCAAACATTATTGGTTTACTTTTAATATATTTAAACTTACCTCTTGTGGGAAGTATCATGCAAGCCTTTATTTCACTTCTATTTATTTTTACCATTCCGTTAATTATTTTCGAAAATCAAAATGCAACTGATGCCATGGCAAACAGTTCAAAAATAGCTGTAAAACATCCTTTCACCATAATATTAAGTATTCTATTTGCACTAATAATCGCAATGTTAGGAATATTTGCTATTTGTATTGGAATTTTCTTTACTATTGGATATTTCTATACGATGAATTACACGTTATACAATGAAATAATTCCAATTGAAAACAAAAATGCTTTTGATGAAATTGGTCAAGAATAAAATATATAGTATAAATTAAAATTTTCACATTATGAAATGGAGAGATTATAGAAAAAGTGACAACGTAGAAGATACACGTGGCATGAGCGGAACAGGAAAAGCCGTTTTAGGCGGTGGGGGATTAATTGGGATTATTGCCTTTTTATTGATGACTTTTGGTGGCGAACAAGGGCAGCAAATTGGAAATGTAATCAATCAAATGCAACCTGCACAGCAAGAAACTACTGTTGAAGGTGAACAAAATTTAACTCCAGAACAACAAGAAATTGGCGATTTTGCAAAAACAATGTTTGCCATGAATGAAGACACCTGGACTAAAATTTTTAAAGAAGAAGGTTTAGGTGAATTTCCTTTACCAAAAATGAGATTGTTTTCTGGAAGTGTAGAAACTGCATGCGGAAGCGCAACTTCAGCTTCTGGACCATTTTATTGTCCAGCAGATAATAAAGTGTATATGGATTTAGACTTTTTTGAAGAATTAAAAACTCGTTTTGGTGCAAAAGGTGGCGATTTTGCCATAGCTTACGTAATCGCACACGAAGTCGGTCACCACGTACAAACAGTTTTAGGAACGTCGGCAAAAGTGCGTCAAGCACAACAAAACAAAAGTGAAGAAGATGCCAATAAATTATCTGTTTGTCAAGAATTACAAGCCGATTTTTATGCCGGTTTATGGGCAAAATACAACCAAGACCGAATTGAAGTGGGCGATTTAGAAGAAGCTATTGATGCCGCTCACGCTGTAGGTGATGATGCCATTCAATCTAAAATGCAAGGTCACGTACAACCAGAAAAATTCACACATGGAACGTCAGCACAACGAAAAAAATGGTTTACCAAAGGTTTTCAATCGGGTGATTTCAAACAACACGATACATTCGCTGAAGAATTGTAAAAAGAAATGTTAAATAATAAAATAGCGCATATTCATCTTAATAGAGAAGTTTATGCGCTTTTTTGTAATAGAATAATACTCGATAACGTGGATTTGTAATCCTTGCAAAAATAAAAACATGACATTCAGAGAAGCAAAAATTGAAGATATAAAACAAATACAAATTGTTAGAAATACTGTAAAGGAAAATATGTTATCCAATCCAGATTTGGTTACAGATAAAGATTGTGAAGAATTTATGTTTGAACGAGGAAAAGGTTGGGTTTGCGAAATTGACAATCAAATTGTGGGTTTTGCTATTGCCGACTTAAAAGAAAATAACATCTGGGCATTGTTTTTAGATCCAGAATTTGAAGGCAAAGGCATTGGAACCCAACTTCATAAAATAATGCTAGATTGGTATTTTTCTACAGGTAAAGAACAGGTTTGGTTAGGAACTTCTCCTAATACAAGAGCAGAAAAATTTTACACCAAATCCGGCTGGACAAAAAACGGCATGTACGGAAATGAAGTGAAATTCGAAATGTCAAAAAAAGAATGGGAAAGTATCTCAAATAGTTAGTAATTCCAAAACATCATAATCCATTAAAAAACGATACTGAATGAAAACAATTTTAATTATTTTTCTAACTTGTTTTTCTTTGATAAGTTGTAAACATTTACCATTTTTCAATTCAAAAGAAAATTATGATGCTGTTTTATCTAAAAAAGAATCTGAAGCAGTAAATAAAAAACAAAATAATCTCGGTACTTTAATAGCAACAATCGAATTTGGAGTTCAAGCATCTGAAGATGAATTAGAGGATTTTGAAGATGGAATTATTCCTTGGATTAGTATCGAAAATCCTGAAAGTGAAATGGACAGACTAATAGATTCCGATGAAATAGTTATTCCATATTCAGAAATTACCATAATTATTGACTATCCTTTAAATAAACCTACAAGCTTAGTTTTAACAAACTCAAAAAATGGGTTTACAAAAAAAGAATTGATTCTTGAAATTAGTAAAAAATATCATGAAATATTCACTGTAGAAGAAACTACTGCCACAATAAAAACTATTCCTTCTGATAAAAGAGAAGGAATCATGAACAGAAATGAAACGAATGGCAACTACGGAATTTGGGGTCATGATATTGAAGATTTAGACTTGAGTTCAATCGAAGTCTATAAATCAGAAAGTGGAAAAATACAAATTATACTCGACGTTTATTCCTAAAACATCAAAAAATGCGCAAATATATTCTACTATCTCTTACTGTAATTATCACCATTTTATTAGTTTACGGACTCGTTTACAAAGTTGGAATGCTTGGATTTCTATTTGCTTGGATATTGAATTTTGTATTAATGATGTGTGTTTTCTTTTTTACAGAAACCCTAAAATCAGAATTTAAATCAGCGTATTATTTAGAAAAAACTTGGGAAAAGAAAGGAAAAATATACGAAGCTTTTGGTATCAATTGGTTTAGAAAATTATTGGTTATAATTGGTTGGGAAAAACTAAATAAAAAAGCCAATCCGGTTGAAAAGAATTTACAAGCGTTAGTTCATTTAGAATACCGCACCAAACAATCAGAATTAGGCCATATCATCATCTTTTTCATTGTTTTAGCCTTCACTATTTATGTGGCGATTACTTTCGGAATTAAAGAATCTCTATCATTAGTAATTTTAAATATTCTATTGAATGTTTATCCTGTTTTATTGCAACGCTACAACAGACCAAGATTACAAAGAGCCATCATTTTAAGTAAATACAGAGAAGAAAGAAGAGTTTCTTAAACAAAAAGAAAACTCATTACTATCTCAAATTTTATATGTTTTTTTCTTGTGCTTGCCATCTTTTGTCATAAATTTACATAACCACCATAAAGTGAAGAGGAACGTTAGTGACGATTTAAAGCCCCTACAATATGATAGAATTTTTAAAACAAAACATTACCAAACACATCTCTCTTTCAGACAAAGAATTAACAGACTTTTGTAGTTTATTTCAAAGCAAAACAATCCAAAAGAAAAACTTTTTATTACGGGAAGGAGAAATTTGCAAATTTGAAGGTATTGTAGTCAAAGGACTTTTTCGAGTGTATCATATCAACAATAACGGCTTGGAACAAGTGCTTTATTTCGCTATGGAAAATTGGTGGATTACTGATATAGATAGTTTTACCAACGAAAAACCGTCACATCTATACATTGAAGCTTTGGAAGACAGTGAAGTGCTGCTAATTTCAAAACAAGACAAAGAGTTTGCCTATACTAATATTTCAAAAATAGAAAAACTATTTAGGGTAATGACTCAAAAAACACATATCGCTTTACAACGCAGAATGATTGATAATTTAAGTAAAACAGCCGACCAACGCTACTCAGAATTTATCGAAAAATATCCAGAACTTTACCAACGACTTACCAATCTTCAAATAGCAGCTTATCTTGGTATCAGCCATGAATTTTTAAGTAAAATCAGAAAAAAAATTTCCACTAAAAAATAAGTTGAATTTCATTTATTGAACTTGTTCAATGTTTTTGAATACTTAATGATCGCACCTTTGTATCATTAATAAGAAAATTTTCAAAATATGAAAAACAATATTTCAAAAGTATTTTTAACAATCTTAATTTTATTCAACATGGAATCACAAGCACAAACTTTTAAAACAATTGAAACAAAAGATTTAAAACTTCAAGTCTACAACGCATCAGAAAACAGTTTTGGTGTAGCATCAGTTCTTGTATCAAGAAAAACAGATGCCGTTTTAATTGACACACAATTTACCTTGGCAGATGCCGAAAAAGTAGCACAAGAAATTAAAGCCAGTGGCAAAAAACTAACCACTATTTTTGTATCTCATGGCGATCCTGATTTTTACTTTGGATTGGAAGTATTTAAAAAATATTTCCCTGAAGTTACCGCTTACGCTTCTCCTGCAACAGTAGAACATATTAAAGCTACGGCTCAAAAGAAATTAGAAGTTTGGGGAGAAAGATTAGGCAAAAACATTACGTCAAATGTAATTTTACCTCAAGTTTTAAAAGGAAATAGTATTGATTTGGAAGGTCAGAAATTAGAAATTATTGGCTTAGAAGAATTCCCAAATAAAACTTTTTTATGGATACCTTCAATCAAAGCAGTTGTAGGCGGAATCAATATTTTCGGAACAACTTTTCATCTTTGGATGGCAGATGCACAAACTGCTGAAGCTCGAAAAAGCTGGATTTCAGTTTTAGATAAAATTACTGCTTTAAACCCTGAAATCGTTATTCCTGCTCACGCCAATTCAAATTCCCCATTTGATATTGCAGCGGTAAATCATACCAAAAGCTATATTCAATTCTACGAAGAAGCTTTGAAAAACAACAAAACATCAGAAACTTTAATTACAGCTTTGAAAACAAAATATCCAACACTTACTTTTGAAACAGCACTACAAATTGGTGCAAAAGTAAATACTGGAGAAATGAAATGGTAAAATCAATCTTTTACAGCCTGACACTACTTTTTCTGTTGTCAGGCTGTTCTTTAAATAAAAAGGCAATGACAAATCTTGAAATAATAAAAAGCACTTACGAAGGAAAAACTTCGGAAGAAAACGGTGAAAATTTGGCAAAATATGTTGCTGAAGATATATCTTGGACAGAAGCCAAAGGCTTTCCATATGCAGGAACTTATATTGGTTTAGAAAACATAACCAAAAATGTTTTTAGCAGATTAGGAAGTGAATGGATGGATTATAAATTTACTCCAGAAGATTATATTTCCAGTGATGATAAAGTCGTTGCTTATGGCGCCTATACCGGAACATATAAACAAACGGGCAAATCATTTGAAGCCAGAGTAGCTCATGTCTGGAAATTGAAAAATAGTAAAATTATTAGTTTTGAACAGTTTGTAGATAGTCAACCTGTAAATAATGCCATTAAATAAAAATCGCTACTAAAACCGCTACTGCGGAAAGAAAATACCCTACTCCATTTAGATATCTTGCTTCCGTACGAAGAAAACTTGCTTCCGTACGAAGATATCTTGCTTCCGCACGAAGAAAACTTGCTTCCGTACGAAGATATCTTGCTTCCGTACGAAGAAAACTCGCTTCCGCACGAAGAAAACTCGCTTCCGCACGAAGAAAACTTGTTTCCGCACGAAGAAAACTCGCTTCCGCACGAAGAAAACTTGTTTCCGCACGAAGAAAACTCGCTTCCGCACGAAGATATCTTGCTTCCGCACGAAGAAAACTTGCTTCCGTACGAAGAAAACTCGCTTCCGCACGAAGATATCTTGCTTCCGCACGAAGAAAACTCCTTACTGCGTTTAGATATTTCGTTACTGCGAATAGAAAACTCCTTACTGCATTTAGATATCTCGCTACTGCGGATAGAAAACTCCTTACTGCGTTTAGATATCTCGCTACTGCGGAGAGAAAACTCCTTACTGCGTTTAGATATCTCGCTACTGCGGATGTAAAACTCCTTACTGCGTTTTGATATCTCGCTACTGCAGATGTAAAACTCGCTTCCGCACGAAGATATCTTGCTTCCGCACGAAGAAAACTCCTTACTGCGTTTAGATATTTAGTTACTGCGAATAGAAAACTCCTTACTGCATTTAGATATCTCGCTACTGCGGATAGAAAACTCCTTACTGCGTTTAGATATCTCGCTTCTGCGGATGTAAAACTCCTTACTGCGTTTTGATATCTCGCTACTGCAGATGTAAAACTCCTTACTGCGTTTTGATATCTCGCAACTGCGTTTTAATATATCCGCTTAGTTTGTCATGCTGAAATCGAAGATTCAACGAAGTTAAAGCATCTCACGCAAAACACTTCCTACTTCCTACTTCCATCTTCCCGCTCCCCGCTCCCAGCTTCCCACTTCAAACTTAATAAAAACAAAAAAGTCCCGATAAAACTATCGGGACTCTTTGTGATCGCGCCAGGATTCGAACCTGGGACCTACTCATTAGAAGTGAGTTGCTCTATCCAGCTGAGCTACGCAACCTTAAAATTATTCATTTGACAACCAAATGTTGTCGGGGTGGCAGGATTCGAACCTGCGGCCTCCTGCTCCCAAAGCAGGCGCGATAACCGGGCTACGCTACACCCCGAGGATAATTGCGGAGAGACAGGGACTCGAACCCAGGCGACAGTTACCCGTCGACAGTTTAGCAAACTGCTCCATTACCACTCTGGCACCTCTCCTATTAATTCTGCAAAGAACTTATCCTTTTTTGCGATTGCAAATGTAGAACAAAATTTGTAATTCACAAGAAAAAAAATGTAATATTTTTAAATAAAAAACAAACTTACTAAATATCAACATTATAGATAAATTAATAATTTAATTAAGTTATCAGAATTTTGTCAATTCACCTCAATTTCTTTCAAAACGCCACAGCAAATAACAACTAGAATAGGAATAAAACATATTAAATTCGATTATCGATACTCCCTACACTTCAAAATAATTTCTCTAGTTTACAAAATAAAAGAAAAAATCACAAGCTACCCAACGTTTTAAATCGGACATTTGTCACGTTAAAAAAGCAATAAAACCTTTAAAATTTGCTAAAAATTAGTTACTTTCGCAAAAAATAAAACAAATCACAATGAGCAAAAAAGTAGTTATCGTATCAGCTGTTAGAACTCCAATTGGTAGTTTTATGGGCGCATTATCAAGTGTACCAGCAACTAAATTAGGAGCAGCAGCTATTAAAGGCGCTTTAAATAAAATAAATTTAAACCCTTCTTTAGTTGACGAAGTGTTAATGGGGAACGTAGTTCAGGCTGGAAACGGTCAGGCTCCAGCTCGTCAGGCAGCTTTGTTTGCAGGTTTATCAAATGATGTAGTTTGTACTACAATAAATAAAGTTTGTGCTTCAGGAATGAAAGCAGTAATGCAAGGCGCTCAAGCTATCATGGCTGGTGATGCAGAAATTGTGGTTGCTGGTGGAATGGAAAACATGAGTTTAATTCCACATTACGCACATTTAAGAAATGGAGTAAAATTCGGTCCAACTATTTTCGTAGATGGAATGCAAAAAGACGGACTTACAGATGCTTACGATGGTAACGCCATGGGGGTTTCTGCAGATTTATGTGCTACGGAATATAATATCTCTCGTGAAGACCAAGATAATTTTGCTATTCAATCTTATACTCGTTCAGCAAATGCTTGGGACGCTGGTAAATTTGATGCAGAAATTGTTCCTGTTGAAGTACCACAAAGAAAAGGTGATCCAATTATCGTTTCTAAGGACGAAGAGTACACCAATGTAAAATTAGACCGTATCCCTACTCTTGCAGCAGTTTTTACAAAAGAAGGTACTGTAACGGCGGCAAACGCTTCAACAATTAATGATGGTGCTGCAGCATTAGTATTAATGAGCGAAGAAAAAGCAAACGAATTAGGTTTAAAACCTTTAGCATATATCAAATCTTACGCAGATGCAGCTCAAGAACCAAAATGGTTTACAACTGCTCCTGCTAAAGCCTTACCAAAAGCATTAGACAAAGCTGGTTTATCAGTTGCTGATGTAGACTTCTTCGAATTTAACGAAGCCTTTTCAGTAGTTGGTTTAGCCAATGCAAAAATCTTAGGTTTAGATAACGATAAAGTAAACGTAAATGGTGGAGCGGTTTCTTTAGGACATCCTCTTGGTTGTTCTGGAGCCAGAATTATTGTAACTTTAATTAATGTTTTAGCACAAAACAATGCAAAAATTGGTGCTGCAGCTATCTGTAACGGTGGTGGTGGTGCTTCTGCAATTGTTATTGAAAGAGCATAATTTTAATAATTAGAAATAGAAGTTAGAAATATATTCATTTTCTAACTTCTATTTTCTATTTTCTATTTTTCTATACATGTTTGGAATTTGTAATTTAGGAATTGTACCGATAAGAAGTGAAGCCAGTGACAGAAGTGAAATGGTTTCTCAATTGTTATTTGGTGATGCTTTTAAAATAATTGAAACGTCTCCTAAATGGACCAAAATTCAAACCGCTTTCGATACTTACGAAGGTTGGATTGACAACAAACAATTTCAAGAAATTACCGAAAATCAATACAATTTATTAGAAAATTCAGAGATTGTATTAAATGGGGAACTAATTGATTTCATTTCGTACGAAACCAATCAACTCATGCCAATTCCGTTAGGAAGTTCGTTGAATTTCTTAGATATCAATGAAGTAAATACAGCCAATTTTCAGTTTGAAGGTAAAAAAGAATGTGGTGTAAAACCAAAAGAAAATCTTCTTAAAACAGCATTTCTATATTTAAACGCTCCCTATTTATGGGGTGGAAAAACGCCTTTTGGAATTGACTGTTCTGGATTTACACAAATGGTGTATAAATTAAACGGTTATACTCTTTTAAGAGATGCTTCGCAACAAGCCAAACAAGGTGAAGCGTTAAGTTTTATTGAAGAAAGTGAACCCGGAGATTTAGCCTTTTTTGATAACGATGAAGGAAACATCATCCATGTTGGAATTATGATGGAAAACAATTACATCATTCACGCTTCAGGAAAAGTTAGAATTGACAGAATTGACCACTTAGGAATTTACAACGTAGATACTGGAAGACATACTCACAAATTGAGAGTGATTAAGAAAGTGATATAAAACAAAATACAAAAAAGCCAGAACGTAAATTCTGGCTTTTTTATTTATATTACAAATCTAATCTTCATCAGAATAATCGATTTTTTTGTAATCATTGTTTAATTTTTTTTCCAATTCCTTTTTATCTTTTTTATTTTGCTTTACAAAATATAGTATTAAAAAAAATACTAAAAAAACAACAACACCAATTATTAGTACAGAATTTTCCATGATTTCTTTTTTATAAAATTAATCAATTTTTAAACTAATTACTATTTTAAACAAAACAAATCATAAAAAAAGCCAGAACTCACATTCTGGCTTTTCATTTATATTCTTAATCTATTCTGGTTAATTTTAATGCTTTCGTTTCCGAAATTTTTAATGGAAACTTTTCAATTGTTACAGAACCTGGATCCAATCCAAAGGCTTTTTCTTCAGATAAGCCCATTTTTTTCAATAAGTTATAACCATCTAAAATTAGTTTTTCATAAAATGGTAATGCATTGTCATAAGACATGAATTTCTCAATTAATACAAATCTGAAGTCGCTAATTACTTTGTGCTTATTTAAAGAAGTATATCGACTTATTAAATCAACTTCTCCTCTTTTTTGCATGTCTTTTACAACCTGAGCAAACATTTTATTGAATTTTGGAGCAACTCTAAAACCTAATCTAAAATCTACACGAATTACATCATCATGAATAAATTCACAAACTCTGTATTCCATTGTATAAGGCTCATCTACAACATGTACGTGAGCAAACCAATAAATATCAGCACGCTTCGGGCTATTATTAATAATCGAATAAATAATTTTCGATTCTATTTCGTATCTATTATCTGCACTTGTTAAATATACTAAGTTAGTAGCATATTTTGCAATAGATTCATCTCTACTTAAATCTTCTAAAACAGGTAAGTATTTATCTAATTTAACAAATTCAACGAATCTATTTCTAATTTTTCTAGCGAAATACCAACAAGTCATTACAGCAAATAATACAAAAGCAATAATTAAAGTAATGTAACCACCTTCTCCAAATTTGTGCAAACAAGCATATAAAAAGGCCATTTCAATAATAACATAAGTAGAAATAATTGTAAAAATGAAATACTTATTATATCGTTTTAAAATCATGTAAAAGTTCAACAAAGTAGTTGTCATTAACATGGTTAACACAATTGCTAAACCGTATGCTGCTTCCATTGCTGCTGCCTTTTGGAAGTATATTACAATGAAAATACAACCTGCCCAAAGTAACCAGTTTAATGAAGGAATATACAATTGACCTTTTAATTCGGTTGGATATTTAATCTTAACTTTTGGCCAAAAATTTAATCGAATCGCCTCATTGATTAAGGTAAACGAACCACTAATTAAAGCTTGTGAAGCTACAATTGCTGCTAACGTTGCAATAGCAATTCCGAAAGGTAAAAACCAATCTGGCATTACACCATAAAATGGATTTGTAATTCCTGCTTCCGTTAAAGTTTGTCCATCATGTTGAATCAACCAAGCACCTTGACCTAAATAGTTTAAAATCAAAGTTGTTTTTACAAAAATCCAACTGATTCTAATATTTTGTCTTCCACAATGTCCTAAATCAGAATACAATGCCTCTGCTCCTGTTGTACATAAAAATACAGCACCTAAGTACAAATATCCACCATGAATAGAAAGCAATTTATAAGCATAATAAGGGTTTAAAGCCGTTAGAATATCTAAATTCGAAAATAATTGTGCTACTCCCAATCCACCTAACATTGCAAACCAAACAAACATTACTGGTCCGAAAAACTTCCCAATAAATTTTGTTCCAAACTGCTGAATAGCGAATAAAAAAGTTAAAACAATAATTACAATGTACATGATGTACTTTTCTTCAAAGCTTGGATACATTGTTTTTACTCCTTCAATTGCTGAGGAAACTGAAATTGGCGGCGTAATAATTCCATCAGCTAAAAGGGTACAACCACCAATAATTGCAGGAAATAAAAGCCATTTAATTTTAGTTTTTCTAATAAGAGCATATAGAGAAAAAATTCCTCCTTCACCATTATTATCAGCCCTTAAGGTAATAATTACATATTTAATTGTAGTTTGAAGTGTTAATGTCCAAAAAATACATGAAATAGCTCCTTTAATTATATCTGAATCAATAGGATTTTTTCCAATAATCGCATTAAGAACATACAAAGGAGAAGTTCCAATATCTCCATAAATAATACCTAGCGTAACTAGTAAACCGGCTGCAGAAAGTTTGTGCAAGCCATGATGACCTTTTTCCATTTTGAAATTTATAAACGAAATACAAAATTACAAAAACTAAAAGTTTAAAAATCAATTTTAATGAAAAATATTTTAACAAAATATTAATATCTAGTATACAATATTTCTTTCAAATTCTAATCAATTACTTATCTTTGCAATCTTATTAAAATTTTGAAAAATGCGTATTTCTTACAATTGGTTAAAACAATTTATTAAAATAGACTGGAAATCAGATGAAACAGCTGCTTTACTTACCGATTTAGGTTTGGAAGTAGAAGTAGTTGAAGCGTTTGAAAGTGTAACTGGCGGACTGAAAGGTATTGTAGTAGGTCACGTTTTAACCTGCGAAAAACATCCTGATGCAGATAAATTAAAAATTACAACTGTTGATTTAGGTGATGGAAATGCTCCTGTACAAATTGTTTGTGGTGCAAGTAACGTTGCAGCTGGGCAAAAAGTACCTGTTGCGACTATCGGTACGAAATTATACGACAAAGACGGAAACGCTTTCGAAATTAAAAAAGGTAAAATCAGAGGACAAGAAAGTCATGGTATGATTTGCGCCGAAGACGAAATTGGTTTAGGTGAAAGTCATGACGGAATTATGGTTTTATCTGACGATTTAGTTCCAGGAACGCCAGCAAGTAAAGTTTTCAACATAGAAGTAGACGAAGTTTTCGAAATTGGTTTAACACCAAATCGTGCAGATGCTATGAGTCATATGGGTGTTGCTCGTGATTTAAAAGCCGGTTTATTACAATCTAATGTAACAACTGAATTCATTACACCATCAGTTAGTAAATTTAAAGTTGATAAAAGAACTTTAAAAATTGACGTAAATGTTGAAGATGCCAAATTAGCCCCTCGTTATGCAGGTGTAACTATTTCAGGAATTACTGTAAAAGCTTCTCCAAGTTGGTTACAAAACAGATTGAAATCTATTGGATTAACTCCAAAAAACAATATTGTTGACGTTACAAATTATGTGTTACACGAATTAGGTCAACCTTTACACGCTTTTGATGCGAATAAAATTAAAGGAAATAAAATCATTGTAAAAACAGTTGCCGCAGGTACAAAATTTACAACTTTAGATAATATAGAAAGAACACTACACGAAGAAGATGTAATGATTTGTGATGAAAATGGTCCAATGTGTATTGCTGGAGTTTTTGGTGGTGCTAATTCTGGCGTAACGGATTCTACAACAAATATTTTCTTAGAAAGTGCATATTTCAATCCAGTTTCTATTAGAAAAACAGCGAAACGTCATACACTATCAACAGATGCATCTTTCCGTTTTGAAAGAGGAATTGATCCTGAAATCACAGCTTACGCCTTAAAACGTGCTGCTTTGTTGATTCAAGAAGTAGCTGGTGGAGAAATTACTTCAGATGTAGTTGACATTTATCCAAAGAAAATTGAAGATTTTAAAGTCGTTTTAAACTTTGAAAAAGTTAATAAAGTAATTGGTGAAGAACTTAAAAAAGAAACGATTAAAAACATTTTAGCGTCTTTAGATATCAAAATTAATAGCATTTCTGATGCTGGTTTAGGTTTAAATATTCCTTCATACAGAGTGGATGTTCAAAGAGAAGTAGATGTTATTGAAGAAATTTTAAGAGTTTACGGATATAACAACATTAAAATTCCAAGTAAAATTAATGCTTCAGTTTCTAATTCATCAAGAACGGAAGAATTTAAAGTACAAAATATAATTGCGAATCAATTGTGTTCCTTAGGTTTTAATGAAATGATGGCAAATTCGTTAACGAATTCAAATTATGTAGCTTTTTCTGAGCAAGTAAGTTCAGAAGAAACAGTTACGATGTTAAATCCGTTAAGTAACGATTTATCTGTAATGCGTCAATCGATGTTGTTTTCTGCTTTGGAAGCGGTTTCGTATAATGTAAACAGAAGAAATTCAGATTTAAAATTATTCGAATTTGGTAAAACTTATCACTCAATTGAAGGAAAATATACAGAAAGAAAACATTTAACAATCACTATGACTGGAAATGCATCTTCTGAAAATTGGAATGTGGCTCAAAAACCAAGTGATTTCTTTTTATTTAAAGGATATATTACTGCCATCTTATCAAAATTAAACATTGATGCGAAAGTAAAAACGGTTCCTGTAACACACGATGTTTTTGCCGAAGGTATTGGTTTTGCTATTGGTAACGAAATTATTGCCGAATTCGGTACGATTAAAAAAACAGTATTAAAACATTTTGACGTGAAACAAGATGTGTTTTTTGCTGATTTAAATTGGGATGCGATTCAGAAATACGTTTCAAACAAAATTAAATTAGTTGATATTCCGAAATTCCCAGAAGTGAGAAGAGATTTAGCGCTTTTAGTGAATGACACGGTGACTTTTGAACAACTATATTTAGTAGCAAAACAAACAGAAAAAGCGTTATTAAAAGATATAAATTTATTTGATGTATACGAAGGAAAAAATCTTCCTGAAGGAAAGAAATCTTATGCATTAAGTTTCATTATTCAAGACACTTCAAAGACTTTAACCGATGTTCAAATTGATAAAATCATGAGCAAATTGCAAAGTAATTTTGAAGCTCAGTTTGAAGCTGTCTTAAGATAAAAGAAATATATAAATTTTAAAATCCTTTTAGTTTGCTTCTATTTCAAGTAAATTAAAAGGATTTTTATTTTATAAAGACTTTGCGAATCTCTGCGTTTTCTCTGTGAATCTTTGCGCAACTTATTATTTCAAAAAACCAGCGGCTTTTATTTCTTTATGTATTTGAATAATGTTTTCAGGAATTTCTGCATCTATCATCCAATTTACATCTAAACTATTATAATTTGCCGTTTTCAAAAGCATTGCATTTTTAGAGATGTTTGCTCCTAGCCTTTCCAAATCTTCTTTAAAATCTAACAAAAAATCTTCGTGAAGTGCATGAATTAAAAGTAAAATTTTAAAAGCTCGTACAATTACATAATTATAAAACTTAGTTGATTTCTGTGGTTTAGAATGTGATAACGAAAAAGAATTTTGCTCAATTGTTTCATTTAGCATTTGCAAATTCAGACTGATTTCTCCAAATTTATCTTTAGTTATTTTTACGTGATGCGAAATTTTTCCACTGATGCTTCGCAGTTCCACAGCTATATAATCCAAAGAATGATAATTTTCAGAAAAACGTTTGATGTATTTGGAAATAGTTGTTTCCATTATACGGCGTTTGTCTTCAATAGAATCAGTATCTACCAATTCGAAAAATAATTTTTCTGCCAAATCCATATCTCTTCGCAACAATCTTAGAATAAGTTTGTCTTTTTCTTTTTCAGGTAATTCTTGAAGTGCTTTTTTGAACTCTATATCTTTAAACATACTAAATTTATTTATTTGTAAAATTAAGGATTGAAATTTTAAACTTCCCATAAATACCAAAAAAATCCCACTTTAGAATGAACTAAAATGGAATTTCCAACTAAATAAAAACTATGGGAGGATTACATTTTCGGGGTAACAACGGTGTCAATCACGTGAATAACTCCGTTAGATTGGTTCACATCAGCAATTGTTACTTTTGCAGAACCACCATTTTCGTCAGTAATATATACATCACTTCCTTGCATCCAAGCTATTAATTTACCACCACTTACGGTTGTTAAAACTGCTTTTCCGTTTCCTTTTTTAATAGCTGCAACTATATCTTTTGCATTCATTTTACCAGCTACAACATGGTATGTTAAAATGGTTTGCAATACTTTTTTGTTTTCAGGTTTTACTAATGTTTCAACAGTTCCTGCAGGTAATTTTTCAAAAGCTGCATTTGTTGGGGCAAAAACGGTGAATGGACCTGCTGTCATTAATGTTTCTACTAAATCTGCTGCTTCTACTGCTGCTACTAAAGTGGTGTGATCTTTTGAATTCACCGCATTTTCTACAATGTTTTTAGAAGGATACATCGCAGCACCACCAACCATTACTGTTTTTTCTTTTTGTGCTAATGCATTTCCACTAGTTAATAATACAAATGTGAAGGCTACTACTGATAAAATTTTGTTCGTTTTCATGTTTATGATTTTAAAGTTATATAGTCATTTACGAGAAAACAATTCGATTGGTTTTAAATAAGACAAAAAAAAAATCCCAATCATTTCTGATTGGGATTTAGTATGATTAAGAATTTGAAAAATTAGTTTCCTCCTTTTTCCATTCTTGCTTTTAATTCCATTAATGCATCGATATCACCTAAAGTAGATTTTTCAGCATTGTTTGAAGATGAAGCTACATTGTTATTGCTAGATTCGTTAGAAGCAGATTTGAAGTTTTTCTCTTCTTCTTCTCTGAAAGTAGCAGTATGTGAAGCAACGATTCTTTTGAATTCTTTGTTAAATTCGATAACTTTAAATTCAATAGCATCTCCTTTTTTCAATTTTTTACCATCTTCTTTTTCTAAATGACGAGTTGGAACGAATCCTTGAACGTCTTCAGAAAATTCTACAGTAGCACCTTTGTCAACAATTTCAGAAACAGTACCAGTATGAACTGTACCTACTGCATAAGCAGCTTCATGTTTGTCCCAAGGATTGTCTAAAGTTTGTTTATGACCTAAAGATAATTTACGAGCTTCAACATCTAATTCTAAAACTACAACATCTAATTTGTCACCAACGTTAACAAATTCTGATGGATGTTTGATTTTTTTAGTCCAAGATAAATCAGAAATATAAACTAAACCGTCAATTCCTTCTTCTAATTCTACGAAAATTCCGAAGTTAGTAAAGTTTCTAACGATACCTGTATGACGAGAACCAACTGGATATTTCTCAGTAATTCCATTCCAAGGATCAGTAGTTAATTGTTTGATACCTAATGACATTTTTCTATCATCTCTATCTAAAGTTAAGATAACTGCATCAACAACATCACCAACTTTAACGAAATCTTGAGCAGAACGTAAATGCGTAGACCAAGACATTTCAGAAACGTGAATTAATCCTTCAACTCCTTCAGCTACTTCAATGAAAGCACCATAATCAGCTAAAACAACTACTTTACCTTTTACTTTATCACCAACATTTAATTCAGCAGATAAAGCATCCCATGGATGAGCGTTTAATTGTTTTAAACCTAATTGAATTCTTGTTTTCTCGTCATCGAAATCTAAGATTACAACATTTAATTTTTGGTCTAATTCTAACACTTCACTTGGGTGATTGATACGAGACCAAGATAAGTCTGTAATATGGATTAATCCATCTACACCACCTAAGTCAATGAACACACCATAAGAAGTAATGTTTTTAACAACACCTTCTAATACTTGTCCTTTTTCTAATTGACCGATGATTTCTTTTTTCTGAACTTCGATATCAGCTTCGATAAGTGCTTTATGAGAAACTACTACGTTTTTAAATTCGTGATTAATTTTCACAACTTTAAATTCCATAGTTTTGTTTACGTATTGATCGTAATCACGGATTGGTTTCACATCAATTTGAGAACCTGGTAAGAAAGCTTCAATACCAAATACGTCAACAATCATTCCACCTTTAGTTCTACATTTAACAAAACCGTTAACAATTTCTCCAGTTTCGTTAGCAGAAATAACTCTATCCCATGCTTTGATTGTTCTTGCTTTTTTGTGAGATAATACTAATTGACCTGTTTTATCCTCACGGATATCAATTAATACTTCTACTTTGTCACCCACTTTTAAAGATGGATTGTAACGGAATTCATTTAAAGAAATAACTCCTTCAGATTTAGCGTTGATATCAACAATAACATCTCTGTCAGTGATTCTTACAACTACTCCTTCTACTACTTCTTCATCAGAAGTTGAAATGAAAGTTTTTGTTACTAAATCTTCAAATTCTTGAAGATTGTTTGCGTCAATAGGATCAATTCCTTCAGCATAGTTATGCCAGTTGAAATCTGCTAAAAACGACTCTTGTTCTTTGTTTAATTCAGACATGCGTTTATTATTTTGTATGTTGTGTTTGTTCGAGTTTATTTCATGCAGATTAAAACAACAACAGTGTTTATGTAAATATTTGATTACCAATTGAAAACTCTACTCCACCAAAAGGTGCGCAAAGATACTACTTTTTTGGGAAATACAAATATTTTGAAGTAAAAAGAGCCAAGGAAAAAGCAAAAAGAATAAAGTTTTTAAATCAGTATAGTATTTTAGTGAGAAGTGTTTGAAATTGAAAGCTCTGTTTTTACTTTTTTTAGCACTTTTAACTTTTTCCTTGGCTCTTTTTACTTGATTCTTTTTACTTGGCTCTTTTTACTTGGCTCTTTTTACTTGGCTCTTTTTACTTGGCTCTTTTTACTTTTCACTTGGCTCTTGTAATTCCTCATTCACCAACTCCATCACCAATTCAAATTGTTCTTTTTTGGATAAATAAGAATTATCAATTTCAATAGCATCTTCGGCTTTTACTAATGGAGAATCTTCTCTGTGTGTGTCAATATAATCGCGTTCTTGAACGTTTTGTAGTACTTCTTCAAAAGTAACTTGTTGTCCTTTTTCAATTAATTCATCAAAACGACGTTGGGCTTTGGTTTGTGGACTTGCTGTCATAAACAATTTCAAATCGGCATCAGGAAAAACAACCGTTCCAATATCTCGACCATCCATAACGATGCCTTTATTTTGTCCCATTTGCTGTTGTTGCTCCACTAATTTAGCACGAACTTCAGATATTTCTGCAATTTTACTCACCAAACGCGACACATCTATAGTACGAATAGGTTGCTCAATATTTTCACCATTTAAATACATTTCTGCAAAACCTAAATCTTCATTAAAATGAAATTGTAACGTGATGTTAGATAAATTCTTGTTTAATCCTTCAACATCTAAATTATTTTCTGAAACAAAATTATGTTGCATCGCAAAATACGTTACGGCTCGATACATCGCACCGGTATCGACATAAATATAGCCCAATTGTTTGGCAATTTGTTTGGCTAACGTACTTTTTCCTGTTGACGAAAATCCGTCTATGGCAATGGTAATTTTTTTCATACTATAAACATTTGATTCCGCTGGAATCTCACTATAAATATTTGATTCCGCTGGAATCATTATTATTTTTTATTTTATCTATTAAATATTTGATTCCACTGGAATCATTTTGAATTTTACTTTTACCCTTTTAATCCAAATTAATCATTACGCCAAAAACACTTGAATTAGCGGCTACAGTATAACGAGAATGAGAAAAATCGAATCGGACTTTATTAAATCGCAAACTGAAACCAGCTGCAATTCCTGAGAAATTTCTTTGATCAATGATATTTAATTCTTGTCCGCGACGGAAATTATATCCCAATCTTATATTAAATGCTTTTTCTGGAAATAACTCTGCTCCTATTATAACATGTCGTAACGCATTATTTAAAAAGCCAACTTTTTCTTCTGTAGTAGTTCCATCTAAACTTCCTTCTGCTCTATTTGGATTGGAGAAAGCAATTTTCCATTGCTGTAAATTTTCAAAAGTTAAATGCCAACGAATGGGAACATTTTCCACTAATTGTGAAATTCCTGCAGTAACTTCAAAAGGCAACTTTTCTCTTGTGGTTTCATAAGGTTTGATTTGATAACCTATATTTCTGAATGACAAACCATAATTCACATCATTCTTATCATCAATATATAAAAAACCAATATCTGAAGCGACACCAAATGAATTATAAGATTCCAAAGCTGAAGTAATCAATTTTACATTTGCTCCAGCGTAAAAATTAGTCCAAGGAATATTATAAGAATATCCAAAAGACAAAGCACCTTCTGAACCTGTAAAGTTGTTGGTTTGATTTCCAAATTCATCATAACCATCAAAATTTCCATAGTTCACATAATTTGCACCTACATGAAAAGTTTGCACATGTCTGTCCCACGTATAGGCATAAGCAGCAGTTCCGTAAGTCACTTCACCGAAATAATTACTATAACTGGTTGCTAATTGATTGTGCATTTTTGCATTAATGGTAGCTGGATTAAAAAAAGCTTGATTTACATCATAATCAACAATAGTAACCGTCTTTCCACCTAATGCTGCTTGTCTTGGAGATTGTACTAAATTCAAAAACTGATATACCGATTGCCCTCCTACTTGCGCATAAATAGGCGTAACAAAGACAATAAATAATAGCAAAAGTTTTCTTAGCATTTTTTCAGTTATTCTATAATAACGCAGTTGCGAAGATAAAATTATATATTAGAATGAGAAAATTTAGTTTTATTTGTTTTTAAAGTAAAACAAAAAAGGCATTTCAAATGAATTAAAATGCCTTGTAAAATTTTATTTTGCGGGTAAGAATTTTATTGAAACCGAATTCGTACAATAACGTTGACCTGTTGTTTCTTTCGGACCATCATCAAAAACATGACCTAAATGTCCGCCACATTTGGCACACATTACTTCTGTACGAATCATACCAAAAGAAGAATCTTTATGATACACCGTTGAACCTTTAATCGCTTCGTCAAAAGAAGGCCATCCACAATGAGAATCGAATTTTGTATCAGATGTAAACAACGGGTTTTCGCAAGCCGCACATACATACATTCCTTTTTCAAAATGCTTGTCATATTCACCTGTATAAGGTCTTTCCGTTCCTTTTTCTCTTAAAACAGTATATTCTTCTGGTGTAAGTTGCGCTTTCCATTCCGCATCTGTTTTTACGATTTTAAAATCCATAGTGTCTTTTTTAGTTTCCGATTTTTTAGTAATTTCTTTAGTAGGTTCTTTTGCTTTATCAACATTTTTATTTTGACTGTTGCAAGAAACAAAACTAAAAGCTAATAAAATGATAAAATAATTTCTCATGATTTCGTTATTTATATAAAATTACGAAAAAGTTCCGCTCTTGGTTTTAAAACCGTAAATTTTAAGTAATTTATAACTTTTGTTAGCCTTTACAAAAATAGGAAATAAAAAAAAACCAGAAGATGAATTCTGGTTTTGATTATGATTTTGAAATAAATCTTACTTAATGTATAACGTTTTAATTCTTTCAATTGGTCCGCCACATTTTACTTCGTGACAACTTATACAAGCATTTACCATTGCATTGAAGCTTTCTTTGGTGTTTTTTGAAGTATAAATTTCAGATTGCGCTTTGATAAAAACAGCTGCTTTTTCATTGAAAAAAGCATCTCTTTCTTTACCTTTTGTCATGGTAGCTTTAGAGATTTTTGAAAAATATTCAGGTAAATTACCTAGCGAATCATTTTTAATAATTTTTTCACGAAGTTGCGCATTATGAACATACATTTGTTCCATTAATGTCGCCATTTCAGAAGCTTCATACATTTGAAATTCTTCTTTAGGTTTTTCGCAATTTTCTTTTTTCTCTTCCGATTTATTCGAGTTACAACTCAAAAACATAACCGAAATAACAAACACTAAATACTTCATTATTTCGCAATTAAAACGCCATGCGCTAAAAATTTATATTCTGTTTTTGGTGCAGTAATTTTTGCAATTTCATCCGCAGATTTTCCTTCATCTTCTGCGTAATGTTTTAATTCTGCAACTGAAGTTTCTTCTACAAATGCTTTACCTTCTACAACAGATGCTCTTTTTTGAGCATTCATCGGTACGAAAAAACTATATCCTTTAAATTTCACAAATGCTTTTTCGTTTTCACCTAAATCTAATGTCATCCAACAACCTTTATTTTGGCAAATTTCATTAATTTTAGTGGCTACTTTTACATTTAAAGTATCACCCGATTTTAACGATTTATATTTGGCTAACATTTCGTCTTTTGTGACAGCATTTTCTTCTGTGATTTTTTCTCCAAAAGAGGCATAAGTCATTTTTGATTCTGATTTTACTACCGTTTCTTCTTTTTTATTACAAGAAACTAAAGCAACTGATAATGTAGCAATTAGAATAATTTTTTTCATTTTTTTATATTTTTATAGTGTTTTAAAAAACAAATTTAATTATTTAAGGTAAACTTTGTTAATAATTATTCAAAAAATGAATCTTCAAGAATAATTTATTTAATAAATTTGTAAAAATTTTCAAAAACACAACACACACCTATAAATAATGAATAGTATTACAAACGATATCAAAATTATTAAAAATGAAACTTCAAAAATTAATGAAGTTGATTTTGAAAACTTAACTTTCGGAAACACTTTTACAGATCATATGTTGATTTGTGATTTTAAAAATGGTGCTTGGGAACAACCTGTAATTAAGGCATACGAGCCTTTCATGATTGATCCATCCGCAAAAGTATTCCATTACGGACAAGCTATTTTTGAAGGCATGAAAGCATACAAAGATGAAAATGATGATGTTTGGTTATTTCGTCCAGATGAAAATCATTCTCGTTTTAATAAAAGTGCGGTTCGTATGGCTATGCCAGAAATTCCTGAGAGTATCTTTATTGACGGATTAAAAACGTTATTAAATATTGAGAAAGATTGGGTAAAATTCGGAAAAGGAAACTCTTTATATATTAGACCATTTATGATTGCGATTGGAAGCGGTGTAATTGCACAACCTTCTTCTCAATATCGTTTTATGGTAATTCTTTCGCCAGCAAAATCTTATTATTCTGGAGAAGTGAAAGTAATTATTGCGGAACATTTTAGTCGTGCTGCAAATGGTGGAATTGGTGCTGCAAAAGCGGCTGGAAATTATTCAGCTCAGTTTTATCCAACAAAATTAGCTAACGATCAAGGTTTCCAACAAATTATTTGGACTGATGATGCTACACATACAAAATTAGAAGAAGCCGGAACAATGAATGTGTTTTTCAGAATTGGAGATACGTTATTAACAGCGCCAACTTCTGAAAGAATTTTAGATGGTGTAACTAGAAAATCCGTTTTAGATATTGCTAAAAGAGATAATATTAAAACGGAAGTTCGTCCGGTTTTAGTAGAAGAATTAGTAGCTGCTGCGAAAAACGGAACATTAAAAGAAATTTTTGGAGCTGGAACGGCAGCTGTAATTAATCCAATTATTGGTTTTTCATTCAGAGATGAATATTTCGAATTACCAAAATTAGAAGATTCTTTTGCTTTAGAAATTAAAGAAAAATTAAATAATATTCAGTACAAATTAGCTGAAGACACTTTCAACTGGACTGTTAAGGTTTAATTCAACTTTTATAAAATAAAAAATGCCTTTGACAATCAAAGGCATTTTTTTTATTTCAATATTTCTTCAAAATTGGGTTTAAAGTAATTTGGACCTTTCATTACTTTACCATCTTCACGATAAATAGGTTTTCCATCTTCGCCAAGTTTACTCATATTACTTCTCTGAATTTCATCAAAAACAGATTCAATTTTATGTTGTAATCCGTGTTCTAAAATCGTACCGCATAAAATATACAACATATCGCCTAAAGCATCAGCAATTTCAACAATATCATTGTTTTGAACCGCCTCTAAATATTCTTCATTTTCTTCCTTCATCAATTCAAAACGAAGGTTATTTTTTTGTTCCCCTAAATCGGCTTTAATATCAGTACTTACTCCTAATCCATAAGTTGTATGAAATAATTTTACAGCATCTAATTGTTTTTGCATATCATTTATTTTTTGTGTTATATTTTTTTGCCACGAATTCTCGAATAAAAACTCATAAAACATTTAAAAATTTTATTCAAATAAATTTACGACTTAGTCGAAACTAACATTTAATTTAAATTTAAGATTCGAAAATTCGTGGCAAACTTTTTTATTATATTAATGCCATAAAATTATATTTTAAATATTGTAATCCTTAAATTTGTTGAAAATTTTATCAACATGTTTTCACAAGGACAAACTATTTTCGCCATTTTATTTGCAATTGCTTTTATCATAATCATCGTTTTTATGTATCTAAAAGACAAAAGCATTCACAAACAACAATATAAAGGTGTGAAATGGGTGTTATTAGGATTTTTACTATTTATTTTATTCTTATTTTTAATTAAAGGCTACATAAAAGAATAATTTATTTATATTTGATTTTTAGAATCAGGGTAAATGAAAATTTTTAAATATTTAACGCTTTTATTTCTACTTTTCCTTTTGGCATTTGTAGTATTTGTTGCCACACAACCAGCAACTTATCAAATTACCAAACAAAAAGAAATTAATTCGCCATCAGAAGTTGTTTTTGAATATGTTAACGATTTTTCAAATTGGAACGATTGGCAACAGTTTAATAAAGAAGATAATTTAAAATTTACCACTTCAGAAAATGCGATTGGAGAAAAATCATTCGTAAAATGGGATACTAATAACAAAATCGCAACTACTTTCGCACAAAAAGATTCGATTGTTCAAGACTACATTGAAAGTACCAATAAACAAACCTTACACTGGAAATTCAAAAAAACTAAAACAGGAACTTTAGCTTTAGTAACTATTAAAGGAGATTTAACCTTCAAAGAAAAAATATATTCAGTTTTAAATGGTGGTATTACCAGTTATGTTGGACCTCAAATTGAAGAAAGTTTAATAAAAATTGATAATTATTTAGTTAATGAATTAGGTAATTTCGACATAAAAGTACAAGGTTTAGTAAACCGACCAGAAACGATATTTATTGAACAAAAAGATTCTTGTTTGGTCAAAGATTTTCCTAAAAAATCTAAGGCTTTATTAAAAACAATGAAAACCTTTATTAAGACAAATGCTATTGAAACTTTAGGTGTTCCATTTGTAATTTTTTACAACAGTCCAAGTGGAAATATGATGAAATATTCGATGTGTGTCCCTGTAAGAGATGAGATTTTAACAACTCCGGAAAGTCAAATTAAAGGCAATAGTTTTGATTCCTTTTTAGCTGTTAAAACCATTTTAAAAGGAGATTATTCGCACATGAAAAATGCTTGGTCAAAAGCAAGAAATTATATTGCAGAAAATAAGTTCACAGAAGACAAAGCTTCTGTTTATATGGGAATTTATAAGAAATCGGCACCAGAAGTAAACGAACCTTCTAAATGGGAAACTGAAATTTACATTCCAATTGTAAAGAAAAAACCAAAACCAAGAAGAAAAGTTGCAACAGATAGTACTGCTGTTCCAGTTGAGAAACCAGTGGAATAATTTATGATGAAATTGACATTAATAATGATTTACATTTTTATTCCGCAATAACAGATACCAAGATAAAATTTTCACGTAAAGAATTGAACAAATTATCTTCTTTATAAGAGTTTAAAACTACTTACTCATCTCCACAGTAATCATATTGTTTGTCATTTTTGGTCCAAAGCTTTTCACTTTAGTCGTACACAAAACATATAGATTATTGTTGAAAACAGGAACAATTGTAGTGGGATATCGGTTTAAAGAATCTGAAATTTTAACAGCATAACCATTATCTTCTGGAATGAAATTGGCTTTCAATTGTAATAAATATTGATCTTCACAAATGTTATAAAACCATCTAACTTCTGAATTTGCTAAAGTTACTTTGTAATTTTTTGCAAACGATAAGGATTTATCTTTATTAATCAAACTGAACTCGTTATTCGTATTTAGCACTTCCATTCCATTACTATCAACTAAAGTAATTTGTAACCCATCAATGATTTTTTTTGAGATGGCATCAATAGGATTCGCTACTAAATAAGTTGTAAAGTCGTAACCACAATGTGGCAAGCCATCTTGTGAAAAACTAAAAGTAGTAAATAATAAAAGTAGAATTAATTTCTTCATATAAAAAATGGCTCGCAAAATACGAGCCAAAGTTAATTTAAATTACCTTCAAACACAAATTATTACATTTGAGGCGTTGTTAAATACGCATATATTTTTTCACGTTGTTCATCAGAAATTCTGGCTTTCTTTTGCATACGTAATACAATTGGTGTCCATTCTTCGGCAGTATAACTATTTGCATTGTATAATTCGTGGCATTTTGCACAATTCATACCGTATAAGCTTTTTCCTTCTGCTAAAACTTCTGCTGTAATTTTCGGACTTTCATTGACAGGCTTAACCATAACAGCAACGGTGCTTTCAGAATTTTTAGAAATACCCATCGCTTCCTTTACTTCAGGAACAGGAGCAACAGCTGATTTTTTAGCGGTGCATCCATAAGCAACAACAAGTGCAAATAAGCCAGTTATAAATTTTGTTTTCATTTTAAAGTTTTTAGTTTTTCAAATATAAAAAAAATCCGTTCCGATTTAGTATCGAAACGGATTTTAACATTTATTTTTTACTCAATTCTTACTGAATACTAAAAACTGAATACTGCTAACTATTATTTCACGTCCATTAATTCTACGTCAAATACTAAAGTAGCATTAGGTGGAATTACTCCTCCAGCACCACTACTTCCGTATCCTAAGTAAGATGGAATAACAAAACGAGCTTTATCTCCAACTTTCAACAAAGCGATTCCTTCGTCCCAGCCTTCAATAACTTGTCCAACTCCTAATTGAAAATCAATTGGCTGTTTTCTTTTGTATGATGAATCAAATACTTGACCATTTTCTAAAGCTCCTTGATAGTGTACAGAGACTTTTTTACCTTTTTCAGCTTGTACTCCACTACCTTTTTGGATAATTTGGTAACGTAAACCACTTTCTGTTTTTTCAAAACCAGCAGCTAATTTTTCCATTGCATCTTCCGCAGCTTGTTTTTCTAATGACATTCTTTTTTCACGTCCACCTTTAAAAGAAATAAACGCTTCAATAGCATTCCATTTTTCAGCTTCAGCACCTACTCTAATAATTTCAATAGAATCTAAAGCATCATTTCCAGCTACTGCATCAACTACATCTTGACCTTCTACAACGTGACCAAAAACAGTATGTTTACCGTCTAACCAATTTGTTGGAACATGAGTAATGAAAAACTGAGAACCATTTGAACCTGGTCCTGAATTTGCCATAGACAACACTCCTGGTTTGTCATGTTTTAATTCTGGGTGAAATTCATCATCAAATTGGTAACCTGGTCCACCAGTTCCTTGTCCTTGAGGGCAACCACCTTGGATCATGAAATCAGGAATAACTCTATGGAATTTCAAACCATTATAAAAAGGTTGTCCCATTGGTTTTGATTTGTTTTCTAATTGACCTTCAGCCAAACCTACAAAGTTTCCAACTGTTCCTGGTGTTTTATCGTGAGTTAACTTTACTAAAATGGCACCTTTTGCTGTATTAAATTTAGCGTAAATTCCGTCTTGCATTGCTTTTTATTTTTAAATTAAAGTGCAAATTTACTACTTTTTTACCTATATTTGATTGGTTTTTAACCAAAAAATAACATCTCAAAATGAATTCAGAAAACTACGTTCAAATTAATAAACAGACATGGAACAGTAAAGTTACCATTCATGTTGCTTCCGATTTTTACGAACAAGAAAAATTTATTAACGGAAAAATCACGTTACCACAAACCGATTTAGAAGCACTTGGCGATGTAAACGGTAAAAGAATTTTACACTTGCAATGTCATTTTGGACAAGATAGTTTGTCTTTAGCTCGATTAGGTGCAAAAGTTACTGGAATTGATTTTTCAGAAGAAGCCATTACAAAAGCCAAGACTTTAAATGAAACATTAGGTTTAGATGCTGAATTTATTTGTTGTGATGTGTACGATACTTTGCAACACATTACAGAAAAATATGATCTAGTTTATACCAGTTATGGCACAATTGGCTGGTTACCCGATTTAGATAAATGGGCTTCCGTAATTGCAGGTGCTTTAAAACCAAATGGTAAATTGGTGTTTTTTGAATTTCATCCTGTCGTTTGGATGTTCGATAATGATTTTAATGAAGTCTTCTATAATTACTTTAAATCAGAACCAATTCTTGAAGAAGAAACAGGAACTTATGCAGATAGAACTGCTGAAGTTGAATACAAAACTATCACTTGGAATCATAGTTTAAGCGAAGTATTTCAATCTCTTCTTAAACAGAACATTAATATAAAATATTTTCAAGAGTTCGACTATTCAAATTACAACTGTTTTAGTCATACTGAAGAATATGAAACAGGCAAATTTCGCATACAAAAATTAGGAAATAAAATTCCAATGATGTATGGAATTGTTGGGGAATTAGAAAAATATATAATATGAAATCAATATTCAACAAAGCTGACAATCAAGAAATTTTAACTAGAATAAACACTTTAACTCCGCACTCAAAAGCGCTATGGGGAAAAATGAGTGTAGATCAAATGTTGAAACACATAAATGATGCGATACTCGTTTCGTTTAATGAAAAACCTTTAAAAGTACCTTTTGTTTTTAAAATTTTAGGGCGATTAATGAAAGGCTCTGTTCTCAAGAAACCTGAATTTACTAAAAACAGTCCAACAGCAAAAGAATTCAAATATGAAGAAAACTTTGATTTTGAAACCATTAAAAACGAATTGATTTCTAATTTTTCAAGATTTCAACAAGGTGAACAAGCTATAACATGCAAAAACCATCCTTTTTGGGGAAAAATGAATGGCGAAGATTGGAATAATTTGCAATGGAAACATGTAGACCATCATTTAAGACAATTTGGAGTTTAATTTATTTGTTTCAAGTCTAAAGTTTCAGGTTTTAGTTGTTTATCTTTGTAACTTGAAACCTGAAACAAAGAAAACAAAATCACTATGCGCGTAGATATCATTACCGTTTTACCAGAATTAATAAGAAGTCCGTTTGAAGGTTCGATGATGAAAAGAGCTATTGATAAAGGCTTGGTAGAAGTTCACTTTCATAATTTACGCGATTATAGCACGAATAAACAAAAAAGTGTGGACGATTACCAATTTGGCGGTGGCGCTGGAATGGTAATGAATATTCAACCCATTGATGATTGCATTACCCAACTAAAATGCGAACGTGAATACGACGAAATTATATACATGACGCCAGACGGAGAAACTTTAAACCAGAAAATGGCAAATTCCATGTCGATGTTAGGCAATTTAATTATTTTGTGCGGACATTATAAAGGTGTGGATCAACGTGTTCGAGATATGCATATTACCAAAGAAATTTCAATTGGTGATTATGTTTTATCTGGTGGCGAATTAGGTGCAGTAATTTTATGCGATGCCTTATTCCGATTGATTCCAGGTGTGTTGAGTAATGAAACTTCTGCCTTAACCGATAGTTTTCAAGATAACTTATTATCACCACCAATTTATACACGTCCAGCGGAATATAAAGGTATGAAAATTCCAGATATTTTATTGAGCGGTAATTTCCCAGAAATTGAAAAATGGCGCGAACAAAAAGCCTACGAACATACAATGGCAAGACGACCAGATTTGTTGGAAGAATAAAGATATTTACGATTTACGATTTTAAATTTACGAAAAATCCCGAGCAAAACTCGGGATTTTCTATACTATTAAACTCGTAAATCTAAAATCTGTAATCGTAATTAAGAATACATTTTAGCACGTAATTCTTTAATTTTATCGTCTTCTAAATATTCGTCAAACGTCATGTAACGGTCAATTACACCATTTGGAGTAATTTCTAAAATTCTATTTCCAACAGTTTGAGCGAATTCGTGGTCATGAGTGGTTAATAAAATCGAACCTTTAAAGTTATTTAAAGAGTTGTTAAATGCTGTAATTGATTCTAAGTCTAAGTGGTTTGTTGGTTCGTCTAACATTAAAACGTTAGCTCTAATCATCATCATTCGAGATAACATACAACGCACTTTTTCTCCTCCAGAAAGGACGTTACATTTTTTTAACGCTTCTTCACCAGAGAAAATCATTTTTCCTAAGAAACCACGAACGTAAACTTCATCGCGTTCTTCTTCAGTCTTCACCCATTGACGTAACCAATCTACTAAATTTAAATCAACGTGATCAAAAAAGCTGTGATTTTCAACTGGTAAATAGGATTGTGTTGTAGTCACTCCCCAATCGAAGGTTCCTGAATCTTGTTTTTTCAATCCGTTTAAAATATCGTAAAAAGCAGTTGTAGCACGAGAATCTTTAGAAAAAACGACAATTTTATCGCCTTTCGCCATATTTAAATGCACATCTTTAAATAACAATTCTCCATCTTGAGTCGCTGATAAATTTTGCACATTTAAAATTTGATCACCTGCTTCACGCTCGGTTTCAAAAATAATAGCAGGATATCTTCTACTTGATGGTTTAATTTCATCTAAGTTTAATTTTTCAATCATTTTCTTACGAGAAGTGGCTTGTTTTGATTTCGCAACATTGGCACTAAAACGACGAATAAATTCTTCTAATTCAGCCTTTTTCTCTTCTGCTTTTTTGTTTTGTTGTGCTTTCTGACGAGCCGCTAACTGACTACTTTCGTACCAGAATGTATAGTTTCCAGAATAGTGTGTAATTTTCGCAAAGTCAATATCAGAAATATGCGTACAAACCGCATCTAAAAAGTGACGGTCATGCGATACAACTAATACAGTATTTTCATAATTTGCTAAGAAATTTTCTAACCAACCGATGGTTTCAAAATCCAAATCGTTGGTAGGCTCATCCATAATCAACACATCAGGATTACCAAATAGAGCTTGCGCTAATAACACACGAACTTTTAGTTTTCCTTCTAATTCTCCCATTGCAGTATAATGGTGTTCTGCTCCAATTTCTAAATTTGACAATAAGGAAGCGGCATCACTTTCGGCATTCCAACCGTTCATTTCATCAAATTTCAATTGCAACTCACCTATTCTATCGGCATTTTTATCATCATAATCTGCATACAATGCATCCATTTCAGATTTTATGGCGTGTAATGTTTTATTTCCAATCAATACCGTATCTAAAACCGTGTATTCATCAAACATATTGTGGTTTTGGTTTAAAACCGACATACGTTTTCCTGGTTCTAAAATTACTCTACCCGCAGTAGGATCCATTTCACCAGCAATTATTTTTAGAAATGTTGATTTTCCAGCACCATTAGCACCAATAATTCCGTAACAGTTTCCTTGCGTGAAAGTAGTATTTACTTCGTCGAATAAAATTCTTTTACCAAATTGTACCGATAAATTAGAAATTGTAAGCATGTATTTTATGTTTTAATTTGCGGCAAAATTAACAAAAACCAACGAGTTTTCACAGTTTTTATTTTTATTATTCTATTACCTATTTTTAACGCTACGTTAACATGAATACTATTTTGAAACAAATATATTTGTTACGATGATAAAAGAACCCTCTATGTTAAAAAAATACTCTTATATTAATTTTATTTTACTCTCCTTTTTGCTTACATCAATGACCTCATGTAAAGATGGTATGATAGGTAGCAATCATGTAGCCTACTTTGGTGGTGAAATTGAAAATCCAAAAAATAATTTTGTTGTTTTTATGAAAAATGATAAAGTTATGGATACTTTTTATTTAGATAAAGACAATCGGTTTTTTCATAAATTCGATTCATTAACACCCGGATTATACAGTTTTAAACATGATCCAGAATATCAATATGTATTTTTTGATAAGAACGACAGCATTATGGTTCGTTTAAATTGTAATGATTTTGACAATACTTTAATGTTTTGTGGAAGAGGTGATGAAAAAAATAATTTCATGATGGAATTGTTTTTAAAAGACATTGATTTGAAAAACAATATGTTTGACGTTTATGAAAAAGACGAAAAAGTTTTTTCAAAATATATAGATTCATCGTATCAAAATACGACTAAATTATATAACAAAAGAAAATCTTTCATCAATTGGTCTGAAGAATTTGATGAAATTGCAAAAGCAAATATTGAACTAAACTATGCTTATAAAAAAGAAGTTTTCCCAATTGTACATGAGTATAAAACAGGTAACAGCATCAAAACAAAATTACCAAAATCATATTATAGCTACAGAAGTAAAATTGATGTAAACAAACCAAATTTATTACATTATTCGCCATTTATAAACTACATGACAAGCATGTTAAACAATATTGTTTTGACAGACTGTAAAGGTCATTTAGATGATATGAGTTTAGAAAACAATATTAAAAAACTACAAATTGCAGATACTTTAATTAAAGACAAATACGTTAAAAATTTAGTAATGAATAACGTGGCTAATATGTATTTGTTATCCGATCAATGTTCTGTGAATAATGGTAAATTTTTTAATTTATATTCTAAGATGGTTTCAGATGAAAAAATGAAATCAAAAGTAATGCAAACAGCTGAAAACATTAAAAAACTTAAAACTAATAATGTGCTACCTAATGTGACTTTATTAGATGTGAATAAAAAGCAAGTTAAAATTAAAGACTTACTTACTAAGAAAACGATTATTTATTTTTGGACGAAGCAAGCTGAAACGCATGCTATTTATTCTCATAAAAAAGTAGATGAACTTAAAGCAAAGTATCCAGATATTCAATTCATTGCTATTAATATTCATAATTCACAAGAAGATTGGACAAAAGAAATTAAAGCTAAAAACTATAATAATTCAATTGAATTACGAGCGACAGATTTTGAAGAATTAAAAGAAAAATGGGTAATCAACAGAGTATATCGAACCATAATTATAAATAAAAATGGGACTATAAATGATGCTTTTGTAAGTATGTTTGATGTTAATTTTGAAAATAATTTAAAATAGAAACTGAAACGAGTTCAATAGGATAAAACAAAAAAGGCTCCCGATAAATCGGGAGCCTTTTTTGTTGAATTGAGAACTATTATTATTTATTCCCTTTTTCGTAATCTGCTACAAACTGAGCAATTCCGATATCTGTTAAGGGATGTTTTAATAATCCCATAATTGATGACAATGGTCCGGTCATAACATCTGCACCAATTTTCGCACAGTTTACAACGTGCATGGTGTGACGTACAGAAGCCGCTAAAATTTGAGTTTCGAAACCATAGTTGTCATAAATTTGACGAATTTCATCAATTAAATTTAAACCATCTGTTGAAACATCATCTAAACGACCTAAAAATGGAGAACAATAAGTTGCACCTGCTTTAGCAGCTAACAAAGCTTGTCCAGCAGAAAATATTAAAGTTACATTCGTTTTGATTTCTCTATCTGAAAAATATTTACAAGCTTTAATTCCTTCTTTAGTCATTGGTAATTTCACTACGATTTGTTCGTGTAAATCTGCCAACTCTTCTCCTTCTTTAATCATGCCTTCAAAATCAAGTGCATTTACTTCTGCACTTACATCGCCATCCACTAAATTACAAATATCTACATAATGTTTTAAGATATTGTTTTTTCCAGTAATGCCTTCTTTAGCCATTAATGATGGATTGGTTGTTACACCATCTAAAATCCCTAAGGCTTGAGCTTCTGCGATGTCTTTTAAATTTGCTGTATCTATAAAAAATTTCATTTTCTGTATATTTAATTAAGTTGACTTGTATTCTTTTTACAAAATTACGATTTAAAACTTCAATATCAAGTTTCAATTATAATTTATAATGGTTCATTAATATTTTCTCATACATTTTATCGGGAAGAATTCTTTTTAAAACGATGGAGAATTTCTGCATAAAAGCTCCAACTTTATAATGAATTTCTGGGTTTTTAGTTTCGATAATTTTATGAATGGCAATGGCCATTTCAATTGGATTACTTCCGCCAGTAACGTGTTCATTCATCATATCTAATTGCGTTTGATAAACTTTCTCGTAAGCAGAACCTTTGATAACGGGTGCATGAAATCTTCTTGAAGCTATATCTGTAGCAAAATCTCCTGGAGCTACGTTAGTAATATGAACGCCAAAAGTTTTGGTTTCCATTCGTAACGATTCCGTAATTAATTCTAAAGCGCCTTTTGATGAAGAATAAATGCTTCTGAAAGGCAATCCCATATAACCTGCAATGGAAGTTATATTGATAATTAAACCACTTTTTTGAATGCGCATTTGAGGTAAAACCGCTTTCATGGTTTCTATAGGTCCGAAAACGTTGGTTTCAAAATTATTTTTGATTTCTTCTAACGGAATTTCTTCTAAAGGTCCAGTAATTCCTACTCCGGCGTTATTGATTAACACATCGATTCTTCCTTCAAATTCTAAAACTTTTGCAATACAAGCATTTATTGAATCTGAATTTCGTACATCTAAATCGACTAATTTTATTTTTGAATTTGAGATTGCCGAAGCATTCCTGCTTGTTCCATAAACAATGAATCCTTTATCTAATAAGAATTCTCCGATAGCTTTTCCAATTCCGGATGAACCACCAGTTATAAGTATGACTTTTTTCATTTTTTATAAGGTATATACAGTATGTAATAAAGCTAAAAACATGATAAAAATTAACATTATCAGATTAAAGAAATAAAAGAAACTAAGTTTCAAAATCGTTTTAATTCTAGATTCTTGATAAAATTTTCGATACGATTTATAAAATATAACTTGTAAAAGTATAAATATTATAGAATCATACCATTCTCTAAATTCATAACCTATAAATCCAACTAAAACAGAAATTAATGTAGTAACGGAAAGCAATAAAAGAAAGGTAGAGAAAAAGTGAAAAGTAAAAATACCATGATCAAAAAACCACCATTTCTTTTTATCATGTGTGAGCCATAAACCAAAAGCAAAAAAAGGCATAAATAAGAAAATCCATTTGGGAATATTAGCAATAGCTTTATTAAACATCATTTTATAAATTTGACGAAGCGTATAATCTTTATTTAATTTTGCTATTTTATCATTAATATTTTTATCAATCCAAGATTTTTCTTCACCTTTTTGTGGGCTATTTCCAACAAATCTTACTTTATCATTGAATATGTTTTTTTTATCAAAATCACTATTTCTAGTTTCTGTTTCTTCTGTTACAACTTTCTCCATATCATGGAAAACAAAGGCATTAAAAACAAAAAAAGCGAAAAAGTTGATAAAAATAAAAAGCTTAACTGGCGCCATAAATTGCTTTCTCTTTCCGCTAAGATAAACCATAGACAAAGTTGCTGGCGTATACAATAAATACTTTATGGCTTTCCAAAAACTGTTATCGTAGTGTACTAAATCCTCTAGAAAGTGCGTAAACAAATAATGAAAAGACTTTTTAGTTTCAGTATTTTCTTGTCCGCATGATGGGCAAAAACGTACTTTTACTTCATCTCCACAATTTTGGCAAGTTGTATCTTCTCTTAATTTACCGTGACTCATTCCTTTTTATTTAGATGATGTAAAACTAAATAAAAAAAACCGATTCAAGAAATAGAATCGGTTTGGTAAACGTATAATTGTCGTAAAATTTTTACATCGTTTTACTTTGACAGATAAAATTTGTTCTGGGTAATTCTGTAGTTTTAGCTATTGAATTAAATCCGCCATCAATTTCTGAGAAATTTCTATAACCGCGCGCTTGTAAAATAGATGCGGCAATCATACTACGATATCCTCCAGCGCAATGCAAGAAAAAGTGTTCCTTTGGATTGATATCTTTCACCCAATCATTTATGTATGCTAAAGGTTTACTGAAAGCGTCTTCTAAATGTTCTGCTTCGTATTCACTTTCTTTTCTGATATCTATGACTTTACTTTCACCAATTTTGACTTCTTTTTCAAATTGTTCCGCAGAAATTCTATTCACCGAATCCACATCAAAACCAGCAGCTTTCCATGCTTCAAAACCTCCTTTTAGATGTCCTAAAATATGATCAAAACCTACACGAGATAACCTAGTAACAGTTTCCTCTTCTTTTCCTAAATCTGTAACTAAAACAATTGGTTGATTTACATCAGCAATTAAAGCACCAACCCATGGAGCAAAATCTCCATTAACTCCAATATTGATAGATTGAGGAACAAATCCTTTAGCAAATTCGCCATTATTTCTTGTATCTAAAATTAATGCACCTGAATCTTCAACAATTACTTCAAATTCATTAGCGTTAATTTCTTTCATTCCGCTATTTAAAATAGAAGAAAAACTTGGTATTCCTTTTTTGTTCATGGCTACATTCATACCAAAATAAGCTGGTGGTGCCAATAAACCGTCTGTAACTTCTGAAATAAATTCTGCTTCAGTCATATTCGCACGTAAAGCATAATTTTTTTCTTTTTGTTCTCCAATTGTGGAAACTGTTTCTTTACTCATGTTTTTTCCACAAGCTGAACCTGCTCCGTGAGCTGGATAAACAATTACATCATCAGCTAAAGTCATTACTTTATCTCGTAACGAGTGAAATAAAATGCCGGCCAATTGATCCTGTGTCATAGATGCTGCTTTTTGAGCTAAATCTGGACGACCTACATCTCCAATAAACAAAGTATCTCCAGAAAACAAGGCGTGATCTTTACCATTTTCATCAATAAGTAAGTAACACGTACTTTCCATAGTATGACCAGGCGTATGTAATACTTTTATTTTAATATTTCCAACTTCAAAAATTTGATTATCTTCAGCAGTTATAATGTCGAATTCAGGTTTTGCGGTTGGTCCGTATACAATTTTTGCTCCAGTTTGTTTGCTTAAATCTAAATGTCCAGAAACAAAATCGGCATGAAAATGGGTTTCAAAAATATATTTTAGTTTCACATTATCGTTTAACAGCCTTGTAATATAAGGAGACGTTTCACGAAGTGGATCAATAATAACTGCTTCACCATTTGAAGTAATATAATAAGCACCTTGAGCCAAACATCCTGTATAAATTTGTTCTATATTCATTTGTATTTTTCAATTAAAATCAAATACAAATTTAGTTGTAATTTTTTATAAAATTGTGATAATTATCATAAGTTTATTTTTTCTCAAAAAATTCATCGTCACTATGAAAAAAAGCAGTTAACCAAATTATTCTTGACAAACGCATAATCCAAGGTTGCAAAATAATTAAGAAAAAAATATTGATTGGCAACCACCAAAAAATCTCTTTATTTTGTAGCGTATACCCCGTGACAAAAACCCAAATTGCAAATGTTATTAAAGAAAAACCTACTGTTAAACCGTAACTTACATAACCTGTTCCTTGAAAAAAACCAGGTTCAATTTCTGTTCTTTGTCCGCACACACTACATCTCTCAACCATTTTATTTCCGTTTGGAAAATTATACCATTTATTAATAAACAAATTTCCTTCGTGACAACGTGGACATTTGAATGATAACAAATTTTTAAAGAATTTAAACATAATTATTTTTCTTACAAAGATAGCAGATATAAAAAAATAGAACGGTTACATTTGTTACAAATAAAAAAAAATCGACTCAAATAAATGAGCCGATTTTAAACTAACCTTTAATTAATTTTACTTACTTTTTAATCACTGCGTATTTTTCAATATTTACTATATCTAACTTTTCGTCATAAAACTCAACAACTAAATTTCCTTCTGTATCAAAATAACCAATAGCAGTTCTATTTTCAGATCGGAATATATAACTATTAGTAGATGTTTTTCTTAATAATGCTGGTTTCATTTCACCATGCGTAATAACATAACCTGCAGGATCAAGATCTAATTTGTAAATTTTTCCATTAGATTCGTAATACGAACTTCTATCAACATCTACTGTTCTTGTAGTTCCGTCAGGATTAGTTATTTTAGTTGTAGTTGTTACAGTTACAGGAGAATTAACTGTAGGAATATTAATTGTATTTGATTTTTCTTCACCTAAAACAACTTTTTGATCTTTTTTAATCACTTGAGTTTTAACTGTTTTATGAGTTCCATCTGAATCCTTTACCGTTGTAGTTTTTGTCTTTGTTTCAGTTTGTGTATTTTGAGCTTCAATTTGCATTGAAAACAAAAATGTTATTGCAGTTACTAGTACTAATTTCATATCTTATTTTGTTAGATTGTTATAGTACAAATTTACAAAGACTTACAAAATTTAAACTTTCACAATTCCCTTTATAAGTTTCATAATTCACATAAAAATAGTAATTTAAATATTTATGCAGTAATTTTATCAATTAAAATTTTAATGTCTCTTAAACACCAATATCTATATCTTATTTTGATGCTTTTTTGTTATCAACTTTCTTGTGCGCAAGAAAATGAGATTAAAAAAGATTCTTCAAAAGGATATCGGGATATTGAAAAATATTCTAAAAAAAGAAAGTTTACCAAATTTATTCATAAGCTTATCTTTAATCCAGTTGCGAAAAAGGCTCCGAAAAAACAAAGACCAAAGAAAATAAAACCTCAAAATTATAGTAAATACGAAGGAAAAATAATTAGAAACATTGAAATTACAACTTTAGATCCTTTTGGATATTCGGATAGTGATTCAACACAAAAACCAAAAATATTTGTTCAAAAAGCAGGGAATTTTTTACATCTAAAAACTAAAAACTTAGCCATAAGGAATTTACTTTTACTTAAAAAAAACAAACCATTAGATACGCTTTTAGTGAAAGAATCGGAAAGATTGGTTAGAAGTCAACGATTTACTAGAAGTGTGTCTACAGAAATGAAAATAGTTTCCGAAGATTCTGTAGATGTATTTATTCGTGTTTTAGATTCTTGGAGTTTAGTTCCTGATGTTTCTTCTTCTACAAGCAAATCGAAATTTTATCTCAAGGAAAAAAATATTTTTGGTTTAGGTCACGAATTTTCAAACTCCTATACAAAAAGCCTCACTAGCCAAGAAAATGGTTATAGTATTAATTATTTTATTCCAACAATTCGAAATACATTTATCAGTACCCGATTAAATTATGAAATTGATTTAAATAGAAATTATTCCAAATTTATAAATATTGAACGACCTTTTTTTTCTGCTTTTGCACGATGGGCAGCTGGAGTTACTTTAGGTCAAAATTTGAATAAAAATGTATCTTTAGATGTAAACCAAGTGGAAGTGGTACAAAATTCTAAATTTAATTATCAAGATTATTGGGCTGGACATGCCTTTCAGATTTTTAAAGGAAATTCCGAATACAGTAGAACTACAAATTTTGTAACAAGTGCCCGATTTTTCAATAGAAATTTTACTGAAACACCATTTATTAATTTAGATAGTTTAAACATTTATTCAAGTGAAAAATTATATTTAATAAGTTTAGGAATTACTTCCAGAAAATTCACACAAGACAAATACATATTTAATTTCAACATTGTGGAAGATGTAGCATCAGGATTTGTTTATAATTTAACAACCGGTTATCAAAAAAAATACGAGGATTATAAATTTTATACTGGTGGCAGAATTGCGCTTGGTGACTATTTTAAATTTGGATATTTGAGTGGGAATTTAGAATTTGGTACTTTTTTAGAAATGGGAAAAACCAATCAAACTACAACTAGTTTACGATTGGTGTATTTTACTAATTTGCAAGAAATTGGTAAGTGGAAGTTCCGACAATTTGTTAAACCACAATTAATTATAGGAAACAATCGTTTAGATTCGAATTATGATAAACTTACTTTAAATGGAGCTAATAATGGAATTGATGGATTTAATAGTCCATCATTATTTGGAACGAAGAAATTATTAATGACTGTTCAATCTCAAGGCTATTCACCATGGCGACTTATTGGCTTTAGATTGAATCCGTATGTAAGTTATACAGCAGGAATGTTAGGACAGAAAGATATTAATTTTAGCAGAAGTAAACTATATTCGCAAATTAGCTTAGGAGTAATTATTAGTAATGACTATTTGATATTCAGCTCATTTCAGTTTTCAATGTCCTATTATCCGAATATTACAGCTGGAAATTCTATATTTCAAACTAATTCTATCTCAACATCCGATTTTGGATTGCAAAATTTTGAAATTGCAAAACCAAGTCTTATTGTATATTAAAGAAATCAAATTTGAAATTGCCAAAATATAAGCACAAAAAAAACCGATTTCCCCCGAATCGGTTTTTAAGTTTATTGCAATAAAGATTTCAATCTATAGCACTAGAATTTAATATTTCTTTCAATAAAATTTAAATATGTTTTAAAAAATATTCTTTTGCGTTTATTCTTTATTTTTTTCAGAAACCCAATCAATAGCTTCTTGTATTTCTTTGTGGTCAAAACCTTTAAATTCTCCTGGCATTAAATAACTAAAGAAGTCTGTGAAATTTCGTACGGCTTCAACATCAGAAACTATGGCAGCTCTGTTCCATTTTGTGAGATGTTTAATCCCCATCATAACGTCTTTCATCCAAGCTCCAATTGTAAAATTATTTAATTCCGTTTCAAGTATTAAGAGGTAATTTAATTTATCTGTTTTATCGATTAATTCTTTTACTTTTGGCATTACAGTATCGCTAAAATCTTTTTCTGTAATTTCTCCAACAGCTTTAAAACCTACAATGTTTTCAGGTAAATTTTGCAAATATTGTATCATACCAATTCTTTTAAATTATTTTTTTACTTTCTACCAATAAAATTTTTAACTACAAATTTTAAGACATTTCCTAAAATCGTATTTTTTTTATTACTTGAATGTGGATTTAAAAAATTATTAGACAAGTAATTAATTCCGAAACCAACAGTGCCTTTAACTAAACTTGCTGTGATACTTGGAGTTGTAATAGCTTCCTCAATAGAATTTTTGATTAAATTAATCGGTTTAAAACTATCAATAGTACTGTGATATTGGTTTTTCAGATGCAAAAAATCTGATGTCTGTTTACTGCGTAAAAGAGCAATTTTTGTAGCCAATTGATCTTTCTGATTTATGATTTTCATAGGATATCTTTATTATTCATTTTACTGATAATGAAGTTACTAACAGGATTTTTAATCCATTCATCTTTAAAAATATAAAGTATAATTCCAATAAGTAAATAGCTTATTCCAATAAGAAAAAAACCATAACAAATTTTGCCTAAATATTCGCCAAGATAAAATGCTAATCCGATGTTTGTAAACAGTAAAAACACAACAACAACAATAGTTATGGCTAATTTTACTGCCAAATTAGAAAATAAATCAGCGGATTTATAAAGCGCTTCAGATTTACATAATTCAAGCGTTGTTTTGCTATAAATTTCTGCTTTTTCAATCAGTTTTTCTATTGTTGTTGCATTGTTTTCCATTTTACTTTTTTTTATTTTGAATTAACTGCCTCTTTGGCATCTTCTAATAAAGCATCGTATTTACCAGAAGCATCTTGATACATACCTTCTAATTTACCTTTAAAATCATCAGCATAACCTTGACCTTTATCCATAATTCTTCTTCTTGTTTTTGATCCTTTAGCTGGTGCAAATAATACACCTAATAAAGCTCCTGCTCCAATACCTAATAAAATACCTAAAGCTGTTTTTCCTGTTTCCATAATTTTAAATTTAAATGATTATTTATAATTTTCTTCCTTGAATAAGTCTTAATAGAATTGCTATAATTGCTATAACTAATAAGATGTGAATGATAGATCCTGCACTATAAGCAAAAAAGCCTATTGCCCAAAAAATGATCAAAATAATTGCGATTGTGTATAATAAATTGCTCATAATGTTTGATTTTAGTTTATAATATTGAGTAAGAGAGATATAAATTTACTGCACTGTTTTTTCCGTTAGGAAAGGTGTAATTTGTACCATTGAAATTTCTTTCTTTACCTACTTTCTGTAATCCATAATTGTAACGCACTCCAAATCCAATTTTATTTGTATCATAACCGATACCAACAGAAAGTCCTGTATCAAACTTGTTATAATCATCGTTATCTAAATTATTTTCTACATCAAATAAAGTACCTTGAGAATTGTTAGTAGCTTCGCCATCTATTAAATATGCAACGTAAGGACCACCGTGAACACTAAAGTTTTCACTTAAATTAATTACTAACAAAACAGGTAATTCTAAATAGTTTAATTTAAAAGTAGAAGTTCCATTAACAAATGCATTATTGTATTCTAATTCTGCTCCTTTTGTAGTGTATGATAATTCTGGCTGAATGGCAAAAGTTTGTGTAATTGGTAATCTTGCAAATAAACCTAAATTAAAGCCAGTTAATAAATTACTATCATCCACATCTTCAGTATATAGATTTGAAAAATTCACACCACCTTTAACTCCAAATTTCAGTTTAGCTGAATCTGTTGTTTGAGAAAACGCTACTTGAGAGAAACTTGTTAAAAGGACTAAGGCTACTATTGATTTTAATTTTTTCATTTTTTTTTTATTTGATTGTTAAATTATTATACACAAAGATTGCTTTATTTGTACATAATTGTGTTACACTATTTGTCAGAAAATTTATAGAATTCCCACCTTAGAAAGTAAATAAGAAAACCTATCTTTCTGAAGTGTACAGAAGGATAGATTTTAAGTATAATTGATTCTGAAATTTTCAGATAAACGAAAGTTACTTTTTATTATTCACCGTTAAATCTTTCAACGCAGCACCAAGTTCATTCATATCAGAACTAAACTCACGTTTAAATGAAGCCCAATCCGTTTGATTATTTTCATAATCTGAAATTTTAGTTTTTAAAGCCGCGTTTCTATCTTCTAACGATTCGATGTTTTTTTTGTAAGTAGCATCAAAAGTTGTACCTGGCTTTTTCATAGCTATTTTTAAATCAGCTATACGTTTTTCATTGTCAGCAATAGTTGTATTGGCTTCATCTTTATAGGTTTGCCATTCTTCATCGTTAGCTTTAGTGATCGCATCGTTATTAATGTCTTCTGTAACATCTTCTAAATTTTGCTCTGCATTTTCAACATTTTCAATGGCATCTTCTTCTTTATCAGTATTTGATTTACAACTTGTAAATACATTTCCTACTAGAAACGTAGTAACAGCAAGAACTAAAATTGATTTCTTCATTAGTAATGATTTAGAAATTATAACTTTTCAATTAACTTTTGCAATTCTTCTTTAGATTTCCCTAAAGTGATTTGAAGTTTTCCTAACATTTCATCTTTTTTACCTTCTACAAATAACAAATCATTATCTGTTAGTTGAGCAAATTTTTGTTTGAGTTTCCCTTTTTGTACTTCCCAATCTCCTTTTAATTCTGTTGTATTCATGTTTATAAGTTTTACATTAAGAATGAATTTTCTTAATTTGAAAGCGTATTCTGATTTTTTATTTTGATAAGTATTAGAAACGAAATCTAATTCCCAAAGCGATGTCTGGTCCGAAACTATTTTCTCTATAAGCATCTGAATTAAAATACATTTCTGGTCTGAAATCTAATGAAAGTTGAATTGGCACATCAAAATTATATTCAATACCAATGTCTCCAGCAATTAAAGCAAATGCTCCATTATCATTATCTCCATAATAAAAATTATTGTTGTTATAGTTATTGTCATAACTCCATGTTCCTACTCCAGCTCCAACTCCTGCATACCAGTTGAATCCACCGTCAATATTCCAAACCCATTGGTATAAACCCACTAATTTAATAGCATCCACATTATTACTGTTTCTCCAACCTAAATCAAATTCTAACCTATTGTTTTTAGCTAATTTTCTTTGATAAGAAAGTTCTCCTCCAAATCCGTCATTATCACCTAAACGCAAACCCAATGCATTTTTTGAAGTATTTTGTGCTTGTGCGCTAAATGATAATCCGATTATCATACTAGCTACTAAAATGATTTTTTTCATAAGTAAAGTATATTGTTATTTTATTAATGTAAAGGTGCGGTTTAAACCACTTATTCTTGTTACAGAATTTGATACAAAACTTATATTATTCCTAGTTTTAAATTTGATTATCTGTATTGGCTTCTTCAATTTTATCGATTAGCTTTTTATTGGCAATTTCGAAAGCTTCTTCCTTTTCAATATATTCTTTAGCTAATTCTGTAATTTCTTTTTCTGTTTTCTCATTGGTATCCATAACTGAATTATTTGCCGTTTCGTGAGAAGAAATTAATTCATTTACTTTCAAATGCAATAATGCCGAATATTTATTAAATGATTTTTGAATAATGAATAAACTTAAGAAAGTTGTCCCGAAGATGAAATCCCCTATATTTTGATGCAAATTTGTTGAATTTAATAAGGTGTTAATCCACCAAAATAACACCAAACAGCAAGCTAAAATAAAAGTTATAGAGTTCCCCAAAACTTTTGTGGCTAATGCTACTAGTGCTTCGAAATTTCTTTCCAGGCTGAAATAAATCTCTTTCATTTTTAATTGATATAAAAACAATCATTTACAAATGCAATTTGTTGATTTTCTGTAAGTTTATCAGTGTTTTTTAAAGTAAATTCTACATTCAAAAACTTAGCATCTGCTTGTAAAATATTTAATAATTCGGTTTTAGCATTAGTAGCTCCGAATAACAAAACAGAATTATAACTTAAAAGTTCATCTCTAAGTTTGGAATAAAAAACTTGTTGCATATCTTGTTCTTTATTATGCAAATGACTTTCTCCTTTTTGTAATATTTTTTCTTTTTCAAAATGATTGAAATCTGATTTTATTGTTTTTATAGCTTCAGCTGAATTGTTATACTCAAATATATTTGCTACAAAATGATCCATATAAATTGCTATTTTTTTTGTGGTTTCCATTGTTTGAAGTTTTAAAAATTATTGATAAATCCGTTATGATTGGGTGCGTATTTTCGAAGTAAATCTTCTAAAGAATCAAAATAATCTTGAAGAATTTTGTTATTTATTTCGGGGTTTTCCAAATTTGGAATTGTAACAGGCATTTCGTTAATAAATTTCATTAATTCAGGAAATTCATTTCGAATGGTCATTGTTATTTTAACAATGTTTTTGTTTAATTCGGCTTCTGTTTTCATAGGTTAAGAAATTAAAAAAGGAGAAAGTCGAAAAGCTAAATACCTAAATTTAAAAACTCATTTGTCAAGATAACACACAGTTGATTTTTGATAACAACCTATATTATTACACAGTTTTGTTTCCTTTTTAGATATTGAAAACTTTAAGACTATCTCTTTTTATATATCTCAAATTTACCTTAATTAAAGAGCCTAACTGTTATAGAATTGATTTGAAATATTGCAAAATTCATAGGTTTTAAACAAAAAAAAGAACAACTTTAATTAGTTGTTCTTTTTAATTTATTAATTTAAAAACGCTTATTGTGCTGGAAGTATGTCAATCACAACTGTTCTATTATAAAAACGTTCTTCTGGATATTTGTTTTCAAATGGTGCTTTACTTTCGTCTTCTCCACTACCATAAACTTCAAACTTCACATCATTTCTGCCCGATTTAGCTAAACTTTTTTCAATGATATTTTTCACATCATTCGCTCTGGCTAAAGATAAGTTCTTGTTATAACTTTCTTCACCAATAATATCTGTATATCCTTTGATGATTAGTGTTCCACCAATTGGAATTTTTGGAGTTACAATTTCAGTTAAATATTTATCATAAATTGCAATTGATTTTGATTCATTGAATTCATAAATCACACTAAATCTAATACTTTCTTGCACTTTTGGCGCTACATAAGGTAAAATATAAACTGTTGCATCTTTTACGACTGTTTTACCAGTTAAAGTTGTTCCCGTCATTTTTACATTAAAGTTACCTTGTTTTTGACTTTGCAAGATTAATTTTCTCGAAATAATTACTTTATCTTCAGTATATGGTCCGAATTTTTTCACTTTACCATTTTCATCTTTCAATTCTAAGAACCAAGTTGAAAAAACTTCTTTTGAACCAGCCACATTAATAACAATATCATCTGGATTTGAGTTTTGTGGAGTTGTATAAATTTCGATAGGTTTCAAGGGTGCATCACCACTTTGAAATTCCATTAACAATTCTGGTGAATTACTTTCAATAGTAACTCTTTGATCCCCTTCACGAAGTAAAAGTAACTCATTAGTTCCTCCTGGTTGTTCTGAAGCTACAACAGGTTTTGTTCTTCCTTCAACAGCAATTCTAGAAGCATTAATACCAAAAACCGTAGTTAAATAATCTTTTACACTTTGAGCCATTGCACGACCGTCATCTGGACCTTTCTGAGAAGAACCTACTAATTTTATAGTTGATGAAGGATTTTTTTGCATTCTATCCCCTAAAATATTAATTACATTATAGTAGACTGCCATTTGTCGTTCTGAACGACCAGAAACTGTATTTGAAGTAGAAAATTGAACTTGATCTTCTTTAAAATCTTTAACTTGATCCTTGTTTAAAAGTACATATCGACTAGGGATTTCAGTTGAACCTACATTGAAAAAGATATAATTTCTTAATGGAAAAACTTCTCTAACTCTGTTTTCAACCAACACATTTTCTGGTTGATTAACGGAAAACTGAACTTCACCATCAACAATATTTGCATTTTCAATTGCTTTACCACCACCTAATTTCAAGGCTACTCCTGCTCTAACGGTTGTTAAATTCCAAGTTTCATTAGCTCTTGGATTTTGTCCGAAATAAGGTTGAAAAGTAACGAAAGGAGAAAGAACAAACTTAGTTTTTCTGTTGGCTGACGATAATGGAATATCGTAACCCATACCAATTTGCATCGATAAAATGGTTTTTTCCACTTCACTAAAATCACCAGTTACATCTGGATTTGGAGTTTGTGCTGGAAAATTAGGATTAATTCCTTGTTCGTACACAAATGATTTATCTAAATTGAAAGCCAATCTTGGTCCACCATATAAATAAAAGTTAGATTTAAATGGAGCCAATCTAATACTTGGTTCGATAGTCAAATAACTTAATTTAGTTGATAAATCCGCTGGGCAATTACATGGCGTAATAACTTGGTCGAATTTTCCTCTTCTGCTATCATATCCGGCTTGGAACATAAATCCCCAAGCTGAATTTGGACGATGGTATTCTAAAAGTGGCGCTAAATATAAACCTGCTCCAAAACCATCATGAAATGCAGTTGGAGGTGTAAAATTTTCATTCAGAACTTGTGTGGAACCTCTATAAAAATTAAAATTTGCTCCTGCTGCTGCTCCAAACCACCATGAGGGATTAGAATACTGAACTTCTTGTGCTTGAACTGACGTTAAAGTTGTTAAAAACAACGAAACTGTTAAGATAAAATTTTTCAATGGCAATTTATTTAAGGACCACGCTTGGCATGGTCCTGTTGATAATTTAAAATTTGATTTCATAATGGTATGAATTAAGGTTTGTCAATTATATTAGTACTTGTCATTACTACAGCACCGTTTCTTGCTAACATTCTTCCTACAGCTGTTGCGTTAGGTCCCATCGTAATTGAAGTTAAGGCTAATACATTTCCTTTAAATGCAGTTCCGTTACCGATAGTTGCAGAACTACCTACTTGCCAAAATACATTTTTAGCTTGAGCACCACCACTTAAAATCACACTTCCACCTGCACCACCAACTGTTGTAAAGTCAGAGGCAATTTGGAAAATCCATACCGCATTAGCATCACCTTGTGCATCAAGTGTTAAATCACCTGATTGAATTAATAATGTAGAAGTTGATTTATATATTCCAGGAGCAAGAGTTAAACCACCTTGGTCACCAGAAACTGTAGCTGGTGCAGGAGATGTTGCTGCTTCAGCGAATAAATAAGCATTTGTTAAATCTTGTTTTGCTTGAATTAACATAGCGGCTACACCTGCTGGAGCTACATCATCTGATGCATAAATTGCACCATTAACTATAATGGCTGGTGGAAATCCAGTAACAGAAGAACGTACACCTGGGCTAATTCCAACATCCATATTGTGAATTTCGCTAAAACCGGCGTTATTGCTAATTCCAACACCTGCTAAAATTCCAAATCTATCTGCAGAATTTAAATCAACAAATGGTGGATTTAAAGAGGTATTCGTATTAAAAGTCCAAACATAATTATTGGCTAATGCAACTCCAGCTAAATTTTTAGCACCAGTTGTAATTGTAGCCGTATAAGTAGTATTACTATTAAGATTAGTTGAAGGAGTAAACGTTGCCGTTGTACCAATATAAGTTACAGCACCTAGTACAGCTGTTGTTCCAATTTTTACTGTAAAAGTAGTTCCAGAAATAGTCAATGGATCCATTGGCATATTAAATGAAGCATTAAAAATTTTGTTTAAAACAACACCACTTTCCGTATTAAAAGGATCTGTTGACAATACAATAGGAGCTGTTAAAATTCCTGTAGTAAAGTTCCAAACATAATCACTTAAAAGAGCCACTCCAGCAAGATTTTTTGCACCTGTTGTAATTGTTGCTGTATAAAGTGTATTTGCTGTTAAAGGCAATGTTGGAACAAAAGAGGCTGTTGTACCAGAATAAGAAACGACACCTGCAATTGCAGTCACACCTTGTTTTAATGTGAATGATGTTCCGTTAATAGTTGTAGGATTCATTGCTGTATTGAAAGTTGCCGTAATAATTTTATTTAAAACTACACCTGTTTCATTATTGTCAGGATCAGTTGAAATTACTAATGGTTGTAAACTTGTACCTGTACTAAATGTCCAGATATAGTTTTCTTGCAATGCGTTTCCCCTTAAATCTTTTACAGCTGTTGAAACTTTACCAATATAGGTTTTGTTAGCCACTAGATTTCCAGTTGGAGTAAAAGATGCTGTATTTCCAGAATACGTAATGATTCCAGGAATACTTGTAGTTCCATTTACGATTGTAAATGATGATGCGTTAATTGTTGCAGGATTCATTTCTTCATTGAAGGTAACTGTAATTACTTTATTTAAAGCAACACTAGTTTCTCCGTTTGTTGGACTAGTAGCTATAACTTCTGGGCAAATACCTATAGTTTCTTGAAAATCATCTTCTGAACAAGCTCCAAATAAACCAACAATTGATAACACAATTGCTGATAAGAATATTTTTTGTTTCATTTTTTTTAATTTTAGTAATTAATATGAAACAAAGTTGGTGCGAAAAGTAGTTTTTACTGTTGTAGTATTACATTAAAAACTTATGTAATTCATAGGTTTAATTTTTATTTAGTAGGACTTTTTGCTTTTCTAATGCTTTGTCTTTTTTCTTAAAATAACCACGAAGCAAAAAGTTATTTTTGGCTGCTTCTTCAATTTCGATTATATTTTTAGAAGCTTTTTCGATATTTATAAGAGAAGAATCTAAAGAAGTTGCCAATCGTTGATCACCAACTAATTTTGACAAAATACCTTTATCATTATTTAATTTTTTGGTAAAGACATTAAATTCGTTAGAGCTTTTTTCTAAATTATTTAATGTTTTTTCAATGGAATTAGTATATTTTGGATCGTTCATTAATTTAGATAATGTTCCGTTTTTATCATTCATATTTGTGGTAAAAACAAGAAATTCATCTGAACTTAATTTTAAATTCAATACCATTTTATCGATACTTTTCGCAAATTCTTCATCTGTTAAAACCTTGTTTAAGGCGCCTTTTCCTTTATTTATTTTCGTACTAAATTCGGAAAGTTGCAAGGTTATGATTTCTGCATTATCAACACTTTTTCGTAAACCTTTCATCAAATCTTCAATTTCTACAGCTTTTACGGAACGTATTGTTGAATTATCACTTACTATTTTATTAGATGAAGTTCCGGGAGAAATAGTCAAAACTTTATCACCCATTAATCCGTCTGAACCAATACTAGCAATTGCATCTGTTTTAATATATTTTTGAACTTCTTCTTTTATAATTAAATTAACCACTACTGCAGAATCTGAAATGAATTCAATATCTTTTACTGTTCCAACATTAATTCCTGAAAAGCGAACATTATTTCCTTCTTTTAAACCGCTTACATTTTTAAACTGCGATTTTAAATGAAAAGTAGAACCAAATAAATTTTTGTTACTTCCTATAAAATAAATGGTAATCATAAACAAGGCCAAGCCTAAAATGACAAACATTCCTAACTTCCATGTATAATTTGAATTCTGTGTCATATTATTATTTTTTAATTAAATGAAAAAAGAACGCACCCATTCGTCCGTACTGTTTTCTAGTGCTTCGTAGGTACCTTCTGCATGAATTACGCCATCTTTAAGAATCATAATTCTGTTTCCTGTAAGTTTAGCACACGCCATATCATGTGTAATAATGATGGATGTGGTTTTATATTTTTTTTGAACAGACAAAATTAATTCGCTAATTTCTCTGGAAGTTATAGTATCTAAACCTGATGTAGGTTCGTCGTATAAAATAATTTCTGGTTGAATAATTAGTGTTCTGGCTAATGCAATTCGTTTTCGCATTCCACCTGATAATTCTGACGGCATTTTATCAATAGATTCTTCTAAACCAACATTAGTTAAAGCTTCAATGATTTGTTTTTCAATTTCATCATCCGTTACTTCTTTTGTATGATGTTTTAAAGTAAACGCCAAGTTTTGTCGTACCGACATAGAATCATACAAAGCGCCATTTTGAAACATAAATCCAATTCTTGATCTAATTTTATTAAGTTCTTCATTTTTTAATTTCGTAATATCGACATCAAAAACCTTTATTTCCCCTTTATCGGCTTGCACTAATCCAACTAAACATTTTATCGTTACCGATTTTCCAGAACCAGAACGACCTAACACCACTAAATCTTCCCCTTTATTTACTGTCAAGTTTACATCTTTAAGCACGTCATTTTCTCCAAATGATTTACATAAATTTTTAATCGAAATAATTTCTTTACTATCCATGATTTCTAAAAGAATAAATCGGTTATTTGAACCGCCAACATATCAATAATAAAAATAGAAAGTGATGCCGCCACAACAGCTTCATTCGCTGCAATTCCAACACTTGCTGTTCCGCTTGAAGCGTTAAATCCTTTATAACAGCCAATTAATCCAATAAAAAATCCGAAGAAAAATGTTTTAATTACGGCTGGAATCAAATCTAAAAACTCCAAATGTTCAATTACTTCAGAAAAATAACGATATAAATTCATGCTTCCGCGAACATTAAAACCAACATAACCGCCAAAAACCCCAACTAAATCGGCATAAATTACCAAAATTGGGAGCATTATTGTGGTGGCTAAAATTCGGGTAACTACTAAATATTTATATGGATTTATAGCCGAAACTTCCATAGCGTCAATTTGTTCGGTAACTTTCATGGAACCTAATTCGGCACCAATTCCGGATGCAATTTTTCCTGCACAAATTAATGCTGTAATTACTGGAGCAATTTCTCTAACTAACGATAAGGAAACCATACTTGGTAACCAACTTTCAGCTCCAAATTGAATCATTGTTGGTCGAGATTGTATCGTTAAAACCAAACCCATAATAAAAGCGGTAATGGAAACCAAAGGCAATGATTTATAGCCAATAGCATAACATTGTCTGAAAAATTCGTTGATTTGAAAAGGCGGTTTTACTATTTCTTTAAAAAATCTCCCTGTAAACAAAGCTACATTTCCAGTGTCTTCAAATATATTTTTAAGGTAGGTTTGCATCATTTATTTATTTTAATTAAGAAAAACCTACAAGCTTTTTTAGAAATCTTGTAGGTTAAAAAAATGCTTTCTGATAGTACCAAAAACTAAATTTTGGTGAGTATTTTAGTTACTTCTTCTCTTTACAAAAACACATTTACTCTGTTCTATTATTTCGTAATTCATTAATTTTATCGTAATCTGATTTTAAAATCTCATAATGTTTGTTTAGCATATTCTGCTCTATAGAATTGATTGCATTAACCTCTTGAATGAGTACATTTTTATACGTTTCTAACGCCACATCTTCACCATATTTACAGGAATCTAAAATTGCTTTTCTATTGTTACATGTTAATGCAACTTTAACTTCCATCCAAACTCGGAAAAACTTTCCAGTTATTCTGGTGCCTTCATTTGGTAATCCACCAAGTTTAATTACTTCTGCAATTAATTCTTTTCTACAATGTTCGCTAGTTTTAATAAAATCAAAAAACAAGGTTTTTAAGTCGCTTTCTCGTGTTTCATTACTAGCCGTTTTGTAACCTTCAATTCTATCATTATTTATGATTACTAATGAATTTAACACTTTAATTGTATTGTATTCTGTTACGTTTTCCATTATATAAAATTTTATTGCTAATGATTTTTCATATTGTAAAATTCTTAATAATGGGCAATTAAAGTGTTATATAACTCTATTAAGAAGTTGTAATATTCATAGATATATTATTCTACAAAAATTTCTTTGGCTAATTCTTCATCTAAATTGTAAACATCATTTCTGAAATTTAAGTTTCCTTTATAATCCACCCAAGCTGTAAAATAGGCGATATAAACGGGCATATTTGGCTTAACAGAAATTCCAGTTTCGGTATCTGTTTTTAATATTTTATCTATTTTTTGTTTGTTCCAGGTTTTGTCATTTTCCAACAAATACAACATTAATTTTTTTGGATTTTCTACTCGAATACAACCATGACTGAAATCTCTTTCGTTTCTATCAAATAACCCTTTTGAAGGCGTGTCATGCAAATAAATACTATAACTATTTGGAAAAAGAAACTTCATTTCGCCTAAAGCGTTATTTTTCCAGGCTTTTGTCTGATGATAAAAGGAACTTTCTTTGTGGTATAATTATTCCAATTGATATTGGATTCATTCATAGCTTCACCCTTAAATGAAACGACTTCCATATTATTTTTAGACAGATAATTTCTATCTCTCTTTATTCCTGGTATAATTTCGCTATTGATAATGCTGTTTGGAACATTCCAATAAGGATTTAACATAATTCTGGAAATTTGTCCCTTAAAAATGGTGGTTTGTTTAGCTTCTTTACCAACGACTACATTCGTTTCCCAAAGTATTTTTTTGTCTTTAAAAATGTGTAATTTATATTCTGGAATGTTAACCAATAAATAATCGTTTTCAATTTCAATAGGAACCCATCGTAAACGTTCTAAATTTACCAACATTTGTTTGATTCGAAAATCGACAGTTTTATTCATTTCAACAATCGTATTCACATTTAAAATTCCAGTTTCTGGTAAACCCAAACGTTGTTGAAAATTAGAAATGGCTGTTTTTAAACTTTCTGTAAAAAGGATGGATTTGTCATTTACTTTTAAGTCTTTTGACAAAAACAAACGTTGCTTCACTTGAAGTAAGCACGAATCTGACTCGGAAATCGCTATTGTTTTTTTATCTGTTTTAATGGTTGGAAATCCGCCTTTTTTCTTGATTTCTCGATACAATAAAAGCTTTTCTTTTAATTTAGAATAGTAACTATTTACAGGTTCATAATTTGTATCGTTTGCATCTTTTAAAATTAAAGATTCCAACATCACTTGATAATTCTTTTTACTTCTTGGAATAAACCATTCTAATTGACGTGGTGTTTTATTAATTCCAGAAAATGCTTTGTCAGAATATTTAAAAAAGGTTGTGGTTAAGAGTAATTCTAAATTTTCTCTTTGTTTTTCATCAATTTTTGATTCATTATTACTCATTTTAATAATGGTAATTAAAGTATCTAATTGCGCGTTTTTAAATGATTTGTCGTTAAAAGCATTCGTATAATTTTGCAATTGATTTTGAAAGTTGGGCACGGCTTGTGTCATTCCGTTTTTGGTGAACCAAGCGTATTGAAAATCTCTATTTTTATAGAATAATTTTACTTCTTTTTTTATTTTTTCAGTTTCAGGATTGGCTTTAAAAAAGGCTTGTATTGTGGCATCTTCTAAAATTAAATCCGTATATTTTTCGTCAGCTGTTTCTTTTTTACAACTGACAAATAGAAATAAAACGGTTAAAAGTAAACATATATTTTTCATATGTAGATATTTATTGTTTTTTAAGGTCATATGGTATCGCTTTATTTTCATTGGTGTTTGCAAGCAAACGAGTTGGTTTATGGCGATTTCATTTGAGTTTATAGATTTTCAAATTCAAAATGCACTTCTGAAGAAATTGGGATGCTCAATGCTTTAGATACAAAACAGTTTTGTTCTGCATCTTTTGTAATGGTTGCAAATTCTTCGGCACTTATATTTGGAACAGATCCAGAAATTTTTAAATGCATGCTTACTATTCCTAAATCGTTCATAGTTAAGGTTGCTTCTGTATCTAATCTGGTTGGCGTAAACCCTTTTGCGTTTAGTTTTGCAGAAACGGCCATTGTGAAACAACCTGCGTGTGCAGCCGCTAATAATTCTTCTGGATTGGTGCCTTTTACACCAACTTCAAAACGCGTTTTAAAGCTATAATTTGTATTTTCTAAAACGCCACTTTGTGTTGATAACGTTCCATTTCCTTCTTTTAAATTTCCTTCCCAATGGGCATTTGCAGTTCGTATCATGGTTATGCTTTTTAAAATTTATTATTTGATATCATCTAAATCTGTTTGATTGTCACTTCCGCTATAAAGATTATTTTCTTCATCTTCACTTCCAATATTTTCCTGCTCGTCATCTAATTCTGACCCAGGAACGTCTAAATCGCTTCCCGTTTTATCTTGATTGAAATTTTTCTCATTCCAAATAGAATGTTTTACAATTTTGATAATTTCTTTCTTTTTTGAAATATTTTCAGGATCAATATCAAATTCTTTATTGAATTTATTGAATTTATTGTAAATATCTTCATCAACTGGATAAGTTGGGTAGCCGTCTTTTTTATCTAATTGTTCGTTTGCGGCTTTCGGAAAATGTTCTTTCTTGCTCATTTTTAATTATTTAAGATCTTTTAAATTCTTGCTCTAAAATTTCTTTCTTGTCTTTGTATTCCGATTCGGTTATACTTCCATTTGCATATCTTTTTTTCAAAATATCAAATGCCGAATCTTTTTTACGTCGTTGTCCGGGAATATCGTATGGAATAGCAAAAATCCAAAACAATAAAACCACCCAAATTGCCCACCAAATAATGTTCATTCCGTAATAATAATTTTCGTAGTTCATCTCTTTTATTTTTTATGGTTGAGGTATAATTTTTAGCTTAAATATCTTCGTAATATCCAAGCAATCGTTTCATGTTGTTGTAAAATTCCAGTTAGCATATCAGCGGTTCCAACATCGTGACATTCATTATTACAGATGTCAATGTCTTTTCTTAATTCGTAAATTATTGTTTTATGATCATTTAATAATTCTGTTAACATGGCATTTTGAACAGGATATTTATTTGGATGTTCTACAATTCGCGTTAGCAATGAAAATTCATTCATTGTACCAATCGTTTTTCCGCCTAGTTTACCAATTCGTTCTGCTACATTATCTATAAGTTGTTCTAATTCTGAATATTGCGATTCAAATAATTTATGCAATTCCATAAAACTTTGACCAGCAACATTCCAATGAAACTTTCTAGTTTTTATGTAAAGTGTCATTTCATCAGATAAAACAACACCTAATAAATTGATGCTTTTTTCTAAATTTTCTTCGGATAATCCAATTTTTGGTATCATTTCTTTTAATTTTCGTTAAATATGGCTAATTCATTATTTACAGCTTGAACTTCTGAAAAACTTACAATAAGTTGTTCAATTTTATCTTTCACTTCATAAGAAGTAACAATTCCTTTTAGGCTAACTTCATTACCAATAACTTCAATTATGATGTTTTCGATAATTAAATTTTCCTTTAATTTGTTTGCTAACTTATCTCTTAAAACAGTATTGAAATTCATCGTATTTATAGAATTATTATAAATATAAAGTTGCCTCTTTTTCAAGGTTAAAATGTTATAGAATTTATTTGAAAAGTTTTAAAATTCCTAGATAGAAATCATTCCTATAAAAACTAAAAAGCCAACTACGATAAATAAAAAGACGAGATAAACAAAAAACTGACTGACGCTATATTTCATTTGCAAATAGTTAGCCGGATAGGTTACGATTTCAAAAAGCGTGGTGCTTAATTTCTTTTTCACTCCTTTTTCTTTAAGTAAATAATTATCCGCTTCATTTCTGTGAGAATCGATAGCTGTAAAAATTTCTTCGTTATTGGACAGAATAATGACTTTTGTTTTTTTGTTGATGTTTTTAATGAACTCAACAATTTTATTGCCTTCCACTCCAAAATAGTCGTAATCTAAAACGACAACGCTTGTGTTTTCATCCACTTTTGATAAAGCTGTAACGGCATCCGTAAAAGTTGAAATATTGAAAACGGTTCCAAATCGTGTATCTAAAAACTGATGTAATTTCAGTGCGTTTTCAGGATTGTCTTCCACTATAAATAGATTTTGTGTTTGATTTGTCATGATCGTATATTTTTAAAGTGAATCGTTATCACCAAATTCATTCATTTTCTTTTTAATCGATTGCTTAGATTTTGCAGAATTTTCTTTAGAACTCGCTGCTTCATTTTTTTTCTTATCGCTTTTTTTAGGTGCGAAAGTGTGTTGTTTTTTAGTTGCCATAATTTTGATTTTTAAATTTCAATACTTTTATTTTTTTTCGATTTTTTAATATAATTCGCATTTAATAATTTAATCGCTTTCTCATTTTTTAGAAAATATTTTTCAATTGTTAATCTTGCCATTAAATAACTTACTGTTGATTCTGCGCCTTGATTTAAATTGATATATGTATCTTCTAATCCATCATAACAACCACCAGTACAAGGATTATACACAATTTGATGCAAATGATTTTTTCCTAAGAACCAATTGAATCCAATTTCCATATTTTGCAGATACGCATCTTCTTGAAAAACATCATAAAATTTACTTAAAGCAATTATAGTATATGACACATCAATAGGTTGTTCTCCACCAATTTGTTCATTTGCGGAATCATTATTATTTTGCAACCATCCTTTATTAGAAACCACTTTTATAACCTCATTAATGAAGATTTTTGATAATAAAAAATCAAAGGAAGTTTTAGCAATGCTTTTATATTTTTCATTATCTGTTGCTAAAAAGGCACACAACATAGCTTCTGGTAAAATACTGTTTCCATACGTTAAATAGCTTTCGTACCAATGCCAATTTTCATCATTTTCGTGTTTGTACATTTGTACTAATTTATCAGCCAAATGTTTTAAAATCAAAATATTATCTTCTGAAGGGGATTTTAAATTACTATAATAAATTCCTTTAATGATAAATGCCATAGCTCTTGGTGAATGAATTTTACAAACATTTACTAAAGCCAATTGCATGGTTTTTTTAGCCTTTTCTATTAATTCGACAGGTAAAATATCGCTTATTGAAATTAAATATCCCAAAGCCCAAATGGCTCTACCATTAGAATCAGCTAAGTTTTCAGAATTTTGTTTTGTGAATTTTTTGTGAACATCCACATAGTTTAGAAAATAGCTTTCAGGTTGTAAACAATATTTTATAAAATCGAAATACTTATATATATAATCTAAGTCGTTGCTTTCTTTTTTTAGCTCATAATGTTGACAAATTGCGACTAAAGCTCTAGAATTATCATCTAAAGTATAACCTGAATTGATGTCGGGTTGATTGATAATTGAAAACTGAATCATGGCGAAATCAGTCGTTAAATTCTTAAAGTGATTTAAATTTATAGGTGGAATTTTATAATGTAATTCCACTTCTTCATTACAAATTTCTTCAAATAAAATAGCGTGAGCAATTGCTGAATTTTCCCAAGCCGTTGGTGCTAATTTATGAATTCCGTTAGATGAAATAGTTTTTCGTAATTCCTCATCGTCTAATAAAATATTGACTTGTTCCGCTAATTGTTGGGCATTTTCAAAATCGATAATTATTCCAGTTCCGCCATTTAACACTTCAAGTGCGTGCGGAATTGGAGTAGAAATAATCGGACAACCACAACTAATAGCATAGGAAAAAGTACCTGAAACGGCTTGGTTTCTATCTTTTGAAGTGAATAAGTAAATATCCGTTAATTGTAAATATTCTAACAATTCAGAAAGAGGTAAATATTGATTGATAAACTGAACATTGTTGTTTAATTGCAAAGCGGTAATTCTGTCTTCCAAATCTTTACGATATTTTTCACCTTCATTTTTCACCACACTAGGATGCGTTTTTCCAATCACTAAAAATAAAACTTCGGGGTGTTTGTTTACAATTGTTCGCAAGGCATTAATAGACGTTTCAATACATTTTCCAGAACTTAATAATCCGAAAGTTGAAATTACTTTTCTGCCAGCCACATTATATTTTTCTTTTAAAACATCTTTATTAGAATGTTCTACCAAATGCGTTCCGTGAGGAATTACAGAAATTTTATTCGCATCAATTTGATATTCTTCTTGTAATATTTTTGAAGAGTTATTGGTCATCACTATAAACGAATTCACATTATCATTTATATGTTGAATCATTGATTGAAGTGCATCATTAGGATTGGGTAAAACCGTATGAAAAACAACAATTATAGGTTTATTTATGGTTTGAATTAGTTGAATAAAATCTGTTTCATTCGTTTTAAAAAGTCCGAATTCATGCTGAATTAAAACCATTGAAAGCGTTTCATTCTGATTGATATTTTCCGCTAATTTTATATAGGATTTTTGATTATCCGTATCTAAAATGTATTTTACTTCTTTGGAATACTTATGCTTTTCAAATTCCGATTCTAAAGCACAAATAGTGATATCAAATGACTTTGTAAATTTGTTGTTTAGAGCAAAAATTAAATCTTGTGAATAGGTCGCAATTCCACATTCTCTTGGTGGATAAGAAGTGATAATTAAGATTCCAGGTAAAGATTCTTCTTTTTTGGAAAGCTGAAGAGTACTTATGAAATCATTGTTTAGATTCGTAGTTGGATACATATTTTTCATCCTATATAACTTTATGATTTAATAATTCTTTTAGTAATTCGCTTAATGAAACAGAAGCACAAGCAATTCGTTCATCAGCAGCACCATAATAAATATAAAGTAAGTCGTCAAAAACAACTGCTCCTGTTGGAAAACAAACATTATTCACTTCACCTTTTAATTCCCAAACATATTCGGGTTTAAATAACGGAAAAGGCAATCGGGCAATTTCTTTTTGAGGATTTTCTAAATCTAAAAGTGCAGCACATGCGGAATACACATAACCTTTTAAACTATCTTTAACTCCGTGATAAATAAGCAACCAACCAAATTCTGTTTCAATTGGTGGACAACCGCCTCCGATATAACTTATTTCATGATCAAATTTTGGAGAAAGCAATACGAAATCACTAAAATTTAGAAAATAATTTTTCCAAAATTCTGGAGTTAAATCAGTTAAATTATCAATAGCGACCACAATTTCAATTTCTGGACGAATTCGATGCATAAAATAAAATTTGTTGTTTATTTTTCTTGGGAAAAAAATTACGTTTTTATCCCAAACAAGTATTTCTATTCCATCTTTTTCTAAAATTCCATTGTGTTGATTGTATCTAAAATATTTTGAATCTACAGAAGGATCGGGGTTTGACAATTTATTAAATTCTTCATAAGTAATTTGTGGAACAATAATTCCCTTTTTTTCGAAATGCACTAAATCGGTTGAAGTTGCTAAACAACCTAGTGCATTTACGCCATCAAAAGCAGTATATGTTAAATAATAAGTTTCTTCTATTTTTACTATTCGCGGATCTTCAATACCATGTAATTCATAATCAAATTCCGGAACTAAAATAGGTTTGTAATGACGGTCTTCAATTTGAATTGGACCATTTAACAAACAATATCCAATACTAGAATGATTTCCTTCATGTACAGCTCTATAAAATAAATGGACAAAATTTCCTTCTTTAATAGCCGCTGGGTTGAGCACACCTTCGTTTTCAAAATCTAAAGTTGTTTTCTCTAAAATAATTCCTTCTTTTCTAACGTTTAACATGATTGTTTTTTTAGTGGTTCCTACATATTTTGAGATATTAAAGTTCCTTAAAATAAAATGGTAAAAGTTATATAACTATGGTATTAACTTATATAATTCAGATATTTTAAGATTCTTTATACAAAAAATGCCAACCATTTCTGATTGACATTTTAGCTTTATAACTTTATTTTTTTAATAAAAATTATTCTTTGGCTTCTGAATTTTCTCTACTTTTTGCACCCATTCTGTTAAATTTAAACATAGGAGATAATTTCACTTTAATTGAAGCAATTTTTCCGTTATCTGACGAAGACAATCCTTCTTTTTCAACAGTGTTTTTTCTTGCATCTAAAGCTTCAAACAATAGTTTTGCTTCATCATAATCTTCTCTGGTAAAATTACCTTTATTCGCTTTATATGATTGAAAATAATTATCATATACAGCAAGAATATTATCTTTATTTACCCAAGAAAAATTCATGTCCGAACCAATTTTACCTGCTCCAAATAAACGGTCTCTTAACAATTGAGAAGGACTTACTTTTACTGGTTTTGTAGGGTCATTTGATGTAGCAGTTTCTGTTTCGTTTTTAGTAATAACAGTAACTTTAATTTCATCATATTTTGCATTTGATGCGTTAAGTTTTTCTTGAGATGCAATTTTCTCCGTTTCCTCTAAACTTAATAAAGCCTCGTTGGCACTTGCATTTTTAGCCTCATAATCAGCAGTAATTTGATCCCAATTCGCTTGACGTTCTTCCGCAGATACTGCTTTTAAAGAATCTACGTAACTTTCTAATTCATTAATTCTTTTATCAGCTAATTCCTTTTCTTTATTAACACAAGAAACCATTCCTAATAGAATTATTGAAAATAATCCAGCTTTTAATACATTTTTTTTCATAATAAGTATGTTTAAATATTTATATAAAAATACTCGAATTACAACTTTTACTTGTTACATAATTCTTTGTATTTGTTACATGTTTCTGTTTGAATTTTTAATGAGAATAAAAAAATGGCTGTCAAAACTGACAGCCACTTTCCCAAAAAACAAAACCTAACTTAACCTTTATATCTAATAATTTGTTTTCAATTCAACTCTTCTATTTTTAGCTTTTCCTAACGTAGTATTGTTTGTAGCAATTGGTTTTGTTTCACCATATCCAACTGATATTAATCTTGCATCTGAAATACCTTTTCCAATTAAATATTGTCTAACTGATTCAGAACGTTTTTGAGATAAAGTCATGTTGAAATCATCTTTACCAACACTATCTGTATGTCCTTCAATAGTTAAAGTTGCACCATCATATTTGTATAATATTTTAGACAATTCATCTAATTGAGATAAAGAAGCTACTTTTAATTTATCAGAATTATTTTCGAAGAAAATTTTACTTCCGATATAGGTAATTCTAACAATATCTGCTTTTGCAATTTCTGGACAACCTTTGTTAGCTAAAGTTCCTTTTGCATTTGGACATTTGTCATCTAAGTCGGCAATTCCATCACCATCAGCATCAGGACAACCTTTTAAACTTGCAACACCAGCAACATCTGGGCAACGATCTAAATCATCAGTTACACCATCATTATCGCTATCCATTGGACAACCTTTAGTATCTACTTTTGTACCTGGTTTAGTATTAGCACATTTGTCATCCATATCGGCAACACCATCTTTATCAGCATCTGGACAACCTAATAAAGCAATTGTACCAGCTTGATCAGGACAACGATCTTTAGCATCTTCTACTCCATCATTATCTCTATCTGGACAACCATTAAGTAGTGCTGAACCTGCAGTATCTGGACAAGCATCTAAATAATCTGCAATTCCATCTTTATCTCTATCAAGTGGACAACCTAATTTATCAACTTTTACTTCAGTTGGAGTATCTGGACATTGATCTTTCTTATCTGAAACACCATCACCATCTGTATCTTTAGTATCACCTAAATTAAAAGTAAGACCAACCATGTGAGTTAAATAAGAATCTTTTTTCTTAAGATCTCCATTAGCATTGTCTACACCATCTCTTCTGTCTTTATTAGAGAACAAAAACGACTCTTGTAAGTTTAAATTCACTGTTGGAGTTAATCTGAAATTAAATCCTCCACCCGCACTTGGCAAAATATAGTCGTAATTTTCTGTGTGGAAATTCAATTGATTACCGAAAATAAAGAAACCTGCTCCAGCAAATACATAAGGTCTAACTATATATTCTGATGTTAAAACATTGAAACGTAAGTTTAAAGTTGCGGCATTAAAATCTGATTTAAAACCAGCTGTTGTTCCGTTATTATAACCTATTGTTCCTTTAGTTAGTAATAAATTGGCATCAAAATGTTTCCCTAAATATCTAGAAACTGAAAGTCCACCAAAACCATACATTGTATTGTCTGTTTGATACCAATCTCTTCCTAAATCACCAGTATATTGAGTAACACCACCATGCACACCAATATTCCATTTTTTGTCTTCTGTTTGTGCATTTAATGTAAATGTATATATCATACATATACAAAGAAATAGTACTTTTTTCATAATGAAATTTGTTTAAAATTATTTATACAAATATCATTCGGTTCTCTTACAATTCTGTTATACAACTTTTATCAAAAGTTGTGATATTCATAGGTATTTTTAAAGACTATTGCTTTATATAGCTTTTCAAACTTTGTAGGATATCTTCTCTTTTTTTAGGAACAGAAATTTCGCCAATTAAGAATCCATATGGTTTTAGAGATTCAATGTGGTCGCAGATAATTTTAAAAATGGCTGTTAATGGAATGGCTAAAATTATTCCTGGAATTCCCCATAGAAGTTGACCAATTACCAAAACGATAATGGTAAAAAGTGGATTTATTTTTACTTGTGGACCGAGAATTAATGGTTCCAAAATCCAACCTTGAATAAGTTGTACAATTCCGTATACTACAACAATTCCGCCAAGCAAAGTTGGATTGCCGCCGTTTATGGCAGCTACTAAAACTGTCAAAATGGTTCCGGTAATATTTCCTACATAAGGTACAATTTCTAACATGCCGCAAAGTATTGCAAAGAAGATGGCATTTTCTACACCAATAATCCCAAAACCAATGGCATACATAATCCATAAAAGCACAATCATTTTAGATAAACCTAATAAATATTGTTGGGAAACTCTTGTGGCATTATAAATAACTTGCTCCATTTCATCTCGTCTATCTGGTTTTGCTAATTTCAATAAGAAATTTTTAATGTGATTTCTGTAATATAATAGAAAGGCGAAATAGACTAAAACCAAAATAAGAGATGCAAAAACGGAAGTTACTGAACCAAAAATAAGTTGAAAAATATTAGAGTAAGAAGGCTGCTCATTTTTTAATATGTTGAATTGTTCCTCAGCGGTAATATTTAAATGATCAAAAACATATTTCTGTAAATGATTTCCCATTTCTACTGATTTTTGTTTTATTAAAGTAAAATCGTCTAAAAATTCAGAAAGTTTCCAACCTAAAAGAGAAATCAATACTGAAATTATAAACAGTAAAGAAAAAAAGCAAATAAATACCGCCAATCCATTAGGGATTTTTTTTCCTTGCATCCAATTACAAAAAGGTAGAAAAAGTGTGGCTAAAATGCCACCGATACATAATGGAATCAGAAAATCTTTAGCAAAATATAATCCTAAAACAATTAAGAAAACAAGTGCTAATTTTTGTAAAAAAGAAGAGGAATGAGTTGTCATAGTATTATAAATTTCGTTTCCATATTTTAACAACTTCATACCAAATTACTACTACAAAACCAACACTAACAGCTAGTACCAATTGAAATCCGTTTAGATGTTCAAAATTGAAAAACTTTGTTAATGGTGGCACATATAATAATAGAGCTGTAATAAAAACAGTAATTGAAGTAATAATTGGAATTAAATTATTTTTATATTGAATGGTTGTTAGTATAGAATAATAAAAAGAGCGGTTAGATAAAGTTAAAAAGATATTAGCCGTAACTAAACAAGTGAAAACCATAGTTCGAGTAATTGCTTCGTTATAATTAGCGTGAACACCATATTGATAAACGAATAAAGTACCTAATGTGATCACTAAACCTTGAACAATACTTGTAGAAAGTTCTTTCCAGTTGAAAAAGGTATCTGTAAAAGGTCTTGGTTTTTGCGACATGGTGTTTTTTTCCATAGGTTCATTTTCATATACGATGGAACAAGTTGGCCCCATGATTAATTCTAAGAAAATAATATGAATAGGTGAAAAAATTGAGGGATACATCCAACCTAAAACTAACGGAATAAAAACAGTTAGAATAATTGGAATATGGATAGAAATGATAAATTGAATGGCTTTTTTAAGATTGCTATAAATTTTTCTACCCATTGCAATGGCATCCACCATATTTAATAAATCATCTTTAGTTAAAATCAATGAAGCTGCTTCTTTGGCAATTTCTGTCCCTTTTTTACCCATTGCAATTCCAATGTGAGCGGATTTTAAGGCCGGACCATCATTTACACCATCACCTGTCATGGCAACAATTTCGTTGTTTGATTTTAAGGCATTTATGATTCTTAATTTGGCATCTGGAAACATTCTGGTAAATAAGTTTGTTTCTGAAACCCTTTTTTTAAGTTCAGCATCTGATAATTTCATTAATTCATCACCAGAAATACTGTTTTCATATCCAACAAAACCAATTTGTTTGGCAATTGAAGTTGTGGTTTCCGCATTATCGCCAGTAATAATTTTTACGGAAATTCCAGCTTTATAAAAATGTTCTAAAACCGAATTAATATTCGCTTTTGGTGGATCGTAAAAAGCGACTAAACCTTTAAAATTAAACTGAAATTCTTGTTGGGTTTTTGGAAAATTTTTGCCTTCGAAATTAGCTTCGGCAACAGCCAAAATGCGATAACCTTCATTCGTTAATTCTTTAATTGCATTTTGAATTTGATTTTTTTCTAAATCTGAAAGTTTGCAAATATTTAGTAATGCTTCTGGAGCACCTTTTGCAGCAATAATAGTTGCATCCTTACTTTCAAAAATATGCGTCATCATAGGTGGTTTCCCTGAAAGCGGATATTCGTGAATCATTTTATAATTTGAACGCTCATCTTTTTTAACGATTTTAGCATATACTTTATGCAAAGCCACTTCCATTGGATCGAACGCAATGGGCTCACTCGCCCACATTGAAGTCGTGATTAATGCTTTTTCTTCTTCATTTAAATCTGATTCTAAATCCGTTATTTTATTAGATTCTAACGAAAATATTTTCGCTAAACTCATGGTGTTTTCGGTGATTGTTCCTGTTTTATCAATACAAATAACCGTTGCACTTCCAAGTGTTTCAACCGTTTTCATTTGTTTTACGATAATTCCATTTTGGAACATTTTATATGCTCCAAGAGCCATAAAAGTGGTAAAGGCAATTGGAATTTCTTCCGGCAAAATACTCATTGCCAACGTTAGAGCTTTTAATAAACTATCAAAAATATTTTTGGAATGATAAAAATTGATACTCCAAACTATCAAAAAAATGATGGCGCCAACAATAGCCATCTTTTTAACGAAGTTACCAATTTGAATTTCTAAAGGCGTTTTTTCTTCTTTAATGTTTTCGAGACTTTTTCCAATTTTACCTAATTTGGTAGTACTACCGATAGCTGTAATTGTAGCAATGGCTAATCCACTAGAAACGGTTGTGCCTTGAAAAATTAAATTATTGTCACTTGATTTGTCTTTCGAAACGGATAATGATTCTCCAGTAAGAATGGATTCATTGACCGAAAAATCATTAGAATGTTCGATAGTTCCATCTGCAGAAATAGAAGTGCCTTCTTCCACCATTAAACTATCGCCTATTACCAAATCTTCTGTTTTAATTTCAACCACTTTACCGTTTCTGATGACTTTACAATTGGGTTTTGTAAAGTCTTTTAACTTTTGTAAAGCATTACGACTTCGGGCATTTTGATACGAAGAAATTAAAGAAATTAATATAATCGCAGAGGCTAAAAAAAATCCATCTGATATTTTTCCACTAATAAAATAAATAGCGGAAGCAACCAAAAGCAAAATAACCATTGGATCTTGCAGGAAATTCAAAATAGCTTTTAGAAGAATATTTTCTTTTTTAAACTCAGCTGTATTACTTCCGTATTTGCTTCTTGATGCAGTTACTTCAGCAGTTGATAACCCTTTAATATTGAAATTTTTCACAGACATAATTGTAGTACTTTGTCTTTTTTTTATTAAAACAAATTTTATTAAAAGTACATAAAATTACTTGTACAATTTTAATTTAAAGTTGTAAAATTCTTATTTTTTTTTAAACTTCAAAAATAATGTTCCTTACATTCTGTCCATATACCAATTTAATTCTTTTTTAATTTGTTTCAGTTCAAATATTGAAGAAATAATTTTTTGTAAACGTACGAAGGCTGTTTCACTTTTTACAACATAATCAAAAGCATTGTGATGTATACATTGTACGGCTACATCAATTTTATCTTGACTAGAAAGAATAATTACTGGAATATCAGCATCTATTTTTTTGATTTCATCTAATGTTTGTAGTCCGTTTATGGCCGTTTTATCTATTCCATTCAAATGAAAATCTAAAATAACAACATCTGGTTTTTTTGATATATTGGCAATACAAAGTTCTCCTGTTGCAAAAGTTTCAATTTCAAAATCGGCGTGATCTAAAAATTGAATTTCTAAAGATTTCAGGAATACCGCATCGTCATCTACAAGAAATAATTTTATTTTGTTATCGTTTTTCATCATTGGGGTTATTTAGGTTAATTAATTCTAATTCAAGTTCTATACAAGCCTGGTTACAAACATTTTCTACATTTAAAATCAATTTATCTAAATCTTCAGAAAGTTCTAATCTGCGAGCATATTCTTGAATTTTCATTGCAACACTGGTAATTTCAGGATTTATTCCCATTATAGCAAATGAGGGAATCATTTTATGTACGGTTGCTTCTAAAACACTCCAGTTTCTATCTGAAAAACTTTTCTTCATAGTTATTATTAATGGTGGAGTTTGTTTTAAATATACAGTAATAATTTCTGCCATCAATTTCGGATTAGATTTAGTTAATTTAATCAAATAGCTCATATCTACATATTTGATTGTATCTGATTTAGCACTTTTACCAACTTCATGCTCTATAATAAGCACTGGTTTTTTTATAATACTAATCAATTTACTATATAACAATCGTTCATCAACAGGTTTTGAAATATAATCATCCATTCCTACTTCTTTACATTTGGCCACATCAATAGTAGTAACATCTGCGGTAAGAGCAATAATAGGAAGTGTTAATTTCATTTTTTTTCTGATAAATTCTGTCGCTTCAAAACCATTCATTTCAGGCATTTGTAAATCCATTAGAATAATATCAAATGATTTTTCTTTTAATTTTTCGACGGCAATTTTTCCATTAGAAGCAATTTCACATTCAAAACCAAAATCGTCTAATAAGGTTTTCATAAGTAACTGATTCAGTTCCATATCTTCCACCACAAGAATTTTAATATCTTTTACATCCGTATTTAAATCTAAAATTTCTGGTTCTAAAACGGCTTCGACACTGGTTTTTTTAAAGTCTAAAACGAAACTAAAAGTAGTTCCCAAATCAAGAACACTTTCTACAAATATTTTTCCTTTTTGACCTTCTACTAGTTGTTTTACGATGGCTAAACCCAAACCGGTTCCTCCAAAAATTCTGGAAGTTCCGCTGGTTGCTTGTTGAAAGTTTTCGAAAACTTTTTCAATTTTGGTGTCTTTAATTCCTATTCCTGTATCAGCAACCGAAAATTTAATAGAAACTTTCTCCTCATTTTCTTCCATTAATTTAACACTAACCGTAATTTTTCCTTTATTAGTGAATTTGATGGCGTTACTTAATAAATTCAAAATAATTTGATGTAAACGGACAGGATCTCCAACTAAAACTTCAGGTATATTTTTATCGTAATGTGTGATTAATTTCAGGTTTTTTTCTTGAATTTTGGTCTCAAAAAGATGCAACATGGCCTTAATTGATAAATTCAATTTGAATGGTGTTCTTTCAAAAGTCATTTTTCCCGCATCTACTTTTGCCAAATCTAAAATATCATTGATTAAAACAATTAAAGCATCACCACTCATTTTTATGGCAGTTAGATATTCTTTTTGTTTGGCTGTAAGTTCTGTTTTAAGTACCACTTTTGTAAACCCAATAATAGCATTCATAGGAGTACGAATTTCGTGACTCATATTAGACAAAAATTGTTGTTTAGATTTTACGGCTTCTTCTGCTTTATGTGTAGCTTTTTCGGCAGATAATTTAGCATCTTCAGCAATACTTGTGGCTAATTCTGCAAATATTTTGGCTTCAATTAATTCTTTTTCTAATTGTTTTTGTTCTGTAATATCTCTAGCAACTAGAACAGCTCCAATAACTTTCCCATTTGCAGATTTATAAGTAGAGCCGTTAAACAAAACATCTGTAAGTTTATGGTCTTTAATTGTTAACGGAAAATCAGCTATAAAGCCTTTAGAAAAAACTTCTTCATAACTTACTTTTGCTTTACATTTATCCGTGAAATAATTGATAAAATCAGAACCAATTAATTTTTCTTTTGGAACGTCTGTTGCTTGAACAGTTGCTTCATTTGTGTCTGTAATTTTACCTTCTGGACTAATGGCAAATAATGGATCGCGACTAGCTTCAATAATACTTAATGAATATTGAGAAGCCATTTCTAGTGAATTATTATAATCTTCTAATTCTTTATTCTCAATATATCTTTTTTCCTTTTCATCATTTTGAAAAGCCAATTCAATATCAGCAATCACTAATTCATCTGCACGATCTTGCTTTTCACCCGTTTGAAATAATAATTCTTTGTTGGCAATTACTAATTCATCTGCACGATCTTGCTTTTCACCAGTTTGAAATACTAATTCTTTGTTAGCAATTACTAATTCATCAGCTCGATTTTGTTTTTCTCGTATTTGAAATAATAATTCTTTGTTGGCAATCACTAATTCATCTGCACGATTTTGTTTTTCACCTGTTTGAAATACTAATTCTTTATTGGCAATTACTAATTCATCTGCTCGATTTTGTTTTTCATTTGTTTGAAACAACAATTCTTTATTAGCTATAATTAGCTCAGCCGCACGTTTTTCTTTATGTTTATTATTAAGTTTTAATTCTTTATTCGCAATTAATAATTCGTTGGCTCGTTTTTCTTTTTCTTCATATTGAATGGCGAGTTTTTTATTAGCAATTACTAATTCATCCTCATATTTTTTAGATTTTGAAATATTGATAAACGAAGATAAAGAACATTTTTTCTCTTGAAATTGAATCATTTGAACAGAAACTAAAAACCAGAATTCTTCTCCATTTTTATTTTTTAAAACAATCTCTTTATTATTAACACCTTCTTTTTTTCCAATTTGCATCAGTATTTTTTCGCAAAATTCTGGCGTAATAATACTTATTTCAGAGGAAGTTTTTCCAATAATATCTTTTTCAACATAGCCGAAAAAATTAAGAAATGATGCATTAACAAATTGAAATTTTTCAGTTTCAACGTCAAAAACAACCATTCCAATTGCGCTATTTTCAAACATATCAAAAAACAAATCGTCTGATTTGTGCAAGATGCTTTCTGATTTTTTTATTTTTTCCATGTTATATTTATAATATTATTCACCAATATCTTCAATTGGATTTCGTCTTTTATCTTTCATATTTTTGAAATGAGAAGGAGAAAGTCCGGTAACTTTTTTAAATTGACTCGACAAATGCGCTACACTACTGTAATTCATTTTCCAAGCAATTTCTGTAATATTTAATTCGCCATAAATCATCAATTCTTTAATGCGCTCAATTTTGTGCGAAATAATAAATTGTTCTATAGTTGTACCTTGCACTTCGGAAAATAAATTGGCTAAATATGTATAATTATGATCTAGTTTTTCTGCTAAAAAATCCGAAAAATTCACTTTAATAACTTCATCTGAATGATGAATCATTTCGATAATTATATTTTTAATTTTTTCGATTAGAATGGCTTTTTTATCATCCATTAATTCCAAACCAGAAATAAGTAAACCTTGTTTTAGCAACAGTCGTTTTTCCATGGTAATATTTTCCATGATTTCAACGACACCTAAATCTACGACAATAAAATGCAGACCCAATTTTTTCAATTCGTCTCTTACCGCTATTTTGCAGCGGTTACTAACCATGTATTTAATATATAGTTTCAAATGAAATTAATTTATTGATTAATTCAAAGTTGAACTTTTTACACTGATTATAGTTATACTTAAGTTAAAAGAAGTTGTACAATTCAGACATTTTCTAGCGCAATTCTTTTTTTATCTTTCAATTGTTTGAAGAAACTTGGCGTTAAACCCGTAACTTTTTTGAATTGTTTAGACAAATGCGAAACGCTACTGTAATTCATTATGTAGGAGATTTGTGTAAGATTTAGTTCGTCATAAAGCAGTAATTCTTTTACACGTTCAATTTTATGAGCGATAATAAATTGCTCAATAGTAATACCTTTAACTTCGGAAAATATTTTAGAAATATGTGTGTAATCTAAACCTAATTTTTCACTGATATATTCGGAATAATTTACTTTAGGAAGTTCATCTGTATAATGAACCATTTCAATGATCACGTTTTTTATTTTCTCAATGAGCATCGCTTTTTTATCATCCATAAGTTCTAATCCGGACAATAAAAGCATTTTACGCAATTTTTCACGTTCCACTTCTGTTAAGTCTTTCATCACTTCTACAGTTCCTAAATCTAAAATAACATAGTGCAACCCTAATTTCTCTAAAGCTTCTTTAACCACCATTTTACAGCGGAGACTTACCATATATTTGATATAAAGTTTCATTTATCTTCTGTAATTAGGATTAACAAGTAACGAATTGAATTTTTAGTCTTCGTAGCCACTTTTAATAATGGTAGACAACATTTTGAACTGAACATTTGCGTTAAAGCAATGAGTAGCATGTGCAGGAATAATAATTCCTTGACCAAGAGTAAGTTTATGAATTATATCATTAATTATAATTTCAGCGGCGCCGTCAATTATTTGAATATAATTATCAAATGGGGATGTTTTTTCGGCAAGTTCTTCGCCAGCATCAAAGGAAGAAACGGTTATATTTCCCGTTAGTTTTTTTAAAATAGTTTTGCTTAAAACAGCATTCGGTATATACTGAATGATTTCAACAATGATATGTGCTTTTTCTTTTTCAACTTCTGAAGTTTCCATTTTGTTTTAGTCTTTTCTTAAAATTCAAATTCCGCAATAAGCGATTGTATTGAAAAAGAGTTGACTACTTACAAAGGTGGTGATTATAATTGGTTAAATGCTCAACACTTGTTAAAATTTATATTTGACAATGAATTTAAAGTTATAGAAATGGGTTGTGATAAATTGTAATCTAATCTGAAAAACACTTTTAAGTTACTTTTAGTTTTCTTTTAAAAAAACATCGATCTAAATGGCGGGCATGAAAAAAGAGCTCAAATTTTGTCGATTTGATTTTTGAGAATGCTCCATTTTAATTAAACAATCATATCCTATTTTAAACCACCATAACTTTATTATTTTACATAAGCTACTCCAACTTAACAAAGAGTATTCAATGTTATGAAAATTCATTTTTAAATTATTTTTATGTAAATAAAACAGGTCTTTACGGATTTCCGTATTAAATACTCTCCTATTCACCATATTTTTACAGACGCCTAAATTTTGGGTGAAAGAAATATATATTTCTAGACTTTTAGAAAACATTCTAACATATGAATGTTTGCTTTTTATTTTTGAATTAATACATACATTATGGGGAAATTTTACAAGATTATTATTTTAAGCTGCTTTTTTGCTTTAACTAGCTTTAATCTTTATTCGCAACAAATTAATTTTATTCGTTTTAATAACTCGGCAAGCTACACTTCTGGTTCAGGTGTTTCTGTAATTATTAACCCAACTGGAGTTTTTGATTTGAATAACCAGTTTGTTTTAGAATTGTCCAATCCTGGAGGTGCATTCACTTCTCCAACTGTGTTAAACACTTTGAATGAGTTTTATGTACCAGTCATAAATGGAGTATTACCTAATGGTTTAGCTGCTGGAACTTATAAGTTACGAGTTCGATCAACAAATCCAGTTTTGGAGATTATAACAGATCCTTTTACTGTTATTAGTGGTGGTGGAATTGGAGTACCAAATTTCCAATCTACTTTGCTAAATGTTGGATCAAGTACATTTAACTGTTTATCAAGTTGTACACAATTAAATAATATTTTTGGAAAAATAGATGCAGCTACTGGAGAATTATCTAGCATAATTTCATCAAGTGAACGTAGAGGAGTAATTTGTAATTATGACAGTAATCTTTCTTACCAAATTAATCTTATAAATATATCAAATTCTACAATTACAAACTTACCTATTAATAATTCTAATGGTCAATTTGTTATTCCAGATAATTTACCCATTGGTACTTATGGAATTGAGATTGAAAAAAAACAATCAAATAATTTATCAATCTTTACAAATATTTTTATTTTTCATGGTAGTGCAACTACTTTAAGTAATTCAACTGGTGAAACAGTTTGTATTGGAAATAATGTTAATTTTTCAATAGCTGCAGATGCGAATGGTATTCTTAGAAATTATATGGGTTCAAAGTATACTATAACTTTTGGTGATGGAACTAACATAGAAACCTATACACATGCTCAATTATTAAATTTGTATGCTAATAATTTAACAATTCCACATAGATTTAATGATGTTTCATGTAATACTGGAACAGCACCTAATAGCGGTTACTTTATTGTGAAGTTAAATTTATTAAATAAAGGAGTTTTTAATTCCGGGATTAATCTTAATTATTGTAATGAATATTATAAAAATGGAAATGGTATAGAAAAACAAGTTAATACTAGCAGAGCTCCGGTCGCTAATTTTACTCTTCCGGCTAAGCAATGTGTTAATACTTCAATAACAGCAACAAACACAACAACTCTTGGACAATATGGAACTAGTATTTGTTTAACAACTCCTAAATACACTTGGTCTGTTAAAAGACCTAATGATACAGATTACAATATAATTGATACCTTTTTTAATCCAAGCTGGCTAGTTGGTAACAATTTAGTTATTCCTGCATCAGCGGTTAATATTGTTGGATGTTGGCAAATTAAATTACAAGCTAAAAATGAAGCTGGTTGTATTACTACAACTGAAATGATCAAAACCATCAAAATTGAAGCAACCCCTACACCTTCATTTACAAATTCACCTCAATCACCTATTTGTGCTGGTACTTCGGTTTTATTTACCAATACTTCTAATGTTTTAAATATCACTTGTCAAGAACCAGTTTATTCATGGACGGTTACACCTGTATCAGGAACGCCTGCTACAAGTACTGGTTATCAATTTATTGCTCCTTCAACTGCCTCTTCACCAAACGCTAATATTTTATTTACGCAACCTGGATCCTATTCTGTTGTTTTAAATGTCACCAATTCTTGTGGAACATTCGCTTCTACTCCTCGAATAATAGAAGTTTTTGGAGATCCTACAGTTAGTTTTAATCCTAATACCTTGACCATTTGTGATGCGGCACCTGCTGGTCATACTATAAACTTTAATCAAGTAAGTACAACTCCAACTTATAGTGTAGCTCCATATGCCCCAACAAATTTTACATGGACAGTTTCGGGGCCGGGAGTAACACCCGCTGATTATTCTTTTGTTGGTGGAACAAATGCCAATAGCCAATATCCTCAAATTAATTTTACAGCTTATAAAACATATATTATCACTGTACAAGTAAATGGTAATTGTGCTGGCTCTAATCAAGCATCGTTTACATTTATTTTAAAAGAAATGCCTGCTATCTCGAATTCAAACTTGACACAAACGATTTGTACAGGGGGAACAACTTCTCCTATAAATCTTACTTCAAGTATGGCTTCTGGAACTATTTTTAACTGGTTTGTGACAGCTACAAATGGAATTACTGGTTTTACAACTCCTGGAAATAGCACTGTCATTCCAGCCAATACTTTAATCAATCCAAGTAATACATTTGGGACTGTAACCTATACTGTTACTCCATCGAATAACGGATGCGTTGGTACTCCTGTTAATTTTGTGATAACCGTAAATCCGGCTCCACTTGTACCTACTCAAACATTTATAGCTTGTTCAGGAAATGCTTTTACAGTTTCTTTAAGCAATACTCCTCCAAGTGTAATTATACCTTTGGGTACCACTTTTACATGGACGGTTTCAAGTCCTGTTGGAATTACAGGTGCTTCAAATCAAACTACACCTGTTAGTTCTATAGGACAAACATTAGTTAATACAACTAATGCTCCTATCGATGTAATCTACACAATTACAGCAAGTACTGGTACAGCTCCTTCTACTTGCACTAGCAACTTTACATTGACCGTAACAGTTAATCCTAGACCTCAAATTCCTAATCAAACATCATCTATTTGTTCTGGAAATGCTTTTAATCTTTCCTTAAGTAATAATCCACCAAGTATAATTCTACCATCAGGAACCACTTACACTTGGACAGTTTCTGCTCCTGCAGGAATCACAGGTGCTTCTAATCAAATTAATCCTGTTAATATAATAGGTCAAACATTACTTAATTCAACTAGTAATCCTATAAATGTAATTTATACAATTACAGCAACTTCTGGAGTAGGAATAAATACTTGTACTAGTAATTTTAATCTGACTGTAACAGTAAACCCTGCACCAAGTGCAACTATTTCAGGGAATGCAAGTATTTGTCAAAACTCTAATGCAGCTGTTATTACATTTACAGGCCTTAATGGTGTTGCACCTTACACATTTACATATTCTATAAATGGAGGGAGTAATCAAACTATTAGTACAACCTCTGGAAGCTCAGTTACTTTAATTGCACCAACTTCAACTTTAGGCACATTTAACTATTGCCTATTAGGTGTTGTGGATTCCAGTACATCTTCATGTTTGAATACTAGTAATTCATGTGTCGCTATAATTGTCAATTCACTTCCAACAATATCTACTCAGCCAACAACTACACAATCTATTTGTGTCGGAGGAACTATTGCGCCTTTAAATGTGGCTTACACAGGTGGTGTGGGAACTGCTACCTACCAATGGTATAGCATCACTACTAACTCTAACTCAGGTGGTACTCTTATTGCTGGAGCTACTAACAGTTCGTATACTCCTGCTGCATTTACTTCTGCTGGAACGTATTATTACTATGCAACTATTACTCTTAGTGGTAACGGTTGTGGTAGCACGACTTCAAACACGGCTGAAGTAGTTGTAGTAACTGACCCTATTATAACTACACAAGCCATAGCTACTCAAACACTGTGTCAAAGTAGTACGCCAACTAATTTAACCATTAGTGTTTCTGGTGGTATTGGAACAATCTCTTATCAATGGTATAGCAATACAACTAATAGCAATACGGGAGGTACTATAATCGCCAGTGCAACTAATAGTACTTACACACCTCCTACTACAACTGTAGGAACTCGTTACTATTATTGCATTGTTACGCAAAGCGGTGTCGGTTGTAGTGTAACTAGTGCCGTATCTCAAGTAATCATTGTAGCTGCTCCCGCTATTACTACACAACCTGCTTCTAGCTCGGTTTGTGAAAATGGAACACCTACGCAATTAACTGTAGCTTACACAAACGGAACTGGAACGCCTACTTACCAATGGTTTAGTAATACAACTAATAGCACTATTGGTGGAACTGCTATCTCTGGAGCAACTTCTGCTTCTTATAGCCCACCTTCAACAACAGTGGGTACTTTGTACTACTATT
>NZ_JAZAYT010000030.1:0-267317 GCF_036321945.1 Flavobacterium facile
GCGTTATTACAAAGTTACGAGTTGCAGTACAACTGTTTGCATCTGTTACCGTTACGGTATAAGTTCCTGCAGAAAGTCCAGTTGCAGTAGCAGCTGTTCCTCCAGAAGGCGACCAAGAATAAGTATAGCTAGGAGTTCCTCCAGAAGGTGAAACTGTAGCCGTACCGTTAGAACCACCATTACAAGATACGTTTGTTTGAGAACCAGTTGCTACAGAAATAGCAGTTGGTTGTGTGATTGTAAAGTTACGAGTTGCAGTACAACTGTTAGCATCAGTAACTGTTACAGTATAAGTTCCTGCAGAAAGTCCAGTTGCAGTAGCAGCTGTTCCTCCAGAAGGCGACCAAGAATAAGTATATCCGCCAGCTCCGCCAGAAGGAGTAACTGAAGCCGAACCATTCGAACCACCATTACAAGATACGTTTGTTTGAGAACCAGTTGCTACAGAAATAGCCGTTGGTTGCGTTATTACAAAGTTACGAGTTGCAGTACAACTGTTTGCATCAGTAACTGTTACGGTATAAGTTCCTGCAGAAAGTCCAGTTGCAGTAGCAGCTGTTCCTCCAGAAGGCGACCAAGAATAAGTATAGCTAGGAGTTCCTCCAGAAGGTGAAACTGTAGCCGTACCGTTAGAACCACCATTACAAGAAACATTAGTTTGCGCAGCAGTTGCCGTACTGATAGACGTTGGTTGTGTGATTGTAAAGTTACGAGTTGCAGTACAACTGTTTGCATCAGTAACGGTTACAGTATAAGTTCCTACAGAAAGTCCAGTTGCTGTAGCAGCTGTTCCTCCAGAAGGTGACCAAGAGTAAGTATATCCGCCAGCTCCGCCAGAAGGAGTAACTGAAGCCGAACCATTCGAACCACCATTACAAGAAACATTGGTTTGTGCAGCAGTTGCCGTACTGATAGACGTTGGTTGTGTAATTGTAAAGTTACGAGTTGTAATACAACTGTTAGCATCAGTAACTGTTACAGTATAAGTTCCTGCAGAAAGTCCAGTTGCTGTTGCAGCCGTTCCTCCAGAAGGTGACCAAGAATAAGTATAACCAGGAGTTCCTCCAGAAGGAGTTACCGAAGCGGAACCATTCGAACCACCATTACAAGATACGTTTGTTTGAGAACCAGTTGCTACAGAAATAGACGTTGGTTGCGTTATTACAAAGTTACGAGTTGCAGTACAACTGTTAGCATCAGTAACTGTTACCGTATAAGTTCCTACAGAAAGTCCAGTTGCTGTAGCAGCCGTTCCTCCAGAAGGTGACCAAGAGTAAGTATATCCGCCAGCTCCGCCAGAAGGAGTAACTGAAGCCGAACCATTCGAACCACCATTACAAGAAACATTGGTTTGTGCAGCAGTTGCCGTACTGATAGACGTTGGTTGTGTAATTGTAAAGTTACGAGTTGTAATACAACTGTTAGCATCAGTAACTGTTACAGTATAAGTTCCTGCAGAAAGTCCAGTTGCTGTTGCAGCCGTTCCTCCAGAAGGTGACCAAGAATAAGTATAACCAGGAGTTCCTCCAGAAGGAGTTACCGAAGCGGAACCATTCGAACCACCATTACAAGATACGTTTGTTTGAGAACCAGTTGCTACAGAAATAGACGTTGGTTGCGTTATTACAAAGTTACGAGTTGCAGTACAACTGTTAGCATCAGTAACTGTTACCGTATAAGTTCCTACAGAAAGTCCAGTTGCTGTAGCAGCCGTTCCTCCAGAAGGTGACCAAGAGTAAGTATATCCGCCAGCTCCGCCAGAAGGAGTAACTGAAGCCGAACCATTCGAACCACCATTACAAGAAACATTGGTTTGTGCAGCAGTTGCCGTACTGATAGACGTTGGTTGTGTAATTGTAAAGTTACGAGTTGTAATACAACTGTTAGCATCAGTAACTGTTACAGTATAAGTTCCTGCAGAAAGTCCAGTTGCTGTTGCAGCCGTTCCTCCAGAAGGTGACCAAGAATAAGTATAACCAGGAGTTCCTCCAGAAGGAGTCACCGAAGCGGAACCATTCGAACCACCATTACAAGATACGTTTGTTTGAGAACCAGTTGCTACAGAAATAGCCGTTGGTTGTGTAATAGTAAAATTAGAAGTTGAAATTTGACTAACTGCATCAGTTATTGTACAAACATAGGCGCCAGCACTTAAGCCTGTGGCCGTTGCTCCTGTTCCGCCACTTGGAGACCAAGAATAAGTATAAGGAGCTGTTCCTCCTGTAGGACTTGCTGTTGCTGATCCGTTTGAGCCTCCAAAACAAGAAACATTAATTTGAGGTTTAGCTGGATTAAATGTATATGATCTTCCGCTTCCAGGCCAAGTAGTATTATTGTCATTTGCGGTAACTATACTACTAGTATTAGTATTAACACTAACACTTATAAAATCTGTTGTCCCGTTCGTTAATATTCCTACAGAAAAACCGCCGTTTAAATTATTTCCTGCTCCGTAAACAAATTTTATGATATTTGATGTCTCATACAGCCAAATTTGAAATTTCTTGTCTGCTGTACCTGTATTGCCTAAGTATGAAAGGTTATATTCAACAACTAACTTTCTTGAACCAACAGCCCCAGTAAGGCGATATTGAACATTTCCGTTTGCATCAGTATAATTATCATCCCAGTAAGGAAGTAGGTAAGGCCCGGTTAGATTGCTAAATAGATTGTTATAATCTGTAGCAGCAGCTCCGCCTAGTCTCATGATTCCATTCGATGTAACAGAAAAATTGGTGTAGTTAACTCCATTGTACATAAAGTTAAAGCCAATGTTGGTATTTGCTGAACTATCGTCATCAAAAAAAGTACCTAATAGATTTGTAAAAGCTCCTGTTTCTAAAACTTCACCTGTTGTCGTTGAATAAGAGTAACTGTTTACTTGTCCTTGGGTATTTAATGAAAAGACAAAAAGTAACCACATTAAAGTTAAAGTAAGATTTTTTTTCATAGTTTTTTTTTTAGATTTTTTTTGAAAATGACGTTTTATAATAAGCGACATTTTTGTAATTATTTTATAGTTAATTTAATGATTAACAAGATGTTAAAATATCTATTTTTATCGTTACGGCTTAGTCGTAAGCTTTGTTAATTTTTTATAGAGGCGTAAAGTTGTGTGTTTGTTTAAGTTCTTAGTTAGTCAATATACTTTTGATCCTGCTTTTTGTAATTAGTGGTTAAAAATGTATGACTTGTGTAATGAACTATTAAATCGATAATTATATTCTTCTCTATATCGGGAAATATTTTGTTCCCATTATTTCGTCCATAATTTCAGTTTTTAGTTTTAATTAATTTTTATTACAAAAATATATATTCATTGGTTGGTCTGGCTAATTAATGTCATAAAGTAGATTTTTTATGTCATGAAAATTAATTAAAGAAAAACTTATTACGACTAAGTACATGTGGTTTTTTGAGTACTAATATGTTTGTTTTAAAATAATCAAATCACAATCTTATTTTAAAAAAATGAATCAGAATTAGAAATCTTCAGTTTTTTATAAGAACTTTGCATACTTTTTTCGGTAATATCCGAAGGATTAAAGTTTTAAAAATGAAGAAGAAGATTGAAATTTTAGCTCCGGCAAAAGATTTAATTCAAGGAATTGCTGCCATTAATTCTGGTGCAGATGCCGTTTATATTGGTGCGCCTCTATATGGTGCAAGATCAAATGCTACTAATTCTATTGAAGATGTAGCCGAATTGGTAAAATATGCACATTTATTTAACGCACAGGTTTTTGTCGTTATCAATACGATTTTGTATGATAATGAATTAGAATCGTGTCGTCAAATGATTTGGAAATTGTATCACATTGGTGTGGATGCCTTGATTATTCAAGACATGGCCATCATGGAAATGGAATTGCCTCCAATCGTTTTACACGCGAGTACGCAAGCTAACAATCGTGATGCTGATAAAATTAAATTCTTAGCAGATGCTGGAATGAAACGTGTGGTTTTAGCTCGTGAATTAAACTTACACCAAATTAAAGAAATCAGCGAAGCTTCAGATGTTGAATTAGAATTCTTCGTAACGGGTGCTTTATGTGTTTCGTTCAGTGGAAACTGTTATATGAGTGTGGCAAATGGAGAGCGTTCGGCAAATCGTGGTTCTTGTGCACAAAACTGTCGTTTACCTTACAACTTAATTGATGGAAATGGTGAAACGTTAATCAAAAATAGTCACTTACTTTCGATAAAAGATTTCGATGTTTCAAACCAAATTCCAAATTTAGTAGAAGCTGGAATTGTTTCATTCAAAATTGAAGGCCGTTTAAAAGATATCGTTTACGTAAAAAATAACGTGTCGTATTTACGTCAGAAATTAGATGCTTTCTTAGCTGAAAATCCTGAAAAATACAAAAAAGCTTCTTCTGGAACTTGTACATTTTTGTTTGATTCTTCTTTAGATAGAAGTTTTAATCGTGGTTACACGGATTATTTCGTAAACGAAAGACATCAAGCCATCGGTTCTTGGGAAAGTCCAAAATCGAAAGGTCAATATATTGGAAAACTAATCAAAACGGTTGGAAATTCGTATCATATTGAAAATGGAGAATTACTAAATAATGGTGATGGACTTTGTTTTATTAATTCTGAAAATGAAGCAGAAGGAATTTACGTGAACAAGGCGGAGAACGGAATTGTCTATCCAAATGTGTTGAAAGAAATTGCAGACGGAACTTTTATTTACAGAAATAACGATGCGGCTTTCATTAAAATTGTAGAAAGAGAAGATAGTGCGGTTCGAAAAATTAGTACGACTTTATTACTTAAAGAAAGTGAAAATGGTTTCGAATTAATCGCTACAGATGAAGATGGAAACGTAAGTTCTGTAAATTTAATTCATCCAAAAGAACAAACAAAAAATAACGAATCTATTGAAGAAAACTTCAAAGTAAACTTAGCAAAAACAGGTTTTACACCTTATACGGCTGACGAAATTACAATTGAGTTTTCTCAAAATTGGTTTTTACCTATTTCTAAAATTAACGAAATGCGCAGAACGGTTTTCGAACAATTATCAGAAATTCGTTTACAAAATTATGTTCGTAAAGAACACCAAATGGTGAAAACATCGCATCCTTATCCAGAAACAAAACTGGATTTCATGTACAATGTAGCCAACAAAACAGCTCGTAAATTTTACGAACGTCATGGTGTAACCGAAATTGAAAAAGCTTTCGAATTACAATGGGATCCAGGAAAATCTCGTGTAATGACTACCAAATATTGTATCAAATACGAATTGGAACGTTGCCCAAAATACCATCGTGAAAACATGGACAAAAAACTCAAAGAACCTTTAGTACTAAAACAAGGTGAATTGGAGTACAAACTAAAATTCAATTGTAAACCTTGTGAAATGGAAATTTGGGAAAAAGATGCCGAATTTGAAATTGAAGAAGATCATATTCATTAAATATAAAAACCGATGCTTTGCTAAAAAGACATCGGTTTTTTATTACTAAATTCTGTCAATCTGAACTTGTTTCAGATTCTACGTTTCCGAGATTTATTGTCTTTTGAGATTCTGAAATAAATTCAGAATGACAAATGTCTTTATTTTTAAAATGTAGGGTTTTATTTCTTAATCTAGGTTAAGTGTTTTTCTTTTGATAGCATTGTAAATTTGTATCATAATAATCACTAAATTTATATATGATGAAAAATACAGTTTTACACAAAGCCAATACAAGAGGTCATGCCAATCACGGTTGGTTAAATGCCTACCATAGTTTTAGTTTCGCAAGTTGGTACAATCCAGAAAGAGTACAATTTGGAACGTTACGCGTTTTAAATGATGATACGGTTGCAGCTGGAATGGGTTTCGGAACGCATCCACACGACAATATGGAAATTATCACGATTCCTTTAGAAGGTGATTTGGCGCATAAAGACAGTATGGGAAATGAATCTACTATCAAAACTGGAGATGTGCAAGTAATGAGCGCTGGAACAGGAATTCAACACAGTGAGTTCAACCCAAATGCTGATTTACAAACCAAACTATTCCAAATTTGGTTATTCCCAAAAACTAGAAATGTGGAACCTCGTTACCAACAAATTACTTTAGACGTAACGGAACAAAAAAATAACTTCGAACAAATTTTATCTCCAAATGCTGAGGATGCTGGAGTTTGGATTCACCAAGATGCGTGGTTTCATTTAGCAGATTTCGAAAAAGATTTTTCTAAAACCTACGAATTAAAAAAAGAAGGAAACGGAATGTATGTTTTTGTAATTTCTGGAACAATTACCGTTGACGGACAAGAATTAGAAACGCGTGATGGTTTAGGAATTACCGATTTTAAAACCTTAGAGTTTAAAGCGACTTCCGATGCGAAATTTTTGCTAATGGAAATTCCAATGGAACATTAATTTGTTATGATGAACGAAGAAGTACAACTAAAAAGCAATGATAAAAATGGAGCTTTTTTCATTGAAATAGACGGAAAACAAGAAGCATTAATGACATTCGTTTTTGCTGGCGATGATAAAATAATTATTGATCATACGGAAGTCAATTCAGGTAATAACGGAAAAGGTTTTGGTAAAAAAATGGTTGCAAAAGCTGTTGAATTTGCCAGAGAAAAAGGAATTAAAATCATTCCACTTTGTCCGTTTGCGAAAAGTGTTTTTGATAAAACGCCAGAGTTTAAAGATGTTTTATAAACATGGAAAATCTTTTAGAAAATAACATAACTGGAAAAATTGGTACGCAGAAATATTTGTGTACCATTTCTTGGCGTAACGGAACTTTTGTAATGGATGAACCCGAAAGTATTGAAGGAAAAGATTTAGGTCCAGATCCATATTCTACACTTTTGTCATCATTAGCAGGTTGTACTTTGTCTACGTTACGAATGTATATCGATAGAAAAGGTTGGGATATTCCGGAAATAAACATTTCACTGAATTTAGCTCAAGAAAATAATCCCGAATTAACTACAACGATATCAAGAATCATTACTTTTTCAAACACAATTGAAGAAGATATAAAAAACAGGTTATTAGTAATTGCCGAAAAATGTCCTGTTTCTAAAATTCTAAAAAACAACATTTTAATCAACACAACTATATAGTCATGGATCCGAAGAACATTAAAAAAGAATATACAAATGGCGAAGTAACCATTGTATGGCAATCTGGAAAGTGTACACATTCTGGAAATTGTGTAAAAAATAATCCTGATGTGTTTAAACCAAAAGAACAACCTTGGATTACGCCAGAAAATTCAACTACTGATAAAATTATTGAAACTGTGAAAAAGTGTCCATCTGGCGCTTTGTCATTTTATTTAAACGATAAATAATGGTTCAATTCACAACAATTGTAAACGCTTCTTTGGAAAAAGTATGGCGACATTTAATTTTAAAAATTGAAAAGCCAGAAAACTTTGTTCCAGGTGTGAGCGATGTGATTATTTTAGAGAAAAAGGAAGACTTCGTAACCAGAAAAATGACAATCACTACAGCTGAAAATGCTACAAATTTGGTAGAGAAAATTACTTTTGTGCCTTATAAAGTAAGATTTTTGTTGTTAGAGCATCCGAAATTTGAAGGTTATGTAGATAATGATATTAAGTCCATTTCAGAAAATGAAACAGAAATAACTTTCTCTATAAATTGGAAAGATAAATCGACACAATTAGAATTTGACAATCAAGAAATGGTGAAAAACGCCGTATTGAAAACGAAAACTTTTATAGAAAATAACTAATGAGAAAAATCATTGCTTTTGCGGGTTCTTCAAGTAAGACATCCATAAACAAACAATTGGTAACTTATGCTGCCAACCAATTTGAAAATGCTTCTGTGGAAGTGTTAGATTTAAACGATTATGAAATGCCTGTTTATTCTGTAGACAAAGAAAAAGAAAACGGAATTCATAAATTAGCAACCGATTTCTATGCGAAAATTGGAAGCGCCGATTTACTTGTTGTTTCATTTGCAGAACACAACGGAAATTTTTCTGCAGCTTTCAAAAATGTATTAGATTGGACGTCAAGAATCAATGCAAAAACGTTTCAGGAAAAAGAAATGTTATTATTAGCTACTTCTCCTGGTGCTCGTGGTGGAAGTTCGGTGTTAGATATTGCCGCCAAACGATTTCCATTTCAAGGCGGCATTGTAAAAGGCAGTTTTTCTTTGCCAAGTTTCAACGATAATTTTGATGCCGAAAAAGGAATAACAAACGAAGACTTGAAAAAGCAATTATTAGAAATTATAAAAGCGATTTAGTTTTTTAATTATAAAAGAAAAGGGAAGTTCTGATGTAGAAACTTCCCTTTTTTTATTTTACTTTTTCAAACTAACATTCTCAAATGTCGAAACATCAATAATTTCTTCATTATCCAAATCGAAAGAAATTTTCACATTGTCACCAACAGCCGTAATTGGCAATTGATTAGAAATTTGTGAAGAACCTACAAAAATATTTGGATAATCTTTCACCGTAAAGTAATAAAAACTATTTCCGTTTTTCACATCATTCTGAATTCTTACAATAACGGATTCAACAACTTTTTTTGCAGATTTACTATCTGCATTTATTTTATTTCCAGAAGAATTTAATACGGTTTTATATGCTGTTAAGGCTTCGCGCATGGTGTTTCCTGTTCCAACAATCGTGTAATCTGAAATGGAAACCATCGCGTACATTTTCACCAAACCACCATTGTCTTTTAAGGTCATTACATATGTTGGAATGTTGTTAATATTGTATGGAATTGGTAAGGAAGCCACAAATCCTTTTTCCTGAACTTTTCCTTGTGCAGAACTTTGTGCCGCATATTCTGTTGCACCACTTTGCTTGTAAAAAGTAGTTTCTTTCGTTCTCGTATCTACCAAAACAAATCCAACAGCCGATTCGTCTTTTCCTACAGATGTAATCCCAGTATACCAATACGATTTATTGTTTTCGCCATACACTAAAGTCAAATCTTCTGTAATTTGAAGTTTGTTTTCGTTAGAAAAATTCCAATATCCTTTTACATATTCACCCCAATCGTTCAATTGATTTTTAATAAATGAAATCGGTTGAATTCTATCTACCCAAGTTGGCGTATTTTTAATGTTATATTCTTTTATTTCGCCACTTTGTGCATTTACAACCACAACTCCAGTAGCATCATTACCTGAAAAACCAATTTGTTTTTTGTATTTAGTAACTACCCAATATGGCGTTCCAGCATCGTCAATTTCAAAAGAAAAATCGGTTAAACCAACGGTGTTAAATCCATTAAAATATAAATATCTATGTAAATTACTTCCAAAATACGCTTCTCTTTGGTATTTTAAAAATATAGGTTTTCCATTCACTTCTTGAACCAATTTCACATCTCGTTCATTAGTGGCAGAAACCATTACATAACCTGTTGTTCCTTGTTTGTTATTCAACCATTTAAAAAATCCAGAATGTTCTAAAGGCGCAATCCAATATAATTTTCCGTTGACTTTCTGAATAAAAAACTCACCTAATTGTGCCTGACTTCCCAATGCTGGTTGCGAACCTAATATTTTTTCACCTAATAAATACGCTAAATTTTCATCCACAACTCTAATTTCATTCATTGAAATCGGCGCAATATGATTAGTTAATTTATCACCATTAGCTACTTTTCCAATTAAATTTTTATAATCTTGATTTCTAAAAATAGGATGCGAAGTGAAAAACGGCAATACAAATGCATATAAAATAGCAATTCCAATTAATAAAGCTGGAAGTTTCCAAAATACTTGAACGGGTTTGTAACTTTTCCCATCTGAACTAATCGTAAATTTAGAAAAAGAGAAAAATAATAAAGCGGCAATAATTAGTAGTAAAACGGTTATGCCCGAAAAACCATAACTTATTACAGGTAACGAAACATAGAAAAAGAATACTGTTACAAGAATAACAAGTAGAATGGGTACTAATTTTTTCATTTAAATTTAGTTTAGATTTTGAAATATTAGTCATTAATTTGACAAGATTGTTACAAAATAAGTACTTTTGTTTTTCAAAAAGTCGAAACAATAATCTTGAAACAAAATACTATGAAAGCATACGTTTTTCCTGGACAAGGCGCTCAATTTACCGGAATGGGTAAAGATTTATATGAAAATTCAGCATTAGCTAAAGAACTATTCGAAAAAGCTAATGAGATTTTAGGTTTCCGAATTACAGATATTATGTTTGAAGGAACTGCAGAAGAATTAAAAGAAACAAAAGTAACACAACCAGCGGTTTTTTTACATTCTGTAATTTTAGCTAAAACTTTAGAAAACTTTAAACCAGAAATGGTAGCTGGACATTCTTTAGGAGAATTTTCCGCTTTAGTAGCAAATGGCGCTTTATCTTTCGAAGATGCTTTATTGTTGGTTTCTAAAAGAGCTTTAGCGATGCAAAAAGCGTGTGAAATTACACCTTCAACAATGGCTGCCGTTTTAAATTTAGACGATAAAATTGTGGAAGACATTTGTGCTTCTATTGATGGAGTAGTAGTAGCTGCGAATTACAACTGTCCTGGACAATTAGTAATTTCTGGAGAATACAAAGCGGTGGAATTAGCTTGTGAAAAAATGAAAGAAGCTGGTGCAAAACGTGCTTTAATTTTACCAGTTGGTGGTGCTTTCCACTCACCAATGATGGAACCCGCTCGTGAAGAATTAGCAGCTGCTATTGAAGCTACAACTTTCTCACAACCAATTTGCCCAGTATATCAAAATGTAACGGCAAGTGCAGTTTCTGATGCAAATGAAATTAAGAAAAACTTAATTATCCAATTAACCGCTCCAGTAAGATGGACACAATCTGTAAATCAAATGATTGCGGATGGTGCGACAAGTTTTACAGAAGTTGGACCAGGAAAAGTATTGGTCGGATTGGTAAATAAAATTAATAAAGAAGTCGAAACGATTTCGGCATAAGAATACAATTTCACAAAAAAGGTTGTCTAAAAAGTAATTATTAAGAATCTGAACTTGTTTCAGATTCTTAATAATATTGAAAACTAATTGTTTTTAGATTCTGAAATAAATTCAGAATGACAAGTTTTCAGGCTTTTTCGACTACCTTTTTTTGCTATCTTTGGTAAAAGAATTCCAAAATATATGAATTTAAACTTACGAACGGTAAACGTTACTCGATATATTACGCCACTTCGCGAAGGTGGTTCTTTACCAGCTTTAGCGGAAGCAGATGACGATTTTAAATATGTTTTGAAATTTCGTGGCGCTGGTCATGGAGTGAAAGCCTTAATTTCCGAATTTTTAGGCGGTCAAATTGCCAGATATTTAGGATTGCCCATTCCAGAATTGGTATTAGCAAATCTAGATGAAGCTTTCGGAAGAACAGAAGGCGATGAAGAAATTCAGGATTTATTAAAATTTAGTCAAGGTTTAAATTTAGGCTTGCATTATTTATCGGGTTCCATAACCTATGATGCTGCGGTTAATGATTGTGAACCTTTGCTGGCTTCTAAAATAGTTTGGTTTGATGCTTTTATTACGAATGTAGACAGAACGTTTAAAAACACCAATTTATTAATTTGGAAGAAAGAATTATGGCTAATTGATAACGGTGCTTCCTTCTATTTTCATCATTCTTGGACGAATTGGGAAAAAAGTGCGGTTACTCCATTTTCCTTAATAAAAGATCACGTTTTATTACCAAAAGCTAGTCATTTACAAGAAGCACATCAAGAATTTACGGCAAAATTAAACAATACGATTTTAAGAGAAATTGTCAACCAAATTCCAGAAGATTGGTTACTTTGGGAAGATGGTGCCATTACTCCAAATGAAATTAAAGAAGTTTATTTTCAGTTTTTATCGATTCGATTAGCGAACTCAGAATTATTTTTAAAAGAAGCGCAAGATGCACGAAAAACACTTATATGATTATGCTGTACTTCGTGTCGTACCAAAGGTTGAGCGCGAAGAATTTGTCAATGTGGGTTTGATGCTTTTATGCAAGCGTCAGAAATATTTGCGAATTGAATATCAAATTCCAACAGAAAAAATAATGGCTTTTTGTTCCGAATTTGATATCGAACAAGTACAAATAAATGTTGAGGCTTTCGTAAAAATTTGCAAAGGAAAATCGGATGGCGGACCTATTGGTCAATTTCCAATTGAAGAACGTTTCAGATGGTTAACGGCTGTAAAAAGTTCAAGTATTCAAACGTCTCGACCACATTCTGGATTTAGTTCCGATTTGGATGCGACCTTTGAAAAATTATATGCAGAATTAGTTTTATAAATTTATAGTGAAAATGGAACACTTTTTTAAAAATATCGAAGCTGCTAAAGTCATTTCTCCTGAAATTGAGTATTCAAAATATGTAGCCTTAGATTTATCAATTACAAATACAGAATTACAAAATCATAAATTAGAAACCGCTCAAGATTACGAAGTTTTTATTCAAAATCAATTGGATAAAAAGGATGGGAAAATCATGTTTGGTGGCTATATAGAAAATCGAAATTTATATAAAAGAAGTTCAGTTTTTAAAAATTCGAACACAGAAGAAAGAAACATTCATATTGGTTTAGATTTGTGGATTAACGAACAAGCGCCAATTTTCGCAGCTTTAGAAGGAAAAATTCATAGTTTTCAAAACAATATAGCTTTAGGCGATTATGGTCCGACTATAATTTTAGAACATCAAATAGCTGATGTTAAATTCCATACGTTATACGGTCATTTGAGTGAAGCAAGTTTAGAAGGCAAAAAAGTAGGTGATTTAGTTCAAAAAGGACAACAAATTGCAACATTAGGTTTGCCGCCAATTAACGGCGATTATGCATCACATTTACACTTTCAAATTATTATCGATATAGAAGGAAAATTTGGCGATTATCCTGGAGTTTGTAGTGAAAATAAACTTCCGTTTTATAAAGAAAATTGTCCTGATCCAAATTGGCTGTTGAAAATAAAATAAATAAACTAAATAATTTTAAAGATGAAAAAAATACTATTTTCAGTTTTAGTAGTAGCAACTTTAATTTCTTGCAAAGAAGAAACACGTGCAAAAGTAAAAGACGCAAGTAAAGCAGTTGGCGCAGAAGTAAAAACTGCGGCTCAAAAAACAAAAGCCAAAGTGGGTAAATATATCGACACAGCAAAAGTGAAACAAAAAGCAAATAAAATTATCGTAAAAGGTGCTGAAGCGATTGAAAAAGGTGCGAAAAAAGTAAAAGAATCAGCAGATAAGAAATAGTTTAAAAAAAGAAATCTCGTCAAGATAACAAGACGAGATTTCAAACTAAAAAAAACAACAACAATTATAATAAATTAAAAAGTATACGTTATTTTTCCTTTTATAAAAAAGGGGGTTCCAGGTGTAAAGTGTATTTCTTCAACGGATTGGGTTTCGTTTTGCAATTGTGATTCGGTTGCAAATTGCGTTTCATTCCATTTGGTGTTGAAAAGGTTTTCGATGATTATTCCGTAATTTATTTTTTTGTATTGGTAATTCATGTTAAAATCGGAAATACAATATCCTTTGGCTACAATTGTATTGTCTTCATTTGCTGGTCGCGATTTCAAATATCTGTAATTTAAGCTTGACGAAAATCCTTTGTAATTCGTAACGCTAATTCCACCTGTTGAAGTTAAATCTGGTGCTAATGGAATGTAATTTTGTCCTTTAGGTTCTTCCGTACTTCTGGCATAGGTGTAATTAATATCAGAATTCAAATTAATGAATTTTGAAAGTTGGTATCTAAATCCAAAATCAATTCCCATTCTTCTTGTTTTTCCGCTTGGTTCAACAATTCCAGCATCGCCAACATAAACAAATTCTTGTTCTAGTTGTAAAAACCACAACGCACTATTAATAATTAGGTTGTCCATAGGTTTAAAAATGGTTCCTAAATCTGCTCCAGCTGAGGTTGGCAACGTTTTCTTGTCTGTTTGTGAAACAATAACTCTGGTGTCGTTCGAGTGAAAGCCTAAACCAGATTTTAAAAAATACTGCACTTTATTGTTTGGAGCATATATGAAATTTAATTTTGGCGAAATTTTCACTTTTTCTTCATTGTCAATTTGAAATGTTTGCGCTAATTTATCTAAGTACGAAAACTGAAAATAATCGAATCTAACCGCTGGATTAATAGTGAAATTACCCAATTCAATATCCGTATTAATATAACTGAAATAATTTTTCTGGTTAATGTTTCCCAACTTTAATTGGTTGATTGTTATAGTTCTGTTTTTCGTATTTGATAATTCTGAATCTTTGGTTTCATCTGTTCTTAATCCGAATCCAACTTGATAACTGCTCTTAGAATTATTTATTTTTTTATTGAATTCACCATTGAAACCATAAATAGTTCGGTTTTCTTTTTGTTTGATTTGATCACCATCAATTGGGTTTTCTAAGAAAAATGTAAAATTCGAATACAACTCAAATTGGTAGTTGTTATAATAGGTATTTCCTTTAAAAAAAAAGTTTTCAGAAATTGGTTTATAATATTCAAAATTCAAATTACTTCTTGAGGTTTTTCCACCTTCGGTATCATCTACAGCCCCAAATCTTGAAATAATTCCAGCATCAACAAGTCGTTGCGGAATTTGTCCAGATGCCGTCCATTCACTTGTAAATTGTGAACCTGTAATAGAGAATTTACTATTATCTTCTAAAATATTCGTAAATTTTCCAAACAAATTCAATCTTCTAAAATTCTGACTTGAAACATAAGGTCCATCAAAAGTGATGTATTCACTCGCAATAAAAGCGCTTTGTTTATTGTTTTTTGGTAATAAATTAAACATGCCAAGCGTTCTGATTGTGTTGAATTTACCAACTTCTAAACTGATGGAATTGTTATCTATTTTTTCTTTGGTTTTGAAAACTACGTAACCTGCTGTGGCAAAATCGCCTTTGTTCGCATAATAACTTCCTTTGCCAAAATCAATTTTATCTAAGGTTTCTGGAATTACAAAATGCAAATCGGCATAACCTTGTCCGTGAGCGTGAGAAACCATGTTGACTGGCATTCCGTCTACAGAAAGTGCAATATCAGTTCCGTGGTCAATATCAAATCCACGTAAAAATATTTGCTCTGCTTTTCCGCCACCAGCATGTTGTCCTATGAATAAACCTGGTACTTTTCGTAATATTTCTTGCGAAGAATTTACAGGTGAATTTTGCAAATCCAACTTCATAATTTGAGAAATGGCATTATTTTTTTTCGAAATAACTATTTCTTCAATATTAAAAGAAGAACTGGTTAAAACGATAGTTTTTTCTGAACCATTTACCAATTGCGTTTTCTTCTTAAAACCTAAAGCAGTAATAGTTAATACGTCATTATCAGATGTTTTATCTAAAATAAATTGACCGTTTTCGTTAGTATGTGCGTGCGATTTTGTGGTTTCGTTATATAAGTATGCATTTTCAATTGTGTTTCCCAATGTATCCTTAACAACGCCTTCTTTCTGCTGTGAAAAAACGATGGTGCTCAATAATAAAACGTAGATTTGAAATAGTTTTTTCATTATAGTTTTTCTATTTTTTCTTTCATATTTGGACCTAATTCATAAATGCTTGATAATAAATCTTCCTTAATTGGTTTAATTTTATCAGTCATTTTATTGGCTTTGTAAATTTCGGCCAAATGGTAATTTATTTCTGGTTCAAAGGATTTGTTTACGATATGTTTTTCGCAAATATCTAACGCTTTTTTGGTATTTCCTAAGTTATAATTCGCCCAAGCCAGTAAATCATACGATTCTGGTGTTGGTCGGTTTTTAATTTCTTGGTAGGCAATTTCTAATGCTTTTACGGCATCTTTCTTATTATCAGCAAATAAGATGGCGTTGTATTTGTTATACATTACACCATAATTTCTCTGCTGTAATGCGGCAAAATACTCTTGAATATATTTGTTTTTTTCTTGTTCGTTTTTGTTGAATTCTGCTAGTTCTGCTTTAAATAATTTAAAATCTGGTGAATTGTGTTTTTTAGCAATGATGTCGATAATTCGGCTGGCTTCTTTCGTGTTTTTCTCGTGTGAAAAGGCAATCCAAGCAATTCCTTTTAAAGCGTAATAATTGTTTTCGTCTTCTTTAAGTGTTTTTAAATAAAATGTATAGCTGTCGGAAATTCTTCCAGCATGACCATACATATCTCCTAAATTAGAATAAGACCAAATTTTTAAATGTTTATTTTCATTTAATTCTGCTTTTTTGGTTGCTTTTTCCATCAAAGTAATCGCAGTTGGTAAATCACCAATGTGATCGTTCCATTTTGCCATTCTGATTAAATAATCGAAATCTTCTGTGTTGTAAAATTTGGATAAGTTTTTCTTCGCTTCAGCATAATTTCCTAATTCCATATTTACATCAAAAAGAAGTTTTTGAGTTTCTTTAAAGCCTTCACCAATTTTTAAAGCTTTGTTTGCTAAAATTAATGCTTCTTTAAAACGATGTTGTGTGATGTAATTTTTTGCCAATGAACGAATTGGTCCAACTTCAGTATATTTTAAATCGGAATTAACTTTTACTAATAATTCTTCTGCTTTGTATAGATGATTGACTTCAAAAGTAGTTTCAAATAAGGAAGTGTAATATCCTGCAAGTTGACTTAAATAACTTGTTTGATTAGGAGCTGTATCATATTTTTTCTGCCAAAAATCAATTTCTGTTTTGGCTAGTTGTATGTTTTTATTTTCAGATATTTTTAAGTAAGAATCATAATCTGATGCATTCGTTACTTTAGTTTTTTCGTTTGTACAACTAGATATGCTAATTGTAAAAACTATAATTTTTAGAAGATTAGATATTTTCATTGTTGTGGTTTTTAGTTTAGTTTTTTGAAAAAATAGCGTGCACAATATTACTTATGCACGCTTTTAAATATTTTACCAAGCAGTTGCTAAGTATGGGAATGAAGTTAAAAATGCTTTGTCGTTCGCACCAACGTGATCTGAAGTCAAACCTGGATTTGATCCGCCAGTTGGTCCGCCAAAAATTAATAATAATTCCGTATCAATAACATCATCTGCTAAAGCTCTTCCTGTTAGTACATTAGTTCCATCAAAAAATGTTGTTGTTCCAGTTTTAGATACGCCTAATACGTCAGTAGCTAGTAAAGTTGTTAATTGAGTTGCAGTTTGTCCTAAAGCGTTAGTAGTATAACCAGAATTCAAAGCTAATAATCTCGATTGAAATACCGATTGATAATTGGCTCCCATAGCTGATGGAGTAGTCGTGTTGAAAGCATCTTTTGGAGCACCTGAAGCAATAAAAACTGTGTTAATTGCAGGACGAGCCATTTGATCTTTTTGTACGTAAGTTCCTGAGAAATCTGTTTGTTCTTCGGCAATTACGGTGTCATCATTATTACAACTTACAAATGTAGTAGCTGTAAGAATTGATAAAGTCAGAAATTTTATAGCATTTATTTTCATTTTATTTCGATTTAAAAATTAATTATTGTTTTTCTTTTGTTTCAGCCCAAACGTTAATTGAACTACTTGATCCTAACATTGATTTTGGAACTTCAATAACAGTTGATAATACATTAGTTCCTGCGAAAGTATCTGTTCCTGGGTTGTTAAATCCTGAAGCTGTTCCTGCAATTACTAATTTGTATTGATTTAAATCAAAGAAGAAAGGATCATCTCTTGGTCCAGCGAAAAATTTCATTCCACCAGAAGTTGAAGTCATTGCTGCGCTTCCGTATTGAGAAATTTCTACAGAACCTGCTGCATTTGAAGTTTTAATTGTGCTGCTTGTGCCTGTTGTTCCTGGAGCAATTGGTCCGAAAAAGTGCATTTTATTTCCTCTTCTAATTGCTTGAATTACTAAGTCTTCTACATTATCTCCATTGTTGTCAATGTTGATTTCTGTTAAAACGTTTTCTTTAAATGTTGCTGCACCTGTTGTTCCTGGTGTAAGTAATCCTTGCGTATTTACTACAAATACTAAGTTGTTGGTGTCTGCACCTTGAAACGCATATACATCTGTAATGTCGTTTCCTGTGTTTGAAACACCTGGCGAATCAATGTGATCTGCCGCTACTAATAATAAACCTGTTATCGCTACTAACGAAAGGCTTATGTACAATTTTGATTTTTTCATTTTGTTTAAGTTTAATGATTATATATACACTTACGGAAAAAGTTTGTTCTTGGATTTAAAAAATGTGAATTATTTTTTGAAGTATTGTTTTTAAAGGCTTTATGATGTTTTTTTTAACTTGATGAAATAAAACAATCCCAACTATTTGCATAATTGGGATTGTTTTTTGGATTGAAATATGCAATTATTTTTGATTGTTAATTTCGTATTTTCTTTCCACTTGTTTTTCCGTATTTAATTTGTTTGGTCCAATTGGGAAACGAACATCAACATGTTTAGATTCTAATTTTCCGTTATTATCTAATACATCTGCTCTGTTTGCAACTAAATTCCATGAAAAAGATACGTTTGATTTTCCTTTGCCTAATTCTTTTACTTTAAATCCGTTTGTTGTTTTTTCCGTTACAAATACGCCATTGCAATCTCCTTCTAATTGAATAAAAACTTTCATGGGGTGTTTTTCATCAATATAAATGTGTTTGCTTAATAACTTGTCTATAGAAATATAGGCTTCACCATTTACTAATTTTCCAGTTCCAAAATCTTCAAATAATATTTCTGGCGTTTCTGTTGCGTGTAAAATTCTGTTATTTCCTTCGTCATCTTTCACCATAGTTGATACAGATCCGCCACCTAAAACTTTATAAGAAGTTCCATTATTTTTTGCTCCAACAAAAACAAAATCTGTTGTAGAAGTATTGGCGTCAAAATAACCTCCATAAGTTACATCTCTTCTTGCCGTAGTTGTACCAGTAAAATAATCAACATCTTTACCTGCAATTCTGGCAAAAGGACCATTGCTTGTAGTTAAATTGTCATCTTGATCGTATTCAAAATATCCTGTAGTATAATCTACTCCTGCACCTTTACCAACGCCTCTGGCAAAAATACCTGTTGTTCCTTGTCCAGATGTTCCAATTGATTCACCTGGTAATTCTGTAAATGTGGTTCTTCCACCTACGCCAAGCACACCCATTACCGTTGAAGTTGCATTTGCTGCTGGATTAGCACTAATACCAATTACTCCTCTTCCTCCGTTTGCATCTAAATTTCCTCCGTCAATTACGAATTGAGTACCTGTAGCATTTAAAGCACGTATTGTTCTTGCTGAATTAGAACTATTTACAAATAATCCAATTTGTGCGGCTCCAGCATTTATAGTTGTTAGTGTATTAGTTTGTGACGTTCCTGCTCCAACAATTACTTGGCCGTCATTTTCTACTGTCATTCTTAATGCGGAATTAGTTCTGATTTGTAAATTCTGATTGTCAGAAGTTCCTAAGTATTGTGTACCTGGAGAAGTTCCTGCATTTCCTGTCAAACTCCAGTTTTGTCCTGCAGTAGATTTTAAAGCCGTCCATTCTGTACCCGACCAATAATAAAAACCAGGAGTAACACCAGTAATTCCAATTCCGGAAGTAGCAGTATTGTATACTAAAATTCCTGTTGCAATTGGTGCTGGGCCAACAGGCGCCGCAAGTAAAGTTGTTGTTAAAGCTACTCTTGGTATAAGTAAACCTCTGTTGTTACTTTCAATTTGTAATTCAACACCATTTTGAATAACAGTTGTGCCGATTCCAACTTGCGCACTCATAAAATTCATGGTTATTAGGGTGATTGTAAATAGTAAATTTTTCATATCGCTTTTTATTTTTAAGATTTCATTTTACTCATGTACGAGAAAAAGAATTACTTGGATTTAAAATCTTTTATTTTTTTCGGATACTTAAAAATTATTATATTTATCAAGGTTAAACAGAATACAAAATTTGTTAATATTTAAAACTGGAGTTTATTTAGAATAATTTTATATAGATTTGTAAAAACATAAAATATAATCTAATGAGTCAAGAAGAAGTTTTAAGTCTTATTGAAAAGAAAGATGGCAAAGCCTACACTTATTTATACAATATGTATTCAAAAAGTTTGTTTGCTGTTATTTCTAATTTAATAAAAAATAGAGAAGAAGCAGAAGACGTTTTACAAGATGTATTTGTGAAAATTTGGTCGAATATTGATTCTTATAATACAGATAAAGGAAGATTGTATACTTGGATGTTAAACATCACACGAAACACAACCATAGATAAAATGCGGTCTAAGGGATATAATAAATCTTTGAAAAACCAAGAGTTAGATAATTTCGTAGGTATAATAGATAACGAGAATAAGTTTATGAATAAAATTGATATAATTGGTGTAAGTGAGTTTATTAAAAAACTAAAACCAAAATGTATTCAAATTATAGATTTGTTATTTTTTAAAGGATACACTCAGGCGGAAACTTCGGAGGAACTGGAAATGCCATTAGGTACTGTAAAAACTTTAAATAGAACTTGTATCAACGATTTAAGAACTTATTTACAAGTATAGTTATGAAAAATAAAGAATTAATAGAGTCTGGTAATTTAGAGTTGTATGTATTCGGATTATTGTCTGAATCAGAAACGGCTGAAATTGCTAAAATTGCTGCTCAAGATGTTGCTGTTCAAAACGAAATTATTTCTATAGAGAAATCTGTTATTGCTTTGTCGTCTAGTTTTGCGCCAACATTATCTGCTGAAAATTATAATAAAATTAAGCAGAAATTAGATATTGATACGAAAGTTGTTCCGTTGAAACCAAAATCAAATTTAAGTCAATATGTTGGTTGGACAGCTGCTGCAGTTTTCTTATTGAGTTGTGGCTATTTATTTAATTTACAACAAAATAACGTAAGCGAAATTGACAATTTGTTAAACGAAAAAAACACGTTAGAGCAAACAGTTTCAGCAAAGGAAAAATTAAACAATCAAATTAATACTTCCTATTCAGTGCTAAAAGATGAAAATAATGTGGTTGTAAAATTAGCGGGTCAAGCTATTTCTCCAACTTCATCTGCAAAAGTGTATTGGAACAATAAAACGAATAAAGTTTTTATTGACGCATCTAGTTTGCCAACACCGCCAGACGGAATGGTATACCAAGTTTGGTCACTAAAATTAGCACCTACATTAACGCCAACAAGTATTGGTTTAATTGACAATGCGGAAGATAAAATGAAATATTTAATTGAAGTTGATGGAACAGTTGGAGCGGAAGCTTTCGGGATTACTTTAGAGCCAGCAGGCGGAAGTAAAACACCAACAATGGAACAATTATATACTTTAGGAAAAGTTTAAATTTTTTGGCACGCAATTTGAATATCGATTTATAAGTTCAAAAAATAATAACTTATTAAATCACAACCAAAATGAAAAAAGCAATTTTAGGTTTTGCATTCGTTGCTGCAGTTTTAGTTTCTTGCGAGGACAAAAACAAAAAAGAATTAGAAAACAAAGTAGACTCTTTGGAAGTTAAAACGGAAGAAGTGATTGACACGGCTGCCGCAAAATTAGACAAAGCTGTTGATTCTACTCAAGCAAAAGCTGGAGAAGCTCTTGAGAAAGGTGCTGAGAAGTTAGATGAAGCTGCAGAAAAATTGAAAGAAGCTTCTAAAAAGTAATTCTTTGAAAGGAATCCCAATGAAAGTTGGGATTTTTTTGTTCGTGTAAATTAGCTTTTTTACTTTTTGCCTTTATAATTAATCACGAAAACGCCAATAATTATTAAAATTACCGCAATAATAAAATCTTTTGTAACTACCTCGTTGTTTAAATACCAACCTAAGAAAACAGCAATAACTGTATTTACATATGTTAAGATAGAAACCTGAATTGGAGTAACTTTCTGCAAAGCATATTGGTAACTAAACATTGCAACTACAGAACCAAAAACGGCCAAATAGATTACAGCTGCAATACTTTTTATCGACCAAGTTTCAATTTCAGAATTAGGATAAAGTATAAGTGATATCACAATTTGAATGGCAGCAGCTAGTATAAATTGATAAAATAAATTGAGCATCAAATTATTGGGTTGACTGCTAATTTTTTTAGAATAAATAGTACCAAAACCCCAACTCAATATGGCAATACTTAAAAATAAAACACCGGTTTTATAATTTGGATTTAAAATATCGCCCAAGCCATCTTTAAAAATAAAAAGCACACCTGAAAAACCTAATAAAACACCTAGAATACCTTTCCATGTTGGTTTTTGGAGTTGAAATCCAATACTTAATAAAAAGATGACTACTGGATTTACAGCGCTAATGATAGAGGTTAATCCGGAAGGTAAAGTTTGTTCGGCCACTGTGGTAAAACCATTAGCAAAAACTAACATTAAAACAGACAAAATAAGTTGTTGTTTTAAAGATTTCCAACCAATCCATTTGAATTCTTTTTGAAAAAGAAGGATGATAAAAATAATAGAAGCGGCTATAAAATTCCTAATAGTTGTAGAATACCATGGTGGAATAGTTTCAACTGCAATTGAAATACCTAAAAAGGTGGTTCCCCAAACTAATCCCACAATAATCATGGAAAGTATTAGTTTGACATCTAAATTTTTAGGCATTTTTTATTTTTTTAAGTATTTTTTTTGAAAACTGAAAACTGAGACTGAGAACTAATTCCTAATCTTCTGTTCCCATTTCCAAGCACTAGCTAAACTTTCGTCTAAACTTAAAGCGGCTTTCCAACCTAAAACGTTGTTGGCTTTGTCGGTGTTCGCGTAAGCTTCAGTAATGTCGCCTTCACGTCTTCCCACAATTTTATAATTTAATTTTTGTCCAGAAACTTTTTCAAAAGAGTTAATTACTTCTAAAACCGAACTTCCTGTTCCTGTTCCTAAATTGAAAGTTTCAACTTTGTTGATATTTTTTTTATTCAATAAACGTTGCATAGCAATTACATGTGCTTTTGCTAAATCAACCACGTGAATATAATCACGAATCGCAGTTCCATCTGGTGTTGGATAATCATCTCCGTAAACAGAAAGTTCTTTTCGTAAACCAAAAGCAGTTTGCGTAATAAACGGTACTAAATTTTGAGGAACTCCCAACGGTAATTCGCCAATTTCAGCCGATTCATGTGCGCCAATTGGATTGAAATATCGTAAAAGTATGGAATTCATATTCGTTACTTTTGCTACATCAGTAATGATTTCTTCACCAATTTGTTTCGTATTTCCGTAAGGCGACATAGCTGGTTGTACAGAAGCGTTTTCTGTAATCGGCATCACTTCGGCTTGACCGTAAACTGTACAAGATGAACTAAAAATAAAATTAGCCTTTTCTAATTTAGTGATTTCTTGCAATACATAGACCAACGCGTTAATGTTGTTTTCGTAATATAATAACGGATTTTCAACACTTTCCCCAACTGCTTTACTTGCTGCGAAATGAATCACACCAGAAATATCCGAATGTGTTGCAAAGAAACTTTGAACAGCAGCTTTATTTCGTAAATCAATGTTTTCGAAAATTGGTTTTTTGCCAGTAATGCGCTCAATTCCATCTAAAACTTCAAGGGAAGAATTTGATAAATTATCTATGGCAATTACTTCAAATCCTTCATTTTGTAATTCTACTACGGTATGCGAACCAATAAAACCTAAACCTCCTGTTACTAGTATTTTCATTATTTTTTTATAATTGTTTTATTTATAATTGAATCAGTTGTTTTGATTTTCATATTATAAATTCCTGTTTCCAATTTACTTAGGTCGATATTTTGAGAAGAATTTAATTTAGAAACTTTCATAATTTCTTTTCCATCTATTGAAAATAAACTTATATCAAATTCATTTTCTAAACCTTCAATTTTAATGTAATTTGTAAATGGATTTGGATATATTTTTAAGTTATCCATTTCAAATGTTTCATTTTCTAAAACGCCAGTGAAGTCAATTTTTTTAATATATGCAGCGTCGTTTACACCTCCGCTTGAAAAGCCAGTATCTTTTCCACTATGTTGTAATTCAATTGTTAATATATTACCAACATAGGAAGATAAATCAAAACTTCTTAATTGAAAAGGATCAGAATTAACTGTAGTTGCAGTATAACTTGAGCCAACTTGATTACCATTTACTAATACTCTAAACCAAGATGAATTTGTTCCTAATCTTGCTAATTTTAAATTAATGTTTAATATTAATGAAGTAAAATTAGTTGCATTGACAATCATTTTGTTTGAAAAAATAAAATTACTATTGTCTATCCATGCTTGACTTTCAGTTGGTGAAGTTCCTCCAACCCATAAATCACTACCATGTTTTTGTAACATGGCAATACTTGTTGGTGAATTAAATATGACATAGGAACTGCTATTTCTGTAATTAGGAGAAATGTAGCTATTTAAAGTTGAATTTTGATTGTATACAACGAAAGGTAAGGTATTTATTGTTTCGGGATTTATAGAAGGTGTTAATTCAATAAAATTACTGTCTTCTGTATTGCATTTTTTTCTTAGATATATTTTATACGCTTTTGCTGCAGTTAGATTTGTAATTGTATAAGGTAAGCTAATACTTGTCCATTGTCTGTCGGCTAAAGAACTGTTGTAAGGAATAATTGCAAAATCAAAATTAGAATTTGCATCTGTGTAATCTAAAGTTAATGAATTTTGAGTTGGAGTTACATTAATTTCATTTTTTGTTAAATAGCAAACTCCTGATTTTAATTCAATATTGTCTATATAGCCAACACGAATATCAGTTGCTCCAGAATACAAACTTAAATGCTCAATGTTAAAAGTAATTGTTCTTCCGTTGAATTGACTTAAATCTATTGTTATTTTTCTGAAATCAGTGTCGTTAACATTTACTGCATTATAAGTATATGGTAATACAAATCCATCAACTAAAATCCTCATAGAGGTGTCTAATTTCTGTTTTAAATCAAAAGTAAGAATAGGGTTGGCAGGATTGTTTGTTAAATTTATTTTTAAAGAAATTCGGCTAATAAATTCTGTGTTATTTACCCAAACATTATTTGAATCCCACGGAGTTGTTGATCCAGTGCTTCCCATAAATTTAAGTCCATTGCTATTGTTGTTTCCAATGTTAGGTTGAACTATTGCGTTTGCTAAATATCCAGAACTTAAAAGATAATCTCTTGAAAAATCTCCTTCAAAAGTTATTGTATGAGGTACAGAAATTGTTTGTTGCAAAGTTGTGAAATTTGAAACACTATATATTAATCCTGGTGGATTTGTGCAATTAGTTGAAGCTTTTATGTAATATTTCTGAGCAGCTAATAAATTTGTTAAATTTGTAGTAGCTTGAGTTGTGAAAGTGTAATTTATTGGTTCTGGAGTGTTTTCAGGATAAATAATGTAATTATATCCTGTAATATTGGCATTGTTACTAAAGTTAAGTGTTGCTGAATTTTCTGTTATATTACTTATATTTCCACCAGGAGCCATACATTGTTGTAAGTTACCAAAAAACTCCGTTTCTGGATAAGAATTTTCATAAACTGTAGATGTAGCTGAGCTAGTTCCCCACATTTGAACCATTGTTCTTTTTGGTGGATTTGCAAAATCTTCTGATCCTTGAAATCCAGTAGAGCCACTTGATGTTAATCCAGGACTTGTTTCTTCAACTTCTATTAATATATTACTTAATCCATCATAATAAAATGGTGTGTTAAAAATAATATTAATGTTATAGGAAGTGTCTAATGTTAAAACACCACTAAAAACCTCAGTAAAAGTACTAGTGTCAACAAAATTATCCCCATTTGAAAACGCTTGTTTATTTGTTAATCCAATTTTTACTTTCCAATTGTTAGAATTAGCCATACTTTGAGTACCAAATGCCTTAAAGTATCTTATTGAATTTATAGTTCCGGTAAATTTTAATTGATCTGGATAATATATTGTTTGCGATTTAGAAAATTCAGATTGAGCACTAATTGGAGGTAAGGTATAACTACCTCCGCCAACACTTATAGATGCTATATTTTGAGTTTGTGAAAAAACAGAATAAGTAAAAAGAATTAATACTAATCCAAGTGACTTTTTAAACATAATTTAAGATGTTTTCGGTAATAAATTTAATTTGTTCGTCGTCTAATTCCGTATGCATTGGCAACGCAATTACTTCTTTACACAATTGATTGGTTACTGGAAAATCTTCTTCTTTGTAACGAACATCCGCATAGGCTTTCTGACTATGTAATGGAATTGGGTAATAAATCGCACATGGAATTCCTTTTTCTTGTAAATGTGCTAATAAAGCATCACGTTTTCCATTCGTAATTCTGATTACATATTGATGAAATACGTGACAATCACAATTTTCACAAATGGTTGGCGCCACAATGTTTGGATTTACACCTAATGCTAAAGTATATTTTCTTGCCGCATCTTGTCGAGCTCTGTTATAGCTATCTAAATGTGGTAATTTTGCTTTTAAAACGCCAGCTTGAATACTGTCTAAACGTGAATTTACTCCAACTACATCATGATGATATCTTTCGTACATTCCGTGATTTACAATTCCTCTAATAATATGAGCTAAATCGTCATCATTCGTATAAATAGCTCCACCATCACCATAACAACCTAAGTTTTTAGATGGAAAAAATGAAGTTGCTGCAACATGTCCAATAGTCCCAACTTTCTTTTTAACGCCGTCTTTATTCGTATAATCTGCACCAATGGCTTGAGCGTTATCTTCAATTACATATAAATTATGTTCATTGGCAATTTCCATAATCGCATCCATATTCGCCGCACGACCAAATAAATGTACTGGAACAATCGCTTTTGTTTTTGGAGTAATCGCTTTTCTAATTCCGTCTAAAGAAATGTTCATATTATTCATATCAACATCCACTAAAACGGGTGTCAATTGCAATAAAGCAATTACTTCAACTGTTGCTGCGAATGTGAAATCGGCAGTAATCACTTCATCTCCTGGCTGTAAACCTAATCCCATCATCGCAATTTGAAGCGCATCCGTTCCGTTAGCACAAGGAATAACATGTTTGGCACCTAAATAAGTTTCTAAATCAGCTTGAAACTGGTGAACTAAAGGTCCATTTATATAAGTATTGTTTTCTAAAACGTCTTGAATAGAAGCATTAACTTCTTCTTTTATTTTTTCGTATTGACTTTTTAAGTCAACCATTTGTAATTTTTTCATATCTCAAATTTTCTGTTCGCAAAATTACTAATTATCATTCGAAGATTGCTTTTTTCTTTGTAAAAAATAAATTATCAAACAAGCTAATAAAGAACTTAAAAAAGATCTAAATAAAATTTTTAAAATAGATTCGTTTTCAAACAAAAAATAACTTGAAATTATAGAATATACTGTAAATCCTATAAAGAAAAATAAAAGTTTTTTATGAAATGGTTTCATTAAGTCATTATTTAATTAAACATTTGTATTTTTATTATGTAAAAATAAAATATGTACCAAATATATAATTTAAATATTCTTTTAGCTACTCAAATTTTGAAACTTTTGGCTCTTTTTAGTCCGAAAATGAAATTATTTGTAGAAGGTAGAAAATCGGTTTTTTCAACTTTAAAAGATAAAATTCATCCAGAAGATAAAGTCTTTTGGTTTCACGCTGCATCTTTAGGTGAATACGAACAAGGTTTGCCTGTGATTGAAAAAGTAAAAGAACAATTTCCACATCATAAAATTGTAGTTACCTTTTTTTCGCCTTCAGGTTATGAGGTTCGAAAAAATAATGCAATTGCTGATGCTACAGTATATTTACCTTTAGATTCAAAAGCCAATGCGAAGCAATTTTTAGATGTAGTTCATCCAGAAAAAGTATTTTTTATCAAGTACGAATTTTGGCCTAATTATTTGTGCGAATTAAAACAAAGAAATATTTCTACTTATTTAATTTCAGGAATTTTCCGAGAAAAACAAGTCTTTTTTAAATGGTATGGCGGATTTTACAAAAAAGCTTTGCGAACTTTCGATTACTTTTTTGTACAGAATGAAAAATCGAAAATTTTATTGCAATCTATTGGTTTTACGAATGTAAAAGTTTCTGGCGATACGCGTTTTGATAGAGTAGTGGCGATTTTAGAAAAAGACAATACTTTAGATTTTATCGAACAATTTAAAAATAACCAAACCACAATTGTAATAGGAAGCAGCTGGCCGAAGGATGAAGAGTTATTGGTGAATTTCATTAATCAATCGGCGGATAATGTGAAGTTTATTATTGCGCCGCATAATATCAAATCGGAACAAATTCAGAATTTGCAACAATCCATTACAAAAAAAGCAATTTTATTTTCGGAATATAATGAACGGACAAGTCGCGACTTGTCCTTACGTGAATACAACGTATTCATTATCGACACCATCGGAATTTTAACCAAAATCTACAGTTATGCTGATATTGCTTATGTTGGTGGAGGTTATGGAAATCCAGGCGTACATAATATTTTAGAACCCGCGACTTTCGGAATTTCAATAGTAATTGGTCCAAATTATTCGCATTTTGCAGAAGCTACTGCTTTGGTTGGTTTAGAAGGTTGTATTTCTGTAAAAAACCAATCGGAATTAAATGAAGCGTTCGATTTATTACTTCAAAATGAAGACGAACGTTACGAAAAAGGTCATATTTGTAGCACTTTTGTTCAAATGAATAAAGGCGCGACAAATAGTATTTTAAAATCGGTTTTATGATGAGGTTTCTAGTTTTATTATGTGTTTTTAGTATGCAATTTTCTTTTTCACAAGAAAGTAAAATTGTTATTGATAATAAATTAAAAGGAAAAGAATTAGCTAAAAAAATGAATCGAGTTCGCGATAGTTTGCTTTTAAAATATGATTCAATTGCTAATGATTCTTCAATAAAAGAAGCTTTCGATTTAGATAAAACTAATGTAAATCTTGGGTCTTATTTTTTCAGAATAAATAAGAAATATTCTTATGGGAATTATATCTATTTGAAAGGTATTTTACAATCATTAGGTTATGATTTTCTTCATACTAGTATTGATGAAAAAATCAAAGATGATTTGTTGTATGTTTTTTATAAAGGAAATCTGCTAGATAATCAAGAAAGAATCATTTTTGAAAAAAAACTTCTCAATAAATTGAAGTTGGAAAAAGTATCAAAACTTGAAAACTTTAAGACTTATAATGTTTCAATTATAAATTCTTTATTAATTAAATCTTTCGAAAGAGATTATAAAAATGTTTTTGATCAGCAAGAAAATCGCTTGTATTTTTCAGGCAAAATCAAACAATTTATAAATGCTTTAAATGGTTTCTTTCCAAGCAAGATATTTTTAGTTGAAAACAGTGATGATGAAAATTTGTATGATATCAATGTTGAGGTTTCTTCTGTGGAAAAATGTTTGGAAGAAATGAAATTTTTAGGTTTTGTGATTGAAGAAAATAACGAGATGTTAAATCATACTTATTTCAAACTAAAATCAAAATGATAACTTTTCAAAATTTACAAAAAAGTCAAATTGATTCCATCGTTTCTATGATGCAGGATTTTTATGCCATTGATAATTATCCTATTCATATTGAGGAATCGAAACAACTTTTCGAAACCTTTATTGCAAATCCTAATTTAGGAAAAGCATGGCTGATTTATAAAGGTGAAGAAGTAATTGGTTATGTTATTCTAACATTTATTTTTAGCTTCGAATACAAAGGAATATTGGCTTTTTTAGACGAATTATATATTAAAAAGGAATATCAAGGAAAAGGATTCGGAAAGCTAGCAGTTCAGTTTATTCAACAAGAAAGTTCACAATTAAATGTTAAAATGCTCTACTTGGAAGTAGAACAACATAATGAAAATGCACAAAAATTGTATCTTGCCCACGATTTTGAAGTTCATAATCGAAAAATATTAAAATATAAATTATAATTGCTCATCTAATAACAATAAATATTTACACATGAAATTTTTAAAATTATTTTTACTACTATTTATCGTTCAAGTCAATGCCCAACAAGGCGGAATGTGGATTCCATCTTTATTAAAAGGGATGAATGAAAACGAAATGAAAGCTTTAGGTTCCAAACTTACAGCAGAACAAATTTATTCGATTAATACATCGTCATTAAAAGATGCTGTTCCTCAATTTGATGGTGGTTGTACAGCGGAAATGATTTCTTCAAAAGGATTGTTATTGACTAATCACCACTGTGGTTATGATAATATTCAAAGTCACTCAACGGTAGAACACGATTATTTAGCTAACGGGTTTTGGGCTTATAAAATGGAAGAAGAATTACCAAACCCAGGTGTGGTAGTGACTTTTATTGTAAGTATTAATGATGTTACAACTGCAATTTTAGCAGGAACAGAAGCGTTAACTGAAGCAGATAAACAAAAGAAAATTCAACAAAACATTGCGGAAATTTCTAAAACGTTTAAAAAAGAAGCTTGGCAAGATATTTTAGTACGTTCTTTTTACGATGGAAATCAGTATTTATTATTCGTAACTGAAAACTTTAAAGACATTCGTTTGGTTGGAGCGCCACCAAGTTCAATTGGAAAATTTGGTTCAGATACAGACAACTGGGTTTGGCCTCGTCACACAGGAGATTTTTCTTTGTTTAGAGTTTATGCGGATAAAAACAACCGTCCTGCTGAATATTCGAAAGATAATGTGCCTTATACGCCTAAACACTTTTTCACAGTTTCTGCAAAAGGAATTAAGGAAAATGATTTTACAATGGTTTTAGGTTATCCTGGAAGAACTACAGAATATTTACCTTCTTATGCTGTAGAACAAATGGTCAACGATTTAAATCCTGCTCGAATTGAAGTGCGTGATGCGGCTTTGAAAGTACAAGATGGTTTCATGAGAAAAGATCAAGCGATTAAAATTCAATACGCTTCAAAATATGCTGGTGTAGCTAATTATTGGAAAAAATGGATTGGAGAACGCAAAGGTTTAATAAAAGCGAATGCAGTAGGAGCAAAGCAAAAATTCGAAAAAGATCTAACGACTAAAATTACCAATGCTGGAAAACAAGTAGAGTATGGAAATTTATTATCCGATTTTGCTAAAAACTATGCTGAAATTAAAGAATATGCTATTGCAAGAGATTATTATACAGAAGTGGTTTTAAGAAATACAGAAATTTTATCTTTTGGGTACAGGTTGTTTCAATTGGAGCAAGTTTATAATTCAAAAGGAGAACAAGCTTTCAATGATAGAAAAAAGAATTTAATGGAGAGTTTTGAACCTTTGTATAAAGATTTCAATGCGCAAGTAGATGAAAAAGTGTTCGAAAAACTAATTGATATTTACAGTAAAAAATCGCCACAACAATTTTTACCAAGCAATTTAAAAGGAATCAATGCGACTCAAGTTGCTACTGATATTTTTAAATCTTCAAAACTAACGTCGTATAATGGATTAAAAGAATTGTTATCTGGCGATACAAAAACAGTTTTAGAAAAATTAAATCAAGATAAAGGTTTTGCTTTTGTGAAAACAATTGCAGAAGCTTATAATAAAAATGTAGCACCAAAATATGATGAAATCAACTTAAAAAATATTGCTACACAACGTACGTATATGAAAGCGATTTTAGAATTAAGTCCGAAATCAGCTAGAATTTTCCCTGATGCGAATTCTACTTTACGTGTTACTTACGGAAAAGTGAAAGGTTACAAACCAAGTGATGCAGTAGTTTATACGCCGTTTACTTATTTAGATGGTGTAATGGAAAAATACGTTCCTGGTGATTATGAGTTTGATGTTCCACAAAAGTTAATTGATCTATACAATGCGAAAGATTATGGTAAATATGCTGAAAACGGTAAGATGCCAGTAGCTTTCATTGCGACGAATCATACTACTGGTGGAAACTCTGGAAGTCCGGCTTTAGATGCTAACGGAAATCTGATAGGTTTAAACTTTGATAGAGTGTGGGAAGGCACGATGAGTGATGTGTATTATTCTCCAGATATTTGTAGGAATATTATGGTTGATTCACGCTATATTTTATTTATCATTGATAAATTTGCTGGTGCAAAAAACTTAATTGATGAAATGAAAATCATTTATAATCAGCCAAATACGCCTAAAAAAGCAAAAAAATAAAGTTTGGCACGGTAGTTGTAAATTGCAATCCGGACAACAAAGAAAAAATAATTTAAAAAAAAGTCAAAAAAGTATTTGTCATTTAAATTTTTTTATATCTTTGCTCCATAAATAATTAACCTTTATAATAAAATTAAGATGAAAAAAGTTGTTTTAAGCATTGCATTCGTTGCTGCAGTATTAGTTTCTTGTAACAAAAAAGCTGATGAGGCTGTAAACGCTGATTCTACTGCTGCTGTAGTTGATTCTGCTGCTGCTGTAGTTGATTCTGCTGCTGCTGTTGTTGATTCTGCTGCTACTGTAGTTGATTCTGCTGCTGCTAAAGTTGAAGAAGTTAAAGAAGAAGTTAAAAAATAATATTTGACCTTCTTTTCGAAAAGAAATCAATCCCGATGTAAATCGGGATTTTTTTTGCTCTAAACTCAACGAAAGAAAGCGCAAACTTGTCATTTCTTTGATCGGTTTGAAATAAAAGTTTTGTGAATCTTTGCGAGACTTTGTGTGTCTTTGTGAAACAACTCTCAGTTATCCAAAAACATCTTCTGCTGGCGGAAAAATATCTTCAGATTTAGAGAAATCTAAATATTCGGCTTTAGCGCCATACTTTAAAATTTCGGTTATTCCTTTTTCTAACATTAATTGTGTAGAGTATTTTCGGCTAACGGCTAATTCCTTGTCATTTAAAAGGATTTTAAAGTAAAATTTCCCTGCTGGTGAGCGAAAACGCATAAAAAACAATTTGTCAATGGATTTCTTAAGTAATTCAATTTCATCTTCGCATTCAAAACGCAATTCAAAAGCGTTGCTAATAAAAATAGTTTTTCCTCTACGAGTATTTAATTCGTATTTGTAATGTCCGCTAAGTTTTTTGCTAATTACAAAAGTTGCCATTTGTTGTGATTGTATTTTGATGCAATATAGTATTTTAATTGCGAAATTTTGAGAAGAAGATCTCGTACATATATAAACAAAAAAAGCTCCAAACAAAGTTTGAAGCTTTTAGTACTCAAGGCGGGACTTGAACCCGCACGGGCATTACTACCCACTGGATTTTAAGTCCAGCGTGTCTACCAATTCCACCACTCAAGCAACTTATTGGTAATATATTTAAAATTTTGATGTACTTTCCTTAGAAAGTATTAGTACTCAAGGCGGGACTTGAACCCGCACGAGCATTACTGCTCACTGGATTTTAAGTCCAGCGTGTCTACCAATTCCACCACTCAAGCAAAATTTTATTTATAGAGCGAAAAACGGGGCTCGAACCCGCGACCTCGACCTTGGCAAGGTCGCGCTCTACCAGCTGAGCTATTTTCGCGTTTCTTTATTTGTATGAACATTTGCAATAGTTTCTTATTGCGAGTGCAAATATAGAATATATTTTTATTATCACAAGTGCTTTTTTTAAAAAAAAATATAATCTTTTTTTAACCTTTTCTTTAATCTTTTGAAATTGAAAATGTTATCACAAATTATTTTTTGCTAATCATTCTTTTAATTTCATTTAATTTCATCAAAGCTTCCACTGGAGTCAAAGTATTGATGTCAATATTCATAATTTCTTGCTTAATATCTTCCAATAAAGGATCATCTAAATTGAAAAAACTCAATTGCATCTCATCTTTTTCGGCCTTAATTCCGTTTAAAGCTTCTCCAGAATGGTCTTTTTCTAACTTTTTTAATATTTTTTCTGCTTTTTGAATTACCAATTGTGGCATTCCAGCCATTTTCGCTACGTGAATACCAAAACTATGCTCACTTCCGCCTTTGACTAATTTTCTAATGAATAAAACGGTGTCTTTTAATTCTTTTACCGAAACATTAAAATTCTGAACTCTATTAAAAATAGCTTCCATTTCATTTAATTCATGGTAATGTGTCGCGAAAAGCGTTTTGGCTTTACTCGGATGCTCGTGTAAATATTCGGCAATAGCCCAAGCGATTGAAATTCCGTCGTAGGTTGAGGTTCCTCTTCCAATTTCATCTAACAACACTAAACTTCTATCAGAAATATTATTCAAAATCGAAGCTGTTTCGTTCATTTCTACCATAAATGTCGATTCACCCATAGAAATGTTATCACTAGCACCAACTCGAGTGAAAATTTTATCTACAACGCCCATTCTTACATTTTCAGCAGGAACAAAACTTCCCATTTGCGCTAATAATACAATTAAAGCCGTTTGTCGCAAAATCGCCGATTTACCAGACATGTTTGGACCAGTAATCATAATTAATTGTTGGGTTTCTCTATCTAAAAAAACATCGTTAGAAATATATGGAGTTCCAACTGGTAATTGTTTTTCAATAACTGGGTGTCGGCCTTCTTTTATCTCTAAATCGAAAGTGTCATCAATTTCGGGTTGTACATATTTATTTTCGATGGCCATTTGTGCAAAACTTTGCAAGCAATCGATTTGTGCTATTAAATTGGCATTTAATTGAACCGGTTTGATATAAGTTGCCATCCAGTTTACCAATTGTTCGTACAACATGCTTTCTAGTTGCGAAATTTTATCTTCTGCTCCTAAAATTTTCGATTCGTATTCTTTTAATTCTTCTGTAATATATCTTTCCGCGTTGACTAAAGTCTGCTTTCTAATCCATTCCGTTGGAACTTTGTCTTTATGTGTGTTTCGAATTTCAATATAATATCCGAAAACATTATTGAATGATATTTTCAACGATGGAATCCCTGTGTTTTCACTTTCACGTTTTTCCATTTCCGCCAGAAATCCTTTTCCAGTAGAAGAAATAGTTCTTAAATCATCCAATTCTGCATTCACGCCAACTGCAATTGCATTTCCTTTGTTTATTGCGACTGGAGCATCCGGATTTAAGGTCGAACCAATTTTTTCTCGTAACAATTCGCAAGCATGTAAACTATCACCAATGGTTTTTAGAGCTTCGTTTTTAGATTGTAAAGCCAATGTTTTAATTGGAATAATCGCATCTAAAGAATCTTTTAAATGAATGACTTCTCTTGGAGAAACTTTCCCAGTCGCGACTTTCGAAATCAAACGTTCCAAATCGGAGATTTGTTTAATTTGATATTGAATTTGGTTTAATTCTTCCGAATTTTCCTTTAAATAAGCCACCACTTCATGACGACCTTTAATTTTATTGATATCTTTCAAAGGCAAAGCCAACCAACGTTTCAATAAACGCGAACCCATTGGTGAAAGCGTTTTGTCAATCACATCGATTAAAGTCACCGCATTCGGATTGTAGCTGTGATATAATTCTAAGTTACGAATCGTGAATCGGTCCATCCAAACATAAGCATCTTCTGCAATACGTTGAATGTTGGTAATGTGTTGAATTTTATTATGTTGTGTTTCTGATAAATAATATAAAATCGCACCAGAAGAAATTACCGCTTCATTGAAATCATCAATTCCATAACCTTTTAACGAATTAGTTTGAAAATGTTTGGTTAGACTTTCAAAAGCATAATCTTCTTTGTAAATCCAATCTTCCAAATAGAAAACATGAAAATCTTCTCCAAAATGCTGTTTGAAATCGGCTTTTTGTTGTTTCGAAACCAAAACTTCACTTGGTCTGAAATTTTGCAACAACTTATCAATATATTCTTCGTTTCCTTCGGCGGTTAAAAATTCACCAGTTGAAACATCTAAAAACGTAATTCCGTTGGTTTTTTTACCTAAAAATACAGCCGCTAAAAAGTTATTCGATTTCGATTGTAAAATGTCATCGTTAAAAGAAACTCCAGGAGTCACTAATTCGGTAACACCGCGTTTGACAATAGTTTTTGTCATTTTCGGATCTTCTAATTGATCGCAAATGGCTACTCGAAGTCCAGCTTTGACTAATTTTGGTAAATACGTATTGATAGAATGATGTGGAAATCCTGCCAAAGCAGTTTCGCTTTCACTTCCATTACCACGTTTGGTTAAAGTAATGCCTAAAATTCTGGAAGCACGAATGGCATCTTCCCCGAAAGTTTCGTAAAAATCTCCTACTCGAAACAATAAACACGCATCAGGATATTTCGCCTTAATGGTATTATATTGCTGCATTAACGGCGATACTTTTGGAGTCGATTCTTTGATTTCGGATGCTGATTTTTTAGCCACAATGTAAAATTTTAGTGCTGGCGAAGTTAGTAATTTCAAAATTCAATACCAATTACAATGTCAAAATTCAATTTTAAGTTAAAAAAGTTGGGAACACAGATTGGAGAAATTTTAAAAATTATAGAAATTTCTTAAATCTTCGTTTTAAAATATTTACATATTTATCTTACTTTTGCAGCATGAGAAAATTAGCCAACGCAGAATTAAATCGTATAAGTAAAGAAGAATTTGCAGATGCAAAAAAAACACCTATTATTATTGTGTTAGACGATATTAGAAGTTTGCATAATATAGGTTCTGTTTTTAGAACTTCAGATGCGTTTTTGATTGAAAAAATCTATTTATGTGGTATTACGGCTGTTCCGCCAAATAAGGAAATTCATAAAACAGCTTTAGGAGCAACGGAAACCGTGACTTGGGAATACGCGAAAGAAGTTTTAGAAGTTGTAGAAAAATTGAAAGCGGAAAACGTAAAAATTTATTCAATCGAACAAACGGAAAATGCCATTATGTTAGATGATTTTCAACCAGAACCAGAAACTAAATATGCTTTAATTTTTGGTAACGAAGTCAAAGGTGTTTCTCAAGAAGCGATTAATTTATCGGATGGTGTGATTGAAATTCCACAATTAGGCAGCAAACATTCCTTGAATATTTCTGTGAGTGCTGGAATTGTTATTTGGGATTTGTTTCAGAAATTGAAATAGGTACACAGATTTTACAGATTTTTTTGTCATGCTGAACTTGATTCAGCATCTAATCTGATTTTTAGAAACTGAAATAAGTTCAGTTTGACAATTCAAGTACTAATTTTCTATTTTCTTGTGAATCTCATTCAATATAAAAACATAATCTTGTTGTTTTTTAACGAAATCTAAATCGGAAATATCAATAATTAATACGTTTAAATCGGTTTGAGATTTGATATAATCTAAATAACCACGATTGATTTTTTCTAAATATTCTGCCGGAATTTCTTGTTCGTAGGTTCTGCCACGTTTTTTGATATTCGCTAATAAACGCTCGGTGTTTTGATACAAATACACGTATAAATCAGGTTTCGGCATGTCTTTGTACATGATGTCAAACATGGTTTTGTATAAACGAAATTCATCTTCTTGTAACGTAACTTTTGCGAAAATGATCGATTTAAAAATATGATAATCGGCTACTACAAAATCTTTAAATAAATCAAATTGCGCCAAATCATCCGATAATTGTTGGTAGCGATCTGCTAAAAAAGACATTTCTAAAGGAAACGCATATCGACTTTGGTCTTTATAAAATTTAGGTAAAAACGGATTATCTGCAAAACGTTCTAAAACGGTTTTAGCATTACAATCTTCAGCTATTTTTGTTGCTAAAGTGGTTTTTCCAGCGCCAATATTTCCTTCAATGGCGATATAATTCAGTTGTTGGAAATCTAAATTTTCTATCGGGTTTTTTAAGTGTCCGATTTCTGTAATTTCAGAAGTGTCTTCACAAGAAATAATTAGTTCAGAAACAGATTTGTTTAATTTTGGATGATTCCATTTTGGAGCCACATCTCGTAAAGGAAACAAAACAAATTTTCTGTTGTGTAAATGAATATGTGGAATAGTTAGATTTTCCGTTTCAATACTTTCATCGTTAAAAGAAATAATATCAATATCAATTTTTCTCGATTCGTAATTTTCAGAATGGCTTCTAATTCGACCTAATTCTTTTTCTAATTTTAAAATCTGACTCAATATTTTTGGCGCGGATTTGTGCGTATGAATCGTAACTACACAATTATAAAAAGCTTCACCTTCAAAACCCCAAGCAGGTGTTTCATATACTTTTGAAACCTGAATTATGGTAGCAATAGTATGGTGAATAGCATCAATACAGGTTATCAAATTTTCCAATTTGTGCCCCATGTTTGTGCCTAAAGAAAGTGTAATTGTATTTTGTGTCTTCATCTGCCAACAAATTAACAAACAATTTTAGACTTATACTTTACAAAAAATATTTTTTTATGAACATGTAACAAATTCGTTCAAAAGGCTACTTATCAGTATATAAAATGATAATTATGAATTTTTTTAAGAGTGTATTTGCTACTGTTGTAGGAATATTTTTATTTATGTTGCTTAGTTTTTTCTTATTGATTGGACTTGGAGCATTATTAGGAAGTGGAGAGGATAAAGTAAAATTGAAAGATAATTCGGTTATTCAGCTAGATTTAGCGAAAATTAATTTCGATTATGCAGGGAAATATGAATCGGATAGTCCGTTCAGTTCTTTAATGATGTCGAAAGATAAAGTAGGTTTTATTGAAGTTTTAAAAGCGATTGATGCCGCAAAAACAGATGATAAAATTAAAGGAATTACGATAGTTAACAACCAATCTGGTTTAGGATTAGCACAAAGTAAAGAATTAAGAGACAAATTAGAAGATTTTAAAAAATCGAAAAAGTTTGTTTATGCGTATGCGAATATTTTTTCTCAAAAAGAATATTATATCAGTTCTATTGCAGATAAAGTATATTTAAATCCAGCTGGAGAAGTTGATTTTAAAGGTTTAGGAACAGAAATGTTATTCTTTAAAAATTTCCAAGATCAAACGGGTTTAAAGATGGAAATTATCCGTCACGGAAAATTTAAAAGTGCGGTGGAACCTTATTTAGCGCAAGAAATTAGTCCAGAAAATAGAGAACAAGTTACGGTTTTATTACAATCAGTATGGAAAACCATAGTAACAGATATTGCTAAAAACAGAAATATTTCTGTAGCACAATTAAATACAATTGCTGATGGTTTATTAGCAAGAACTCCGCAAATGGCTTTACAACAAAAATTGGTGGATAAAGTGGCTTATGAAGATGAATTCAATGACATGTTGAAATCAAAATTAAAAGTTGAAAAAGACGAAGATGTTGAGTCAATTTCTATTACTGATTATGTAAATAATGCTTCAGAAAAATCAGAGGATTACACAAAAGATGATATCATTGCTGTGATTTATGCACAAGGTCAAATTAATGGTGGTGAAGGTGATGTAGATTATATTGGTGAAGGTTCTATTAATCGTTCACTAAAAGAAGCGAGAGAAGATGAAGATGTGAAAGCTATCGTACTTCGTGTAGATAGTCCAGGTGGAAGTGCTTTGGTTTCTGAATTAATTTGGAGAGAAATTGAATTGACTAAAAAAGTAAAACCAGTTGTCGTTTCAATGGGTAATTTAGCCGCTTCTGGTGGTTATTATATAGCTTGTAATGCGAATACCATTTTTGCTGAACCAACAACTATTACAGGTTCAATTGGTGTGTTCGGAATGTTGCCTAATGCGCACGGATTTGCTACTAAATATGGAGTAAATGCAGAACAAGTTCAAACGCATAAAAACGCCATTGGTTATAGTGTTTTCGAACCTATTTCTGAAGAATACAAAACACTAGCTTTGGAAGGTGTGGATCAAATTTATAAAACATTTGTGAATAGAGTAGCAGTAGGAAGAAAAATGACTTTCGACCAAGTTGACGCGATTGCACAAGGTAGAGTTTGGACAGGTTCTGACGCAATTAAAAATGGTTTAGTTGATAAATTAGGAAATTTAGACGCTGCCATTACTCATGCTGCAGGTTTAGGAAAAACAAAAAGCTACAGAACTGAAAATTACCCAGAATACAAGAAAAATTTCAATGAGTTTTTAGAAGGATTAGCAGGTGCGAGTATCTACAAATCTAAAGAAACAATGATGAAAGAAGAATTAGGGGAAGAAAATTATAATTTGCTTAAAAAATTAAAAGTAATGCAAAATAGAAAAGGAGTGCAAATGCTTATGCCTTTCGATTTGAGTTTGTAATACAAATAAAAAAGACGCCATTCTTACAAGTTTGGCGTTTTTTTTAACAATAATTTAGTTAAAATTTATACTTTGGTATTAACTTTGTAGTCTATTAAAAAAATCTTCAAAAAATCAGTCTTATGTTGAAAAAAGTTTTAAAATGGTCGGGAATTTCAGTGCTTTTACTTGTAATTGTTTTAGCTGCTGTGCCTTTTTTGTTTAAAGATAAAATTAAAGCAAAGATTTTAACAACGATTAATGAAAGTGTAAACGCTAAGGTTGCATTAGAAGATGTAAGTTTAAATTTATTTAAAAGTTTTCCGAAAGCGAATGTAACACTTGACAAAATGAGTGTAATTAACAACGCGCCTTTTGCTGGTGATACGTTAGTATATTCCGATAAAATCAACTTAAAAATGAGTATGATGGAATTGTTCAACGGTGAAGATGAGCCGATGAAGATTGAATCTATCAGTACAGAAAATACAAAATTAAATATCCTTTTCAATAAAGATGGAATTGGTAATTATGATATCGCTTTAAAGAAAGACGAAAAAGAATCTGCAAAAGAAGAAAAGCCATTCGCGTTAAGCATTCAGAATTATGAAGTGGAAAATTTAAGATTCACTTATAAAGATGAAGCTTCTAAAATGAAAATGGTTTTAGACAGTATCAACCATGAAGGAACTGGTAATTTTGAACAAGATGTTTTAGATCTAGATACCAAAACAACGGCCAATTTAACTTTCGATATGGATAAAAGTAATTTTATGCGTAACGTAAAAATTTCATTAGATGCTGTTTTAGGAATCGATTTAAAAAACAGTAAATACACGTTCAAAGAAAATAAAGCGTTAATCAATCAATTGCCTTTAAATTTCAATGGATTTATTCAAATGGTGGAAAAAGGCCAAGTGTACGATCTGTCTTTCAATACACCATCATCAGATTTTAAAAACTTTTTAGGTTTAATTCCTGCTGCATATGCTGGAAGTTTAGCAGATGTAGAAACGACAGGAAAATTTGAAGTAAAAGGAAAAGTAAAAGGTGATTTAACAGATACAACAGTTCCAACTTTTAATATTGAAATGTTGTCTAATAACGCATCTTTCAAATATAAAGACTTACCGAAATCGGTAAAAAACATTTCAATTGACACGCATATCGTAAACGAAACGGGTTTAATGAACGATACTTTCGTAGATTTAGATAAGTTATCTTTCGCTATTGACCAAGATGTTTTTAATGCGAGTGCTCATATTAAAAACCTGACTGAAAACCCAAATATTGATGCCGCTTTAAAAGGTGTAATTAATTTGGCGAATGTTTCAAAAGCGTATCCAGTTAAATTAGAAAAACCATTAAATGGAATTTTAAGAGCAGATGTAAAAGCAGCTTTCGATATGAAATCGGTAGAAACGAGTCAATATCAAAACATTAAAAATTCAGGAAATATTAATTTAACAGGTTTCAATTATGCTGGTCCAGAAATGGCAAAACCAGTAAGTGTAGCCGTTGCCGATGTGTCATTTAATTCAACCAAAATTAACTTGAATAAATTGCAAGCTAAAACTGGTAAATCGGATATTAATGTTTCTGGAAGTTTAGAAAATTTCTACGGATTTTTGTTTAAAAATCAAATCTTAAAAGGAAATTTCAACTTAAATTCTTCTCTTTTTGCGGTTTCCGATTTTATGGCGCCAACTACAACAACGAATGATGAAGGGAAGAAAACAACAGAACAAGTAAAAATTCCAAGTTTCTTAGATTGTACTTTAAATGCGAAAGCAACAACAGTTATTTACGACAATTTAAATCTTAAAAATGTCGCTGGAACGTTAATCATTCGTGACCAAGCGGTAAATTTGAAAGGTTTAACTATGGATGTTTTTGGCGGAAAAATTGGTTTAAATGGTTTGGTTTCAACAAAAAATAAGGTTCCAACTTTCGATATGGATTTAGGATTGTCTTCTGTAGATATTAGTCAAACTTTTTCGATGTTAAATACATTGAAAACAATCACTCCAATTGCAGATGTTATTAGCGGTAAAATGAATTCTACAATTAAGTTGAATGGGAATTTAACACAAGCTATGATGCCGGATATCAAAAGTATTTCTGGGGATTTATTAGGAACTATTTTGCAAGGTTCATTAAATAAAAGTAAATCGACTTTATTAACAGAGTTAAGCAGTAAAGCTACGTTTTTAGATTTGAAAGATATAAATTTAAAAGATGTGAAAGCAGCCTTGTCATTTGATAAAGGTAAGGTTTCTGTAAAACCATTTACTTTAAAACATAAAGATATTTCGGTTCAAATTGCAGGTTCTCATGGTTTTGATCAGAATATGAATTACGACTTAAAATTTGATGTTCCAGCTAAATATTTAGGTAAAGATGTGAATAATTTAATTGCAAAATTAACACCAGCTGATGCAAAAAAACTGGAAAATATTCCTGTAAATGCGTTAATGAATGGTAGTTTCAAATCGCCAAAAATCACAACTGATTTACAAAGTGCAACCAAAAACTTAGCATCACAATTAGTGAAAATGCAAAAAGACAAATTAGTACAACAAGGTACTGGAGCCTTGTCAAATATTTTAGGAGGAAAAAAACCAACAGACTCTACAAAAACTACAACCACACCAAAAGAACAAGTTGGTGGCGCTATTAAAGATGGTTTAAAAGGGTTGTTTGGTAAGAAGAAAAAGGAATAAAATAATTCAACAAATAACAAAAAATGCCAAGTTCTCACTTGGCATTTTTTTATGCATTAAACCTGTCAGGTTTGTTTATCCTAAAAACGGATAGCTATAATGTTCTGGTGTAACGAAAGTTTCTTTAATTGTTCTTGGAGAAACCCAACGTAATAAGTTTTGTGCAGAACCAGCTTTGTCATTTGTTCCTGAAGCTCTTGCTCCTCCAAATGGTTGCATTCCTACAACAGCACCAGTCGGTTTGTCGTTGATATAGAAGTTTCCAGCAGCGTTTTGTAAAGCTACAGTTGCTTCTTCAATAGCGTAACGACATGTACTTAAAACGGCACCAGTTAAAGCGTATTCAGAAGTTTGATCCACTAAAGTTAATGTTTCAGCCCATTTCGCATCTTCATATACATAAATTGTAATTACTGGTCCGAAAAGTTCTGTTTCCATTGTAGCATATTTCGGGTTTGTAGTTACGATAACTGTTGGCTCAATAAAATATCCTTTAGATTTATCGTAATTTCCACCAATAATAATTTCTGCATCAGCATCTTTTTTAGCTTGGTCAATAAAACTAGCTAATTTATTAAATGAACCTTCGTGAATAACCGCAGTAATAAAGTTTGAAAAATCTTCTGGCGAACCCATTTTCATAGAATTCACATCTGTAATCAATTGCTCTTTAACTGCTGGCCACATAGATTGTGGAATATAAGCTCTTGAAGCGGCAGAACATTTCTGACCTTGGAATTCAAAAGCACCACGCGTAATTGCTGTAGTTACTTGTTTTACATTTGCCGATGGATGTGCGATAATGAAATCTTTTCCACCAGTTTCTCCAACGATTCTTGGGTATGTTTTGTAATTGTGAATGTTTTCTCCGATTTTTTTCCAAATTTCTTTGAAGATAAATGTTGAGCCAGTATAGTGAATTCCAGCAAAATCTGGTGAAGCTAAAACCGTATCCGTAATCATAACTGGATCACCAAAAACAACATTAATTACACCATCTGGAACTCCAGCTTCTTTGAAAACATCAATAATAATTTTTGCAGAAAATACTTGACTATCACTTGGTTTCCAAACCACAACGTTACCCATTAATGCCGCGCTCGCAGGTAAATTAGCTGCAATTGCCGTAAAGTTGAAAGGTGTAACCGCGTAAACAAAACCTTCTAAAGGTCTGTATTCTACTCTGTTCCACATGTCTGAGTTGGATGCTGGTTGGTCTGCGTAAATTTGTGTCATGAATTCTACGTTGAAACGTAAGAAGTCAATTAATTCACAAGAAGCATCAATTTCCGCTTGGTGAATTGTTTTTGATTGCGCAATCATAGTTGCAGCATTTATTTTTGCTCTGTACGGTCCAGCGATTAATTCAGCGGCTTTTAAAAAGATAGCTGCACGTTGTTCCCAAGCCATGTTAGCCCATTTTGTTCTGCTTTCTAATGCATTAGCAATGGCTTTTTCTACATGCGATTTTTCAGCTAAATGATACGTTCCAACAACGTGTTGGTGATCATGTGGCGCCGACATATTTTTAGTGTTTCCTGTGAAAATTTCTTCAGAACCAATATATAAAGGCACATCAATTTTCGAATTCCACATCGCTTTGTAAGCTTCTAAAACTCTTGTTTTTTCTGGAGAATTGGGTGCGTAACCCTTAACTGGCTCGTTTACCGCTTTTGGTATATTAAAAAATCCTTTTAACATTATTTAGTTTGTTATTTGTTAGACGTATTTTAGGTGATAAGCAATTTGCTAAAAACCAATACAAAAGTACAAAGGATAAATTGAATTTGGAAATAAATTATTGGCGACTAAAGTTTGGATTTAGTTTAATTTATCGCAAAAGGAACATTCAATTTAAAAGTTGGAATTTGAACTTCAAAGGTTTCAGAAGTGGTGAAGTTTAGCATCGTATAATAACCATTCATTGCACCAATGGTAGAATGTAACATGCAGCCAGAAGAATACACATATTTGTCGCCAGGAATAATGATTGGCGTTTGACCAACCACACCTTCGCCATCGACCATTTCAGTAAAATTTAATGAATCGAAAATTTCCCAATGACGCGCTTGTAGTTGTACAATATCAGAACTTAAATTTTCAATAGTTATTTCATACGAAAAAGCATAAAGAATGGAGTGATCTTTATAATAATTGCCTTCGAAATGTGTTGCGACCGAAATTTTTATACCGCTGGTGATTTGAGTAACCATATTGTGTTTTTAGTTAAATCAAAGTTACTGAAAAATAAATATAACTAAATGTTAATTTTTTATCTCCGTGCTATTAGCTCTTCCTATACCAATAATTCTATCGTAACGTTCTGCGCCACCTTTATAATATACTAGAACTATATAGTCGTTTTCGGTTTGATAGAAATTTCCATCTACTGCATTTTGTTCGTCAATTTTACCGTTTTTATCGACTAAAGTATATTGGTAATTTACAAATCCTTGTTTTAATAATATTGGTTTTTCGAATGTTTTTGTGTTGGAATTGTATTCCATTTTAAATTCATCGGAAAGTTGATAATTGTTAAACATTCCAGTTACATAAACCGATTTTTCTAGCGGATTTACATCGGAAAGTAAACTAAAATAAATCCATGAATAATCAGCTTCAATGGCATTTTGAGTCGTATTTAAATTGTTGACAAAAAAGTTTCCGTTAATATCTGGAAAATAGGTGTAAATTTTATTTTTACGAGCTTCGTTAGTATATAAATACGAATTGTAAATATCGCCAGTTGTTACTTTAAAAACAGAATTAGAAGCGCCACGAATATTTTTATTTTCGAAATTTAAAAACTCATTTCCGGCCCAAAACTGTGTTTCTTTATTGTATCGGTAAATCATTTGAGTACCAATAGTATATTGCGGTTTAATGTTATGAATGGCATTGTTAAATTTACCATTTTGAAAAATAGAAACTTTAATGTTTTCCTTTGGGTTTTGTAACGGTTTGTCTTTATAATCGATAAAAAACTCAATATTTTGTTTCTGATTGATGGTTTCCATATCACGAGAACGTCTGATGGTTATGCCTACAGTCGTATTATCTTCGTAAATAATAAATTTTTTGGAGAAAACAATTTCTTGGTCTTCATCGTATATTTTTACCATGTAGTTTCCACTTTTAATAATCTGATTGAACTTATTTGGAAAACTTAAAGTGTAATGCGAATAAATCTGTAAACAATTTAATGAGTTCTGATAATTTTGAATTCGCTGATTGTCTAAGCCGTTTAAATACTCGTTTTTAAGTAATTGACTTGGTGTCCAATCGTAATTATATTGTTCTATCGTATAATAATAATCGGCTTCGTTACCATATAAATCGTCAAATTGCAAATCGAAATTTTCACCTAATCTGAAAAAAGGAATGGTGTTATTTACATTTTGTGAAAACGTAATCGTTTTAATGTTGTAGGGTGGAACGACTTCTTTTTCTTGAGAAAAAGCAATTGTAGTAAGTAATAATGTAAAGATTTGGAATAACTGCTTCATAAATTATAGTTTCAATTTATAAAGATATAAAAACTATGCCAAAAATTACTATTTATAAACTACAGGAATAATTTCTCCTTTGGCTAAACAATATTTTTCTACTAAATCAGCTGGAATCGTATTGGTATAATCTACTTCTTCTACACGGAAACCGATGCTTCTCAGTTTATCAAAATAATCTCTTCCATACACACGAACGTGATCATATTGTCCGAAAATTTTAGCTCGTTCTTTCTGATCTGTAATAGAATCATCTGAAAAAGTAACGTCTCTTTTTAAATCTTGTGGAATTTGGAAAATCCCCATTCCGCCAGGTTTCATAACTCTGTATAATTCTTGCATCGCTTTTGTATCATCTGGAATGTGTTCTAAAACGTGGTTACACAAAATCATATCGTATGAATTATCCTGAAAAGGTAAATTACAAATATCTGCTTTTACATCTGCTAAAGGCGACAATAAATCTGTTGTTGTGTACTCTAAATTCGCTTGTTTTTTAAAACGTTTGTAAAACTCTTGTTCCGGAGCAAAATGCAAGACTTTTATTTTTTCTGTTGAAGTAAAAAAGTTCGTTTTTTCTTGAAGATACAACCATAATAAACGGTGTCTTTCTAAAGATAAAGTGCTTGGTGATAGTACGTTGTTTCTTTGTGTTCCATATCCGTAAGGTAAAAACATTCGGAAACTATTTCCATCTATTGGATCCGTGAATTTATTTCCTTTTAATAAAAAAGCAATAATTGGTCGTGCCACAATACTCAATCTAATTAATATAGGACGTGGGATTGTATTTAGTATAAATTTGAAAATTTTCTTCATAGTATTTTGTTACACAGAGTTTCGCAGAGAAATCGCAGAGATTCGCGAAATTTTGTTTTTATGTGTTTATAAATCGTTTTATATTATTCTTTAAAATTTTAGAATGAAAATTAATTAAAAGCCCTAACGGAAATTTACCTAATTTTAAATATGTCAAAACTTGAGCTGTATGAACATCTGTAAATGCTTCGACTGTCTTTAATTCAATTACAATTTTATTATTTATTAGTAAGTCAATTCTATAGCCGTGATCTAATTCAATATCTTTATAAAGAATTGGTAAAGAAACTTCTTTTTTTACAAAAAGCCCAGCTTTTTCAAGCTCAAATATTAAACATTTTTGATAAGCTGATTCTAACAAGCCAGGTCCAAGAATTTTGTGAACCTCTATTGCGCAACCTATTATTTTATAAGATAAGTCATTTAAATCTTCACTTAACTCAGTCATATTTATTTCTTTGTGTATCTCTGTGGAACTTTGTGTATCTCTGTGGAATTATAAAACCAAAGGTTTCTCTCTCAATCCATCTTCTTCGTTACTCACAATTCCTAACGCTTCATAAATATAAGCGAAAGTTGAAAGTAATTCTGGTTTTCCGTTTACGATAGCTACATCGTGTTCAAAGTGAGCTGATGGTTTGTTGTCGGCAGTTGTAATCGTCCAGCCATCTTTATGTTGAATGATATTTTTGGTCCCTAAATTAATCATAGGTTCAATAGCAATTACCATTCCGTTGACTAATTTTTTTCCTCTTCCGCGTTTTCCGTAATTCGCAACTTCTGGATCTTCGTGCATTTTTCTTCCTAAACCATGACCACATAATTCACGAACAACGCCATAACCATGACCTTCGCAAAACGTTTGAATCGCATATCCAATATCTTCCACACGATTACCCACTTTAGTTTCTCTAATTCCAACGTATAAAGATTCTTTCGTAATTTGAAGTAATTTTTTAGTGGCTTCTGCTACTTCACCTACTTCAAAAGTATAGGCGTGATCTCCGTAAAAACCATTTTTCAAAGTTCCGCAATCTACAGAGATGATATCACCATCTTGTAAAGGCGTGTTATTAGGAATACCATGAACTACTTGCGTGTTCGGACTCATACATAATGAATTAGGAAAGCCATACATGCCTAAAAAAGCAGGTTCAGCACCATGATCACGAATGAATTCTTCTGCTAATTTATCTAAATATAAAGTCGTAACTCCTGGTTTAATTTCCTTCGCAATCATTCCTAAAGTTTTAGAAACGATTAAGGCACTTTCGCGCATTAATTCTATTTCTTCTGCGGTTTTTATTATAATCATCTTCTTGAAATTGAGATTGCAAAAATACAATATTCTTTTAATAATTTTTATCTTTATGAAGAAGTATGAGTTTTGTCATATTTTAGGTGTAATTTGGCTAGTAATTTTGCATAAAAATCAGGTATGAGTAAATATGTTACTGCAGCAGAAGCTGTACAAGTAGTGAAGTCGGGCGATAGAGTATATGTCCAAGCAGCGGCTGCAACGCCAACGGTTTTAACCAAAGCTTTAGCGGAAAGAGCCAATGAATTAAGAGATGTAGAAATTTGTCATTTACATACAGAAGGAGATGCGCCGTATGCCAATCCAGAATTGGCGGCCAGTTTTCACGTGAATTCTTTTTTTATTGGTGCGAATGTACGCCACACGTTAAAAGCTGGAAATGGTTCTTATACACCCGTTTTTTTAAGCGAATTGCCTTTGTTGTTTCGAAAAAAAGTAGTGTTGTTGGATGTGGTTTTTATTCATGTTTCGCCGCCTGATAGTCATGGCTATTGTTCATTAGGCGTTTCTGTTGAAGCGAGTATTGCTGCGATAGAAAATGCTAAAATTGTAATCGCACAGGTCAATAAAAATATGCCAAGAACTTTTGGTGATGGTATTTTACACGTTTCAGAAATTAATTATTTGGTGGAAGTCGATGTGCCTATTTTTGCTCATGAAGTAACTACGTTTTCAGCGGAAGAAGAAAAAATCGGCGAATATGTAGCTTCTTTAATTGAGAATAAAAGTACGTTGCAAATGGGAATTGGCTCGATTCCAAATGCAGCTTTAAGTAAGTTGAAAAATCATAAAGATTTAGGTTTACATACCGAAATGTTTTCCGACGGAGTAATTGATTTAATTGAGAATGACGTAATTAATTGCAATTATAAAGGCACGTTAAGAGGTAGAGCTTTAGCTACTTTTTTAATTGGTTCGAAAAGATTATACGATTTTGTAAATGATAATCCGTTTATTGAGATGAAAGAATCTTCTTTAGTAAACGACACCGCAATTATTAGAAAAAACCCCAAAATGATTGCGATAAATTCTGCTATTGAAGTCGATGTTACCGGACAAGTTTGTGCCGATTCAATTGGTGGAAAAATGTATTCTGGAGTGGGCGGACAAATGGATTTTATTCGTGGTGCTTCCTTGAGTGAAGGTGGAAAAGCAATTATTGCCTTGCCATCTATTACAAATAGAGGGGAAAGCAGAATTGTTCCGTATTTAAAACAAGGTGCTGGCGTAGTTACTACACGTTCTCACGTTCAATATATTATTACAGAATACGGAATTGCCAATTTATATGGAAAAACACTAAAACAACGTGTGAAAGAAATGGTAAAAATTGCCCATCCTAATCATCAAGAAGCAGTGGAAAAAGCTTATTTTGATATGGTAATTAATTCCTAAAAAAAATCTCCTAATTGAGTTGGGAGATTTTTTTTAATTTGGATTAGCAATAGTTTTGTATAAATCGGCATTGGAAATATAAAACCTGTTTTCTATCAAAATTTTTGACAATTGCGCTAAAACCAAGTTGTTTTCTCGAGTATTGATTAAGAATAAAGAACTTTCTCCCATTTCAAAAAGACGTTCTTCGGAATTTAATAAGGTTGAATTATCCTGAACTAAATCGGAAATAATATCTTCTTGTTTTTTTAACGATACGATTTCTGCTTTTTGAGATTCGATTTTGTTGTTTAACTGTTCTTTTTCGAAACTTACGGCAAATTGTTCCGCTTCAATTTTTTGTTTGGTTAATTTTAAACTTCCTCTTTCTTTTCTTAAAAATAAAGGAAAAGCAAAGTTGACTCCGAATTTATAATCTTGAAATCGAAATTCCTGAAATTGATTTGGCGTTGATAAATAATTGTAACCTAAATCTATTTTCGGAAGTAACATATTTGCTTTTAGTTTTCTGTCGACTTCCAACATATTGATTTTATAATTTATCGAATTAATTTTCGGATGATTGTCTGCTGAAAAGTTGACTAAATTCAATTCATTCGTTTTTAAATACTCTTGAATGTTTTTAAACAATTCAATTTCTGGAAACATTTGTTCTTCTAATTCAATAGGAATAGAATTATTCGTCCATAAAAAATTCGACAATTCTAAACGCGCTTTGGTTAATTTTAGCAAAGCATCTTCTTTGTTTAGCATTCGGTTTTTAACGGTAATTCCAGCTTCAATACTATCAATTGCGGCTTTATCACCTTCTTTAATTAAGGTTTTAATTCCTTTTAATCTTATTTCTGCATTTTGTAAATACGTATCATACAATTTGAATTCATCGTAATTTTTTTTCCAATTAAAATAAGCCATAGAAGCGTGATGCAAAACCTGAATCGCTTGTAAATTTCTCTCTGCAGCACTCAAATTGATGTTGATTTTTGCTTTTCGTAAATCGGCCATTCTTTGGTTGATTAAAAAACCTTGTAAAACCGGAACGGAAATCCCAGCATAACTTAATCCTTCACTTGGCGTTGTGTTTTGCGGATTTAAATAATAGCCTTCCGTATTTTCAAAACCACCTTTGACTTCAATTCCGTACCAAGTTGGGATTTTAAATCCACCATTAAATAGCGAATAATATTTTTTATCTTTAAATTCTTTGTTGCTAAAATCAGCTTCTAATTTGGGGTCAAATGCACCACGAGCCATTAATAAATTAGCTTGTGCTTGCGAAATTTCTAAATCGGCAATCTTCACTAACGGATGAAATTTTTTCACCATTCCTAAATATTCATTAAACGACATTTCATTGCTAGTTTGTTGCGCGTTAACTGCATTTAGGAACAAAAAAAGTATAAAAAAATAAGTTTTCATTTGTGTGTTATTTTTCTGAAACATCTTTGTTTTTTTCTTTTGCAGATTGGTAATAATTCGGAGGGAAACCGTTTAAAGTTCGCCAAATTTCATACCATATTGGTACATTGTCTAACAGCGCCATAGTTTGAGCACCAGAACCAATACTTAATTGTTTGGGCCATTTTTGTTCTGCATTATCAGGAGCAATTAATACACGATATTTTCCATTGTCTGAAATAAAATTTTCTACAGCTACAATTTTTCCTCCAAAGGTTCCGTAAGATAAGTCCGGCCAACCAGAAAATACAATTGTAGGCCAACCGTCAAACCAAACACGTACTTTTTCTCCTTTTTGAATCAAAGGAAAATCATTTGGAGAAATATACGTTTCTACGGCAATGTCATATTCAGCTGGCATAATACTTACGATTGGTGTTCCTTCTTTAATATTTTCACCTAAACCCGATTTTAAGGCACGGTTTACATATCCATTTTGTGGTGCTTTTATGTAATACATACCGTTTCGAATTTTGTAATTATTGTATTGATTTTCCAGTTTATTAACTTGTGCTTTTGTGTCGTATTTACTGCTTTGAGCCGTATATTGATCACTTTGAGCTTTAGAGTATTTTTCAGAATATTCGGCATTGATTCTGCTGATTTCTACACGTGCATTTATCAATTCATTTTCACTACTTAATAATTTATTTTCCTGTGTAATAATTTTAGCTTCAATTTCTTGTAATTTCAAACGCTTTTCTTCCACATCTGTCAGCGGTTTTAAACCTTCTTTATTCAATTGAACCGAACGTTTAAATTGGGTGTTGGCAATTTTGATTTGTGTTTTTATCGCTTCTAAATCCATACTGTCACTTTTGATTTTCAAAACAGCTTGTCGGATTTTATTTTTAGCTTGTTGCGATTTTAAATTTCTTTCACTGTTAATAGCACCCATTTGGGAATCTAAAGCACCTACTTTTCCTTCGTATGAAGCTACGGCATCTTCTTTTGCGTTCATTTGGTTTTTAGTGTTTTCGACTAAATTCGGATCTAAATAATCTTCTTTTATTTCCGAAATAAATAAAATCGTATCGCCAGCTTTCACATAATCACCTTCGTTTACATACCATTTTTCAATTCGACCAGAAATTAAAGATTGAATGGTTTGTGGTCGCTGATTTGGTTTTAATGTCGTCACCGCACCAGATCCAGAGATGTTTTGTGTCCATGGAAGAAATAAAAATAAAGCAGCAAATACTACAAAACCTATTAGAATTTTGTTTAAAATTTTATAATGCTTTTCTTTATTTAATAATTGAATCGAACTAAATTTCTCTAGTTTTTTGTTGTCAATTCTGTTGTTATTTGAAACATTTAACATAATTATTTATTTAAAATGTTACTGATTTTACCTTTTTGCATCGTAATCACTCGATTGCTTTTAGCACTAAATTGTTTGTTGTTAGAAGTTACGACTACAGTCCATTTTTGATTCGGATCCATTAAAAAAGCTATAATTTCTTGCGAGGTGGCAACATCCATTTTATCTGTAGGATTTTCTAAAAATAGAATTCGTGGTTTATGTAACACACATCTTGCTAACAATATTTTTTGAATATTTGAAGACGAAAGTTGTTTGCCATCAGGAAAAATAGGTGTTTTTAATCCGTTTGGTAAGGTTTTGATAAAACTAGTTAATTTCAAATTATCTAATGCCCATTTGATATCTTCATTTGAGATGTTTGGATTATTGAAGGTTAAGTTTTCAAAAATAGTACCTTCGAACAAAGTTTCTCCTTGTAAAATACAACCAAAATGAGTTCGATACTGATTAATATCCATTTTATTAAAGGTGTCATCGTTAATGATGAAATGCCCTTGAGTCGGTTGTATTAATCCAGATAAAACTCGAATTAAAGTTGTTTTTCCCGAACCATTATCGCCTTCAATGACAATTTTTTCGCTTTGATTTATTTTTAAATTGATATTTTCTAATGCATTTGTGGTATCATCTTCAAATTTGAAATTTACGTTTTCTAATTCTAATGTAAGATTTATGTAGCAATCTGTTTGGCTCACTTCTGATTCTGATTCAATTTCTAAATCGGTAACTTCTCCAATTTTTTCTACAGAAGTTAAAACATCGTAAAACGTTTCTAATCCTAAAATTATTTTTTCGACTGAATTAATTACTAATAAAATGATAATTTCTGCAGCTACGAATTGTCCTATATTCATTTGCTGATTTAAAACTAAGAAACCACCAATTAATAATAAACTAGCTGTGATAATTACTTTAAATCCTATTAACTGAGAAAATTGTCTTTTAATAATTTTGAAATGTTGTTCCCTATAAGTGATGTAATCTGCTACTAGTTTGTTGTTTTTTTCTAAAGCAAAATCTAAGTGATTTGGGTTTTTAAAGCTAAAATTATTTCGAGATAATTCTTGCAACCAACCAGCCACTTTATACTTGAATTTGGATTCTTTTAAACTGGTTTTTAAACCTGATTCATAAGAGAATTTGAATATGATATAAAGTAATAGCGTTAATAAGATTCCGAAAATAATAAAGAATGGATGATATAAGGATAGTAAAATAATTCCAAATAAAATTTGAAGTAAAGCGGCTGAAAAATCGGTTAATAATTTTGAAGTTCCTTTTTGGATGGATAAAGTATCAAAAAATCGATTTGCAATTTCTGGTGAATGTTTATTATAGGTTGATGAAAATTTTAATTTTGGAATGCGATACGTAAATTCAAACGCCGAACGAATAAATATTTTTTGTTGTAAATTTTCTGTAATTCGCAATTGCATTAAGGAAAGAAAGCCAACAAAAGCCACGCCAATAACTACTAAAATTACTAAAATTATCCAAGAAACACTTGCTCGTCCAGCTTGAATAAAGTTAATAATTGCTTGAATACCAAGTGGAAGCGACAAACTAATGATTCCTGCAAAAATAGCATAAGAAATAATTTGAATGATGTCTTTTCGGTCTAATCGTAATAAATTGTAATATCTTTTTAGTGGTGACATAATTATTTTTTTAAAAGATTTTCTACTAAGTGAATGTAAAAGGAAGTTGGATTTATTTTATCATTACAGTTGGTAATCGTTTTTAAATGATTTTTCAGAAAATGTTGATGTAAGGAACCTTCAATTATTGAGGAAACTAAACTTTTAGCATAAGGATAATCGGGATTTACTTCTTCGACCATTTTTTCTATTCGATAATTCACTTGTTTATATATTAAGAAAAATCCTTCTTTGTTTTCTTCGTCAACATGTTTGTTATAGAGTGTTTTTGTGAATTCTTCAATAATAATTTTATTTAGAATAGCCTCGTTTATGTGCTCTGTTGCATTATCATCTTGAATAGTTTCCGTTACAATACTTATAGCTTTTTTTAGTTTTTCTAATTTGTTTTCAATGTTTGCTGTAGAAAAAACCATACGATATTCCATCCAAGCCCAATACCATGAAGATAAATATACTAAAAGTTTGTGTTTGTTTTCGAAATATCTGTAAATAGAACTTTCGTTTGAACCAATTTTTTCGCCTAACTTTTTAAAAGTAAATTCTTCGAAACCAATTTCATCAATTAATAAAATACTATTTTGAATTATTCTTTTACCTAAAGTTGAGGTTTCTGGGTCTTTAACATATGTTTTTGGGTTAACTTGAATTTTAATATTTGTAATTAGATTTTCCATATGTGATAATTTGTATCGCAAATATAATAGTAATACTATCAATAATTAATAGTTTAACTTTTATTTAATATTTGTTCATAAAAAAAGCCATCAATTACGATGGCTTTTTATAAATTTTTATAAAGATTTATTCTTTCTTTAATTCTAATTTTTCGGCAAAATAATCGCAGAAATCGGTCATTGCTCCAGCCATTTTTTCATCGCCTGTAGCGCGTTGGAACGTGTCGGTCATCGCGACTAATGTTTGGTGAAAAAAGATTTTCATTTCATCAACTGGCATGTCTTTTGTCCATAAATCGATACGAAGCGTTTCTTTTGCTTTTGCATCCCAAATGGATAATAAAACTGTTTTTGCTTCTTCATTATTTACACCACCATCTTGTGCAGACCAAGTTAATTTTTCAGGCACATTATTTTGATCTAATTCGATATTTACTTTAATTTCAGATGTTTTGCTCATTGTTATAAATATGATACTCCTCTGGAGTAAGTTTTGGGTTAATGTTTGTTTTTTTGTGAACTAATTACTCTTTACTACTTCTTAGGTTTATATCCCGATTTATTGAAAATTACTGTTGGTTCTGTTTTTAAAAGTTGTTCTAAAGTGACATCGTTATTTTCCATGTAGCTTTTTACAATTTGCCAACCCAACCATTGTCCAACTCTACCTGGTGATTCTCTGTCAATATCTAAATAGAATTTTGTAAACGGTCCGTCTTCAATAAAACGTTGGTAATTTTTGATATTATTGTCGTATAATAATTTTTCGTTGACTAGATAACTCCACATTTGAGATTCGTTTTCTATACAGAATTTTTCTTGCATTTCTGTGTAGCCAATTTTCTGATAATTTGGTGTTTCTGGAATTAGTAAGTCTTTTAAATAATGCAATTTTCCGAAATAAATCATTTCACTAATTAGTGTTTTGTCTTGTGAAGGCACAATTTTTCTAAAGGCAAAATTCGTTACTAAATCGGGTAACATTTGATGTGTTTCTAAATTTGCTTTTTGATATTCTGCAAAAGGTTCATAAAATTTATGATTTTTTCCTAAATAGGTATCTAAAGAAATTAAGATTAAATCTTTCGTGTAAAAAGCTTTTTTGTCAATTAAAACTTCATTAACTAAAGTAATTACTCTAGGATTTTTTTCTTCAGGAAAATAATGTTTGATGCGAGAAACCATCATTTCTAAACCTTCTTCAAATTTCTTATTATCTGGAAATTGTTTTTCAACTTCTGTATTTAATTCTTTAAAAATGGGGTCGCTTATTTTCGCATACCAAATAGAATCAGGGAATTGTGTAGGAAATAAAAACGGATATTGGTTTTTTAAATCGGGCAACGTTTTTGGTGTAGCAGCTGCATATAATTTGTCAAAACGTTCTATATTTAAATCTACTGATTTTTTGACGTCTACCATTTCAACCGCATCATTTTTTTTGCATTGAAGAAAGAAGCATCCTGAAATTAGTAAAAAGATTAATTTTTTCATCGTGTGAAATTTACTATTTTTATCAAAAATTATTGAACTGCAAATATATAATTATATAGCTAAATTATTTATTAAAATTATGTCAAATAAAACAACGTTAAATTTAGATGGAATTCACGGTCATATTGTCAATTGGTTGAAAACCTATGCTGAGAATTCTAGCGTAAAAGGTTTTGTAATTGGAATTTCTGGTGGAATTGATAGTGCGTTAACTTCAACATTATGTGCGCAAACAGGTTTTCCAGTTTTATGTGTGGAAATGCCAATTCATCAAGCGGAAAGTCATGTGAATCGTGCTAACGAACATATTGACCAATTGAAAAAACGTTTTCCGAATGTTTTTAATGATCGAGTAGATTTAACGCCAAGTTTTGAAACGTTTAAAAATAGCGTGCCAACTTGTGAAAATGAAAAAGCATTAAATTTGACTTTAGCGAACACTAGAGCGCGTTTACGAATGACAACTTTATATTATTTAGCAGGAATTCACGGTTTTTTAGTGGCAGGAACAGGTAATAAAGTAGAAGATTTTGGCGTTGGATTTTATACGAAATACGGTGATGGTGGAGTAGATGTGAGTCCGATTGCCGATTTAATGAAAAGTGAAGTTAGACAACTTGCGAAATTTGTTGGTGTCCCAGAAAGCATTCTTGTTGCTAAGCCAACTGATGGTTTATTTGGTGATGATAGAAGTGATGAAGACCAGCTTGGCGCGAGTTATGACGAGTTAGAATGGGCTATGTTAGAAATGGAGAAGGGAAAAATTCAAGAAAATTTTGAAGGAAGAAAAGCTGAAGTTTTCAGAATTTATAAGAGGTTAAACAGCATCAATCAGCATAAAATGCAGCCCATTCCAGTCTGTGAAATTCCGAAAGAATTTATAATCAGATAAATACCACGTTTTTTGATTTTTTTTTGTTAATTTTGTGTAATAAAATTATTGCTAACATTTAAAAACAGAATGGTATGATCGCACTTTGTTTAGCAGATAATTCTCCAGTTGTTCACTTGGGAATTCAAACGTATTTTAAGAATAGTACTACAATAAAAATTGCAGAAGTAGTTTCGAGTTTTGATGAATTACAATCAACAATCTCTTCTTCTTCAATTGATTGTGTTGTTTTAGATGCCGAATTAAATGGTTTAAATAGTATTTTGAAAATTAAGAAATTATTACAGGAAAATCCAAAATTAAATGTAATTTTTTTCACCAATGTTTCAGATACTTTGTATGCGCCGCCAGCAATAAAGTCTGGTGTAAAAGGATATGTTTCAAAAAGCATTGAATTAAGTGAGCTAGAAAACGCGATCATTAACGTAAATAATGGGGAATTAGTTTTCAGTTCTGAAGTTAAAAAGGCTATTGAAATTTTAAATAAAACGAAGAAATCTGACCGTTTATTTAAAAAATTATCTACAAGAGAAATTGAGGTATTGCGCTATTTTAGTGAAGGAAGAAAAAACAAAGAAGTTGCTAAAATTTTAGGTTTAGACGAAAAAACCATCAGTACGTATAAATTACGTTTGCTTCAAAAATTGAGCGTTACAAATTTGTTGGATTTAATCAACAAGGCGAAACAATTAGAGATTATTTAGAGAATTACTTTATAGTCACGAATTTTAAAATTATTTTTTAAAATTCGTGACTTATTTTTTTAAAACCGAACCATAACTCGACCTAAGTTCTTTGCAATAACTGTTGTTAAAGATAAGTAGTCTTTTATAGTAGTTAAAATTTCGGTGTTATCAACGGTTACATCAGCGGTTATATTGTTTTTGTTCTCTTCAATGACTTTGTTTAATAAGTACCATCGGTAAGATAAAATGGTTTCGGTTACACTTTGTGCTAAATTGATATTTTTTTTCTCCACTACGATTTTTCTATTTTCCCATTTGTGCAAAATATCGCGTTCTTCTAACATTAAAATAGAAGTGATTTTGTTTGCAATTTCAGGTGAAGTTTGAGAAATATATTTATCAATTTCAAATTCCAAATTCTGATTGTAATAGTTTATGATATCTGTATAAATCGTTTTGAAAATCGGATTTGATAATTCAATTTCATCTTCTTGGAGTGCCAAATATATTTTTTCGTAAACTTTATAAGCGTTAGTTTCTTTAACATCTACTAAATTTCCTGTTTCATCTTCCGCTAAGAAAGTCTCAGTAAAATCTTCTGTTTCCGAACCGTTTACTAATAAGATTTCAATTATTTTTTGTTCTAATTCATATAAAATATCAATTTTTGCAGGTTGCAAATTCTCGTTATTTTTATGAACTTCAAATGCTTTTTTCTCTTCTGTGAATTTTTTATTCGCATCAGAAACATCCTTTTTTTCTATTTGTGCTAGAGTACTACGAATTACTTCTTCCGTAATATCCATGATACGAGAACATTCCTTAATGTAAATTTCACGTTTAATGAAATCTGAAATTTTAGAAATACTGTTCACCATATCTCTAATTAATTCCGCTTTTTTTATTGGATCGTTATTCGCTTCTTTAACTAATAAATCGGCTTTAAACTGAATAAAATCTTTTGAATTTTCGTCTAAATATTGTTTTAAAACATCGTAAGAATTGTTCTTAGCAAAACTATCTGGATCTTCTCCATCAGGAAAACTACAAACCTTTACGTTCATTCCCGCTTCCAGAATTAAATCAATTCCACGAATAGAAGCTCGTAAACCGGCTGCGTCGCCATCAAAAAGAACCGTAATGTTATTGGTTAATCGGTTTACTAATCGGATTTGATCTGCAGTTAAAGCGGTTCCAGAAGAAGCGACAACATTTTCAATTCCACTTTGATTGAACTGAATCACATCGGTATAACCTTCTACTAAATAACAAGTGTCTTGTTTGGCGATGGCTTGTTTAGCTTGAAAAATTCCGTATAAAACTTTACTTTTATGATAAATTTCGCTTTCTGGCGAATTTAAATATTTGGCTGCTTTTTTGTCGTTGGTTAAAATTCTTCCACCAAAACCTAAAACTCTACCGCTCATACTTTGAATAGGAAACATGACACGACCTTTGAATCGGTCAAATGTTTTTCCATCTTCTTGTTTTACGATAGTTAAACCGGTTTTTTCTAAATATTCTAATTTGTATGCTTTTCCTAAAGCTTCTTTGGTAAAAGCATCCCAAGAATCTGGTGAATAGCCTAATTGGAATTTTTCAATTGTGTTTTTAGTGAAACCACGTTCTTTAAAATACGATAAACCAATGGCTTGGCCTTCATCGGTATTCAACATCGTTTTATGAAAATAATCTCGGGCAAATTCCGAAACCAAATACATGCTTTCTTTTTCGTTGGCTTGTTCTAAGTCTTCATTGGTAACGATGGTTTCTTCAACTTCAATTCCGTATTTGTTAGCCAAATATTTAATGGCTTCTGGATACGTGAAATGTTCGTGTTCCATTAAGAAAGTCACGGAGTTTCCACCTTTTCCAGAACTGAAATCCTTCCAAATTTGCTTCACTGGAGATACCATAAACGAAGGTGATTTTTCGTTCACAAACGGCGAAAGTCCTTTCATGTTACTTCCGGAGCGTTTGAGTTGTACGAAATCGCCAATGACTTCCTCTACACGAGCTTGGTCAAATACTTTTTCTATGGTTTCTTTAGATATCAATGTATAATTTTTGGTTGGCTAAGATACAATAAAATTAAATTTCTATATTCAAAATTCCAAGTTGAATGTTCCAAGTTTAAAATTTAGAAGTTATTAAAGATTCTGAAATAAATTCAGATAAAAAAAACCTACAAGAAAATTCCTGTAGGTTTAAATAAAAGCATGATAATATAACTCAAAAAATGTAATTCTATTTGTTAATTGAAATCAAAACGCATTCCTAATGAAATGTTATTTTGATCTACTGCATTGTTTTTAAATACTGGATTTAAATCGTATTTTAAATATAACGAAGTTTGTTTGTATCCTACATAAGCACTTAATCCGTAGGTGAAATCGTTAACATTGAAATCTCCTTCTTGTTTCTCAGAAAATTTATATCCGTCAATTTTATATTCAATAAATTGTTTGGAGTTGGTGTTTAGACCTACAAATCCACCAATTCCTAATCGAGCTCCTCTATGTGATTTGAAAACTTTTTTATCGTCCACTGTTTTAGTTTTAGAAAAATCAAATTCTAAATGCATTGGTACTACAAAATATACGTTTTTAAAATACGTTCTACCAGCTTTTGTTGCTACACCAGCGTCTACTAATATGGTTTGATTATTACTGTCTGCAAAAACTTTATTGTCGGTTGCGTGTAACATGTTATACATAAATCCTGCTCCATATTTTAAATGTAAAAGATTGCTGTTTTTAGATAAGCGTGTGTTCCATGTTAATCCCCACTCATAAAATGAAGAACGAGCATAACCAAATTGAGAATTTGCTACCATTCCATCTGTTACAAGGTTATTAAATCCTGCTGCGAAAACAAGTTGGCTTGTAGTTCTGTTTTCAGATTTTAGAGAATCTTTTTTAGAAGCAATTGAAATTTTTAATTTACTTTTTAAAGTATCATTACTTTCTTCAATGTCTAATTTACCGTTTACTAAATCTCTTAAAGCTGTTTCTTGAGTTGCTGTTCTTGTTTCAATATTTTTAGCGCGTTCTTCTGCGATTTTTGTTTTCGATGCTTCTGCATCTTGTTTTGTCATTTTTCCTAATTCAACTGCTTTGTCAATCGCTTCAACTTCTGCTTTTAAAGCTTTTTTCTCTTCTTCAGCAATAGTTTTAATATTGACAGCAATTTCTTTTGCTCTTTGTTCAAACGTTTTTTCTTGTGCGCTAACAGTACTCACTAAAGTAACTAAAGCGATACTGATGTATAAAATAATTTTTTGCATGATTTCTAGGTTTTTTAAATTGGTTTTTAATTATAGTTTCTGTTTACAATTACTGATTTTGCTTGCTTAAATTTAGTTAACGCTTTATCTTTAAACGATTGATCGAGCTCTGATTCCACCGAATTTAGTAAATCGTTAGGGTTTACTTTTAAAGTAGATTTGTACGTATTTGTATTTCCTTTTGGCTTTTTATTACCTTGTACTTCGGCAAGTAAAGTTTCTGGATTTACATAGTTATACGTAGATTTTTGATTTGTTTGTTCTTTTTGTTGGGTTTTATTTTCGTTATTTGCGATTACTTCGTTTTGTATTTCTGTGATGGCTAAATAAGAATCTAATTTAGATTTGTATTCTGAATTATCGTTTTGTTTTGAAACTTTTTTAGCTGCTGAATTTGTTGTTTTTGGTGTAGCAATTGCTAATTCATTTTGGGTTTCTGGTGAAATTATAATTGCTACATCATCATTATTTTCAACTTCATTTGTAGGTGTTTCTTTTGAAATAACTACTTCATTTGTTGGTTGTGAAACTTCCAATTCCTGATTTTGTTGAAAAAAAACGTAACCCATTCCTGAAAACAGTAAGAACGAAGCAGCGATTTTTAACCAAAAATAGTTTTTAGGTTGTTTTTTTTCTTCGGCAACAGTTAGCATTGCGTCTAATCTGTCCCAAGCTTGTGCAGAAGGTTCAATTTCGCGAGAATTGAATTTCTGTTGTATGTTGTTATCGAAATTATTTGGTTCCATTGCTTCTGTTTTTTAATTCTGTAATCTGAATTTGCAACTGTCGTTTTGCGTGTGAAAGTTGCGATTTTGAAGTGCCTTCTGAAATATTTAATAACTCGGCAATTTCATTATGTTTATAGCCTTCAATGATGTATAAATTGAAAACCATTTTGTATCCTTCTGGCAAATTATCTATTAATAATTGAATGTCATCTATAGAAAAATCGCCTTCCATTTCGTAATTGTCTTCTTCTTCAGAATAAATTACATCGTCTATGTCTTTATGATTGAAGCTATTTTTCTTAACTCTTAAATAATCAATACATTCATGAATCATTATTCGTTTCATCCAACCTTCAAAACTGCCTTTGTTTTCAAATTTTTTTAAATTGGTAAACATTTTCATGAAACCCGTAATCATTACATCTTCGGCAAGGTGAATGTCTTTGATGTATTGTCTGCAAACACTTAACATTTTTGAAGCATACTTCGTATACAACTGTTGTTGTGCTTGACGATTATTCGCAATCGCTTCACTAATTAGTTGTTGTTCGTTTTTATGTAATGCTATTACTTTCATTAATTTAATTTGTCCATTCAAATTTAAGCTTCTATTTATATAGACGATTTTGTTTTTTAAATGGTTGCATGGCAATTAGTCAATTTTCAATTTGTTGATGTGCCAATTATGGATTCTATTGTTATAGACGATTTCGGTTTAAAAATGGTTGTATGAAAAATAATTAATTTTCAATTTACCGATGTATCAATTTGTCTTCTATTGTTATAGACGATTTTGGTATTAAAAAGGTTGTATCAATAATTGACTTATTGAAAATCGAACAATTGGCACATTGATTAAATCTTTCTTTCAATCACGTAATTTACCATTAAAGTAAGGGAATCTTTATAAATAGAAGTAGGGAAGTGTTGTATAAGTAATAATGCTTCTTGTTGAAATTGCATCATTTTTTGTTCTGCATATGTAAGTCCGCCATTGTTTTTTACGAAGGCTATAACTTCTTTGACGCGTTTTTTGTCTTTATTATGATTTTTTATCGAATTGATAATCCAACTTTTTTCTTTTGAAGTACAATTGTTCAACGTATGAATTAAAGGCAAAGTCATTTTTTGTTCTTTGATGTCAATTCCAGTTGGTTTTCCGATGGCATCTTCTGTATAATCGAATAAATCATCTTTAATTTGGAAAGCCATTCCGATTAATTCACCAAATTTTCGCATTTTTTCAACTACATCTTTGTCTTCGGGAAGTACAGAACAAGCACCAAGTGAACAACATGCCGCAATAAGTGTAGCGGTTTTTTGTCGGATGATTTCGTAATAAATATCTTCAGTGATATCTAATTTTCTGGCTTTTTCAATTTGCAATAATTCACCTTCGCTCATTTCTCTAACGGCAACTGAAATTATTTTCAACAAATCGAAATCGTTATTATCAATAGAAAGTAGTAAACCTTTTGAAAGCAAATAATCGCCAACTAAAACGGCAATTTTATTTTTCCAAAGAGCGTTTATAGAGAAAAAACCACGACGTTTGTTACTGTCGTCCACCACATCATCATGAACTAAAGTTGCTGTGTGAATTAGTTCAATAACTGAAGCTCCGCGATATGTTCTATCGTTTACTTCGCCACCAGAAACCATTTTTGCAGTTAAAAACACGAACATTGGGCGCATTTGTTTTCCTTTTCGATTTACAATATAATGCGTAATTCGATTCAGAAGCGCCACTTTAGAAGACATAGCCTCTTGAAACTTTTTTTCGAAAAGTTCCATTTCATGAAGTATGGGTTCTTTAATTTGCTCTGTGATTTTCATAGTGTGTCAAAAGTAGCAATTTTCAAGTTAATTTACTAACTCTTATTCGCCAATTGTCCGCAAGCGGCATCAATATCTTTTCCTCTACTTTTTCTAACTTTAACTACAATATTGTTTCTTTCTAGTGCAGTAATGTAATCTTTTGTGGCTTGTTCGCTAGCTTGTTGAAATCCACCGTCATCAATCGCATTGTATTCAATTAGGTTGACTTTACACGGTACATATTTACAAAATTTCACCAAGGCATCGATAGAAGCTTTGTCGTCATTGATATCTTTCCAAACCACATATTCATAAGTAATCTTGTTTTTTGTTTTGGCATACCAATATTCTAGCGCTTCTCTTAATTCGGTTAATGGAAAGCTTTTGGTAAATGGCATAATTTCATTTCGAGTAGCTTCAATTGCGGAATGTAAAGAAACCGCTAAATTGAATTTCACGTCATCATCGGCCATTTTTTTAATCATTTTTGAAACTCCGGATGTAGAAACCGTAATACGTTTTGGCGACATGCCTAATCCTTCGTTTGAAGTAATCATATCAATCGCTTTCATTACGTTTGGGTAATTCATTAAAGGTTCACCCATTCCCATGAAAACAATATTAGAAAGTGGTCTGTCATAATACAATTTACTTTCATTATCAATCGCTACAACTTGATCGTATATTTCGCCCGGTGTCAAATTCCGCATACGTTTTAATCGAGCCGTAGCGCAAAAATTACAATCTAAACTACAGCCAACTTGACTAGAAACACAAGCTGTTGTTCTGGTTTTTGTTGGAATCAGCACACTTTCTACAATTAAATCATCGTGTAAACGAACGGCATTTTTAACTGTTCCGTCTTCACTACGTTGCATCGTATCCACTTTTACATGATTTATGACGAAGTTAGCTTCCAACATAGTACGAGTTTCCTTTGAAACATTGGTCATGTTTTCAAATGAATGCGCACTTTTGCTCCATAACCATTCGTAAATTTGATTCCCACGAAAGGCTTTGTCTCCGTTAGTCACGAAAAATTCTCTTAATTGCTCTTTTGATAAAGCTCTGATGTCTTTTTTGTCTGCTTGCATGGTGCAAAGTTAGTGTTTTTTGTATATTTGTTGTAAATATTTATGATTATGGGAGCAATTGAATTAAAAGAATACATAAAACAGCAAATGGAACATGCTGACGAACGTGTTTTACGTATTGTAGCTTCTGTTTTTGATAATTATTCGAAGGATGTTAATGAAGTTGATAAAGAAATACTTGCTTTGTTAGAAGAAAGTGAAAATGAGTATAATGAAGGGAAAGTAAAAAAAAGTATTTCTGTAATTAATGTATCTAGAGAGAAATATTCTAAGTAAAGGAAGTTATTTGGACTGAAACTGCAGAAAAATCGTACTACAAAATTTTAGAATATTTGAAAGAAAACTGGAATTCAAAAGTTGCGAATGATTTTATTGACAGAGTTGAAAATTCAATGGATATAATTTCAAATAATCCAAATTGATTTGAAGAATATGTCTTCAATAAAAATTACAGAAAAGGATTTATTCACGAAAATGTTTCTTTTTATTATAGAATTTATGATAATGAAATTGTTATTCATTTGTTTTGGAATAATTATCAAAACCACCAAAAATTAAAGAAATTATTATAATGCACTTTATATCAGAAGATTTAGAAAATTACGTAGCCAATCATTCGCAACAAGAACCAGAATTATTGGTAAAGTTGAATAAAGAAACACATCAGAAAATCTTACAGCCTAGAATGTTAAGCGGACATTTTCAAGGCCGAGTTTTGAGTATGTTGTCTAAAATTATTAACCCAAAAACTATTTTAGAAATTGGTACGTATACGGGTTATGCGGCATTATGTTTAGCGGAAGGTTTACAAGAACACGGGACTTTGGATACGATTGATATTAATGAAGAATTAGAAGAAATTCAACAAAAATATTTCGATTTGTCTCCTTATTCGAATCAAATATTTCAGCATATTGGTGATGCTATTGAAATTATTCCAACTTTAAATAAGAAATTCGATTTAGTGTTTATTGATGCCGATAAAGAAAATTACATCAATTATTTTCATTTAATTGTGCCTCTAATGAATAAAGGTGGTATTATTTTATCTGATAATGTATTGTGGAGCGGAAAGGTTTTAGAAGAAGTAAAGGTCAACGACAAAAGCACGCAAATTCTATTAGATTACAACAGAATCATCAATGAAGACGATCGTGTGGAAACGGTTTTGTTACCTATACGTGATGGGTTGACCGTTACAAGAGTTAAATAATTAATTTTCAGTATTAGGTTTCATTTTTGTAGAAATTAAAATGTAAATTTTATAAAATAAAACACCTACTAAACTTCCGAATATATAACCAGAAATAATATCTACAGGAAAGTGTAATCCTAAATAAATTCTGCTATACGCGAAAATTAAAGGATATAAAAAAATCAAATAGCTGTATTTGTAGTGACTTCTTAAAACTAAAAATACAAACATCATTGCGGCCATTGAATTTGCGGCATGGCCTGAAAAATAACTAAAAGTTTCGCTGTCTTTTACGACTCTAATTAAGCCGTTTAATTCTTCGTCATTACAAGGTCGTAATCTTTGAACGGTATCCTTTATTAGATTGATAGTTTGATCTGAAAATGTAATCATAACCGTTACGATAAGCATGGCTATAAGCAATTGTTTCTGACCGATTTTTTTATAAAGAATAACTAAAAGCAAAAGAAAAAACGGAATCCAATTGAATTGTTTCGTTATCAATAGCCAAATGCCGTCAAAAGGTTCTGAGCCTAAATTGTTTAAAAAAATGAAAAGCTTTTTATCTAATTCAATAATTTTTTCCAACATTACATTTGACGTTTTATTGGTCCAGATAAATTTTCGATATCTTCTTTGATTTCAGTAATTGGATTGGTGATGTCAACAGGATTGATGGTTTCAGTCATGCTTTTTTTAGCACTAGCAATTTCGTCTGAAATGCCGCCTGTTAAGCTTTTCATGTCTAAACCGTTGTCTTCAACGCCTTTTTGAATTTCGTGCTTAATTTCATTGGTAGCGTTTTTCAATTGCGCCATTCCTTTACCCAAAGTTCGAGCTATTTCTGGAATCTTATCTGATCCAAAAAGCATTAGAATAACAATTAATATAAAAAATATTTCACCTCCGCCAATACCAAACATAGTTTTGATTTTTAAATTCTTAAGTTAAAAAATAACTGAACTGCAAAGTTAATACAAAGTTAGAAGTTAGAAGTTAGAAGTTAGAAGTTTTTAACAAAAAAAAAGTGCAATTCTAATGAATTGCACTTTCTATAAGTTGTTATTTCTTTTCTATTTGTTCGAATTTATCAACTACTGCTTCTTTTGGCCAAGTGTTATTGGTAACATCAATATCAGCTGTTTCTAGTTTTGGATCTAATTGAATTTTAACTACTTTTTTCTCTGTAGCAAAAACGCGTTTTGCCGTAGTGTTATTTCTTCTCCAAATTTGAACTGGGAATTTATGAACTTCTTTAGTACCATCTTCAAAATTTAATTCTGCAATAATCGGCATCATTAAACTTCCTGGTTTGTCAAATTCTACTTCGTAAAAGAATTTAGGATTTTTTAAATTCGCTCTTTCTTCTGCAGTATAATTTTTAGTTAAGTAGTCGTTTAAAGCCACTACTTTTTCTTTTTCTAAAGCCGCTTTTAGCTCTGGTTTCAAATCTGCACTTTCACTATTTACGATATATAAAAGTGGACCTGCATCTGCCATTCTTCTTCCTCTTCTGTTGAAAGATTCTTTTACTTCTTTTGTTGCGTCTTCAGTTACATAAAATTGTTTTACGTTTTTAATCCCTAAATCTACTACATCAGTAGAGTAGAACCAACCTTTCCAAAACCAATCTAAATCTACAGCTGAAGCGTCTTCCATTGTTCTAAAGAAATCTTCTGGAGTTGGGTGCTTAAATTTCCAACGGTTTGCGTAAGTTTTAAAAGCGTGGTCAAATAATTCATGACCCATAATCGTTTCACGTAAAATATTTAATCCAGTTGCAGGTTTTCCGTAAGCATTAGCTCCGAAATTATAAACCACGTCACCATGACTCATAATTGGCTCTAAAAATTGTTGATTTCCTTTCATGTATGGTACGATTGCTTTAGCAGGACCTCTATCTGCTGGGAAATCTTTATCAAATTCTTGTTCTGTTAAATATTCTAAGAAGGTGTTTAAACCTTCATCCATCCAAGTCCATTGTCTTTCGTCAGAATTTACAATCATTGGGAAAAAGTTGTGTCCCACTTCATGAATAATAACTCCTAACATTCCGTATTTCACACGGTCACTGATAACGCCTTTATCATCTGGACGACCGTAATTCCAACAAATCATTGGGTATTCCATTCCTTGATCTTCTGCAGAAACAGAAATCGCTTTTGGATAAGGATAATCGAAAGTATATTTTGAATATGTTTTTAAAGTATGCGCAACTGCTTTAGTTGATAAATTTTCCCAAAGTGGATTCGCTTCTTTTGGATACATTGAAATGGCCATTGGTTTGCTGTTACCAATTTGAACTGCCATTGCATCTAAAATGAATTTTCGTGAAGTAGAAAAAGCAAAATCTCTAACATTTTCTGCTTTTAAATGCCACGTTTTTTTAGCAGTCGAAAATCCTTTTTCAGCAGCAGTTGCTTCAGCTTGAGTCACAATTATAACAGGTTTGTCAAATGTGTTTTCAGCTAATTGCCATCTTTTTACTTGTTCAGCTGTGTAAACTTCACTTCTGTTTTGTAAAACACCAGTTCCATCTAAAATATGATCTGCAGGAACTGTAATTTTCACATCGTAATTTCCGAAAGTTAAAGCGAATTCACTTCTTCCCCAAAATTGCATATTTTGCCAACCTTCTACATCATTATACACACACATTCTTGGATAGAATTGCGCAATTACATATAATTTATTTCCATCAGGAAAAAGCTCATAACCAGAACGACCATTTCCGCCGTCTTTCATGTAATCATTAATGTTGTACCACCATTTGATAGAAAATACTACTTTTTCACCTTTTTTCAACGCTTTTGGTAAGTCGATACGCATCATCGTGTTGTTGATGGTATATTTCATGGTATTACCTTTTTCGTCTTTTACATATTCTAAATTGAAACCACCGTCAAAACTTTTACCCATGTAAGTTTTAGCAAAGTTTTCAGGCGAAGTTGCAGGTGGCATAGTTTGATTATCAATCAAAGGTGTTTGAGAATCTCTTCTAGCAATATTTTGATCTAATTGCACCCATAAATAATCTAAAGATTCTGGCGCATTATTATAATAAGTTACGGTTTCGCTACCATACATTCTTGATGCTTTGTCGTCTAATTCTAAATTGATTTTATAATCAGCACGTTGTTGGTAGTAAGCAGGTCCTGGAGCTCCAGAAGCCGTACGAAACATATTTGGTGTAGCCATTTCGGCGTACATCTGACTAAACTTATTAATGTCAGTATGACCTTGAGGTTCTTTTTTAACTTCTTCTTTTTTTACTTCTTGAGCAAATGCTGTAAGGGACGCAATAAATAAGAAAGCAATGGAAATTGACTTTTTCATGATTATTTATATTTCAGTTTTTGGTTGGTTTCTGTATTAGTAAACAAAATGGTCTTTTTGTTACCATTAATGTTCAAATGTACTAAATTTTGTTGTTCATTAAAAACATCTGATAAAACATTATTTGTTATTTCTAAGTCTTTTACGTTGTCTTTAAAACTAATTTTTAAATAGCAAATCACAATATTGTCTTCCTGTTCTTTGGTTAAAAATTGTAGGGTTTGTATTTTATTATTGATTTTAACTTTCAATTTATCTTGTAAATAGAAGGCGATATAATTGTTGGCCTCATTCACTTCATCTTTAGTAGTAATGTAAAAATGCTTGTTGTGTTTTTTATATAATGCTTTTTCTAAGTCGTCAATAAATAATCGTGCCGTAATTTGTACCGCTTTTTTTTCTTTAAAATAATCTACCTGAAAAACCCCAACATAAAATTTATGAAAAGTAAAGGCGCTGGAAAGTATAAATAATGTGACTAATAAACTTAACTTAATTTTATTCATCTTTTTTTGGTTCGGATTCCGGTTTAATAATTGTTGTGTTTTCGTTTTTTTCTTCCGAAGCTTTCTCGCTTTCTGCTGGTTTCGGATAATAAGGTTGTAGGTTTTTTAGTTTCAAATAATCCACAGCCAAAGCACTCATTCTAAAATTGATTAGAGTTTTGTTTTTAGCTTTTGCAGCGGCTTTCAATTCGGCATCTTCCACAATATAAAAAACATAACCTTCAATATATTCTTCAGGAATGTGTAATTGATTCATGATAAATTCGGAATCAAAATTGGCATTAATTTTACTTTGTAAAAATTCTTTTCGTTCGACTTCTAGTTCAGCTTTTAACTGTTTAGTTCGTCCTGTAATTGCGTTTATTAAAGGATCTAATGAAAGTAATGCGCCATCAATTCCTGTTCCAGACCAATCGCCTGCGGTTTTTACTCTTCTTTCTGCGGGTGTGTATTTTTTTTGTCCTTTCGGAACTAAACCTAGCGATTCTGCAGTTATGTCATCTGCATTAGTTACCATGATTTCTTTAATATGACGTGTATAAATATCTAATTTTATGAAAAGTAAATTGCTGCCAAAATCTTTTTTCGTTACAATATGTTTCTTTCCAACTAAGTGAATAGCGCTAAACATGATAGTGTCATTTAATTTTGCTTTTATTTTAAAGTAACCGCCATTTCCAGAAATGGTATTAGTTTTATTTGAAATATTTACAATAGTAATACCTTCATTGTCATTGGTTTCAACAATGATTTTACCTTTAATTATGGAGTCATTTTGAGATACCATAAATTGGGAAAGTAATAGGAATAGTATGTGTAAGTAGTTTTTCAATTTGTTATTTCGAAGTTAATTGATTTTCTTTTTGGGCTTCTGTTTCAATTGTTTTTAAATATTCGGTCGCTAATTCAGATAATTTAAATAGTTGCATCATTTTATCCTTGCTTTTAAATAATTCAACTGTTTTTTGGTCTTCACTTATATAAAATAAAAATCCGCTTATATAATTTTCAGGAATTTTTAAAGTATTTGTAAAATATTCTTTTTCAAATTGTTTTAGAATTTTCTCTTGAAACATTTCTTTTTTCTCAACTTCAACATTGTTTTTTAATTCTTTTCTGTAACCAGTAATTAGATTCACCAATGTACCAATTCCTATACCATTAGTTCCAGTATATAATCTTCTTTCTGCAACTGTGTATCTTTTTTGTCCTTTTGGAACTAAGCCTAAATTTTCAGGTGTAATTACAGTGTTGCTTGTTATTAATATTTGTTCAATTGTTTTTGATTTTGGTGTCATTTTAATGAAAAGTAAATCTTTGCCAAAATCTTTTTCTATAAGTATATGTTTTATAACATCTAAGTGTATTGCTGAAAAAAGCAAGGTGTCATTCACTTTAGCTTTTATATTAAAATAACCACCATTTCCAGAAATTGTATTAGTTTTGTTAGAAATATTTACAATCGTAATGCCATCATTGTTGTTGGTTTCAATATTAATTTTCCCCTTAAGTAAAGAGTCGTTTTGCGACACTACAAATTGGGAAAGTAATAGGAATAGTATTTGTAAGTAGTTTTTAATAATACAAGAATTAATTTTTTTGTAAAAATATAAGAACAAAACCACAATCAATATAAAATTTTGTTAAGAATAGCGTAAAATTTTTAGAAGTTATGAAAAAAGCAATTATTGCAAGCACATCTACCGTTTTTGGAGGCACATATTTAGATTATTTATTGCCTACTTTAGGGGAACATTTTAAAAATGTATCTAATTTGGTGTTTATTCCATTTGCCAGACCTGGAGGGATTTCTCACGACGAATATACGGAAAAAGTAAAACCTGTTTTTAAGCAATTAAATATCGAGGTAAAAGGAATTCACGAATTTGAAAATCCTATTGAAGCCATTCATAACGCCGAAGCTATTTTTACTGGTGGTGGTAATACTTTTGTTTTGGTGAGTATGTTGTATAAATTTAATTTGTTAGATGCTATTCAGACTGCGGTTGAAAACGGAACACCTTATTTAGGAACAAGTGCTGGAAGTAACATTTGTGGATTAACTATGGGAACTACGAACGATATGCCAATTGCGTATCCACCAAGTTTTAGAACTTTAGGATTGGTTTCTTTTAATTTGAATCCACATTATTTAGATCCAATTGAAGGTTCGCAACACATGGGAGAAACCAGAGAAACTAGAATAAATGAATTCCATCATTATAATCCACAATCGGTTTTAGGTTTGAGAGAAGGAAGTTGGTTAGAAGTTTTAGGAAAAACAATTACGTTAAAAGGGGATTTACCAGCAAGATTGTTTCAACAAGGCAAAGAACCAATTGAGTTGGAAACAGGATCGGATTTAAGTAATTTAAGATAAGAGCAAAAAAAAGCCTCAAAATAATTTGAGGCTTTTGAGCGAAAGACGAGGGTCGAACTCGCGACATTCAGCTTGGAAGGCTGACGCTCTACCAACTGAGCTACTTTCGCATGGTAGAATTTTGTAATTCAATAAATTTTAGAGCGAAAGACGAGGGTCGAACTCGCGACATTCAGCTTGGAAGGCTGACGCTCTACCAACTGAGCTACTTTCGCATTTTTTTGTTTTGGTGAGTGCAAATATAGTATGAAAAACTGGTTAAATGCAAGTTTTTTTATCAAAAAAATTTAATTTTTTTAAAATTAAATTGTAATTTATTAATTTAGAATTGGTTATGAGTGAAATAAAAATAAAAAAAATTACATATTTAGATACTTTTCCGGTAAGAAGTGCTGTTTTACGTCAAGGTAAACCTATCGAAACTTGCTTTTTTTTAGGAGATGATGAAGAAGAGACCACACATTTTGGTTTGTTTGATGATGAAAAATTAATTGGTGTAGCTTCTGTTTTCAAAGTTAACAATGAAAATTTCGAGCAAAACAAACAATTTCAGTTAAGAGGAATGGCAATATTAAGTGAATATCAAGGTTTGGGTTTTGGTAATTTATTATTGAAAGAAGTTTGTAAATTTGTAGCAACAAAAAATGCAGAAGTTTTATGGTTTAATGCTAGAGAAAAAGCAGTAAAATTTTACCAGAATTTCGGCTTTTCTGTACTTGGTAATCTATTTGATATTCCTGGGGTTGGTGCACATTTTGTTATGTTTAAGCATTTCGTCGTATAAAAAAGTATTTTAACGATAAAATATATTATGCGCGCATATTTTGTTAAATTTGTTATATGATGAAAAAGATTTGCATTTTTGTAGTGTTACTTTTCGTTGTTTTTATGTCATGTAAGAACAGCAAAAAAGAAGTTTTTGTAGAAAGTGAAGACTATTTTGACACTGTTAGAAAAGTAACTATTCATGCCATTCCAGAGGATTTATTAGCTGATAAATCGGATAGCATAAGAAGTTTTTATCAGTTGTTTGAAAATCATGAAATTTGGGTAGACCGTGAAAATAGAGAAGACTTAATTTCGCAAATTGAGAAAACAAAAGCAGAAGGTTTACATCCAGATGAGTATAATATTAATAAAATTTTCCGTTTAGAATTAAGAATCGATTCTTTACAAGTTGAAGAGAAATTAGCCTACGATATTTTACTAACTCAAACTTACGAAAAGCTTTGTAATCATTATTACAGAGGAAAATTAAATCCAGATGATGTCTATGATAATTGGGATTTATTTGATAAAAAACTTTCCGTTGCAAAATTATTGAAAGATGCAATCGAAACCAAAAAAATTGCGGCTTCAATACAAAATTTATTGCCAAATCATCCCGTTTATTTGTCGTTAAAAAAAGCGTTAGTAGAAGTAGATAAATTACCAAATAGTAAGTTTGATTCCATTGATAAAAATATTAAAATTAAATTTAATGATGATTTAGAAGTCGTTAAAGAAATAAAACGTCGCTTATCTTATTGGAAAGATTTAGAACAAAAAGACACTTTGTATACCAAAAAATACGATGCCAAAATGTTAGTTGCGGTAAAGAAATTTCAAGCCAGACACGGTTTGTTCGCTGATGGTGTTATTGGTATCGGAACGATAAAAGCACTCAACTATAACAAAGCAACTCGAAAAGCACAAATTTTAGCCAATTTAGAACGTTGGCGCTGGTTTTCTAGAAACTTAGGTGATCAGTATATTTTAATTAATTTACCGGATTACGAATTAGATTATGTGAAAGATAACGACACTGTTGCGACTCATAAAATTGTATGTGGACGACCACAACGAATGACGCCAATTTTGTCTTCTAAGTTATCTAACTTTGTGTTTAACCCAACTTGGACTGTACCGCCTACAATTATAAAAGAAGATTTAACAGTTGAGGCCAGTGCGAATAGAAATTACTTTAGTAGAAATAGAATTACAATTTATAAAGGAGAAAACACGATTATTTCTCCTTATGAATGGAATCCTGAAAAAGCAGAAACTTACCGATATGTGCAAACACCGGGTTATAATAATTCTTTAGGAGTTGTGAAATTTAATTTTCCAAACCATCATTCGGTTTATTTGCATGATACCAATCATAGAGATTATTTCGAATATAAATATAGAGCACTAAGTTCGGGTTGTGTTCGCGTGGAAAATCCTGTTTCTTTAGCTAAAAAAGTTTTAGAAGGTCAAGATAATGGCCGTTGGAAAAGTTTAGAAACTATCAGAAAAGAGCGAGCGGAAAAAGAAGCAAAATTGAAATTAAGTAAAAACTATAAACCAGTTAAACTTACTCCAGAAGAAGTTGCTGAAAAACAAAAAATGCTTTCCGAAGAACAAGATGCTATTGATGAAATTATTGCAGCTAAGGATACGTATTATATTAAAGTAAAACAACCCATTTATATCCATCAACTGTATTGGACAAGTTGGTCAGATAAAAACGGATTGCAATTCAGAGATGATATCTATAATTTAGATAAAACTTTATATGATAAGTTAAGAAATTAATCTAGATTTATTTACATACATTCTAGTAGGATGGTAAATAAATAAAACGGATTTGTTTTTTATGGTTTTAATTAATTTTGAAGCTACTTCTGGAGCCACAGCTGGGCAACCTTGACTTCTTCCAATATAACCTTGTCTGTTCGCTAAAGATTTAGAAACATAATCCGCACCATGAACTACAACAGCTCTTTCTCTTGCGTTATCGTTTAAGCCATATTCCTGACCATCTAATTTTAAAGAAATTCCGTGTTTTCCGATGTAAGTTTCACCCGTGATGAAAAATCCTAAACTACTTTTGAATGATTCGTTTTGGTTAGAAAATGATTTTGCAAATTCTTTACCAGAATTCATACCATGAGAAACTAAAGTTTGTAAAATTACTTTTTTGTTTTCCATATCAATTACCCACATTCTTTCTTTTGTAGAAGAAAAACTAAAATCGACAATCGTTAAAATGTTGTTTTTTACTTTTCCTTGATTTTCTAAAGCATGATATCCTTCAAAAGCTTTAATAAAAGTTTCTAAATTTGGTAATGAATATTGTCCAGCTTCAATTTCGTTATAAAGCGTTATTGTTTTTTCTTCAAAAGTTACTACTTTGTTTTTTGCTAATGTAGCTGGCTTTGCTGCTTCAGTTTTTGCTGAATGTGATTTATAAATACTCTTAGATGTAGTTTTGGTATTAGAAATATTTAAAATAAATCCTAAAAAAACTAAAGGTAAAAATTTGTAACTCATTGTTAATCTAGTTGTTAGTTGGTTTGTTGTTATGGCAAATATAGAATTTATTTTGATTAAAAAAAATATTTCAGTGTTTTTTAACGATTATTTTTTGCATTTCATCGATTATTTTGCATTTCATCGGATTTTTAAATTTAGAAAAGCCTTTGAAGAGTTGATGTTTCAGAATTACAACAAGTTGCGCTTCATTTGTTGTAGAAGTTATGGATTTCAAAATTTAACATTTCTTTTAGAAACAAAAACCGGGAACATGATACTAACAAAGTTATTATCTAAAGTTGCATTCATGAATATAATTAAAATCATTTCAGGTCTTTTATTTGTTTCTCAATTTTCTATTGCACAAGAAAGTGTTATCGAAATTGAAGCTGTGAAAAAGAAAATAAATGCTATAAAAACGAAAGCTTTAATTAAAATTGATGGTGATTTAAACGATTCAGAATGGCAAAATGTTCCAATAGCAAAAAACTTTGTAATGTTGGAACCAGATAATGGTAAGCCAGAAACAAATGAACTCAGATCGGAAGTGAAAGTTTTATACGATGATGACGCGATTTATATAGGTGCGACTTTATATGATAATGAGCCTAATAAAATTTTAAAAGAAATTTCTGAAAGAGATAATTTTGGTGCGGCTGATTTTTTCGGTGTTTTTATTAATGGTTTCAATGATGGGCAACAAGAATATAGTTTTTTCGTAAATGCTTCAAGCGGTCAGGCTGATTGTATTAGAAATGGAAATCAAGGAGAAGATTTTTCTTGGGACGCCATTTGGCATAGTCATACAAAAATTACCAATGAAGGCTGGCAAGTAGAAATCAAAATTCCCTATGCTGCCTTGCGTTTTTCAAAAGAAGATAAACAAACTTGGGGAATTAATTTTTTTAGAGAAGTGCGTCGCTTACGCCAAAAATTCACATGGAATCCAGTTGACAATAAAAAAGGGGCACTAACACAACAAGCCGGAGTTTTAGAAGGAATTGAAAAAATAGACACTCCAACTCGTTTGTTCCTAATTCCATATTCGTCTTTTTATTTAAATAGTCCTGCAAAAGAAAAAACATTCGGAAATATCAAAGGTGGTTTAGATTTAAAATACGGATTAACCGATGCTTTTACTTTAGATATGGTGTTAATTCCCGATTTCGGCCAAACTAAATTCGATAATAAAATATTAAATCTTGGGCCGTTTGAACAGGTATTCAATGAAAACAGATCTTTCTTCACAGAAGGAACCGATTTGTTTAATAAAGGCGGCTTGTTTTATTCTAGGAGAATTGGTGGGAAACCTCGAAAAATCAAATTAGGTGACGATGAAGAGATTATTGAACCACCAAGTGCAATAGGTTTGTTGAATGCCACAAAAATTTCTGGAAGAACAAAAAATGGTTTAGGAATTGGGTTTCTAAATTCAATTACTGAAAAAACAAATGTGGTAATTCGAGATTCAATAACTCAAAATCATAGAATTGAAACTATTGAACCATTAACCAACTATAATATTTTAGTTTTAGATCAGCGTTTTAATGGAAATTCATCCGTTTCTTTCATAAATACGAATGTTACTAGAAATGGAAATTTCAGAGATGCCAATGTTTCAGCAGCAGCTTTTGATTTAAATACAAAGAAAAATACCTACAATACAAATGGTGTTTTTAGATACAGTTATGTAAATACTTTTAAGGATGTAGAGGATAAAAAAGGAATTTCAACTAGCTTGAATTTTGGAGAAACATCTGGTAAAATAAGATATTCAGTTGGTGGAGAATATGTTTCAGATGATTATGATAATAACGATTTAGGAATTAATTTTCAAACCAATTATTATTCGCTTTATGCCAATGCAAGTTATAGAACTTTAAAATCAACAGAAAAATTAAATTCATTTCGTATCAATTTTAATGCCTTTACACAGTTTGATAATCGTACCAATTACTTGCAAGAGCAAAATTTCAATATTAATGCAAATTTAACTACCAAAAAAAATCATGCCGCTGGTTTTGGATTCAATGTTAATCCGTTTGAAAGATTTAATTTCTACAATCCTCAAGTGGAAGGTAGATATGTTATTTTTCCAAAGAACTACGGAACTTGGGTGTGGGTTTCTAGTAATTACAACAATAAATTTGCTTTTGATATAGAACCAAATATTGGGTTTACTGAAACAAAAGGTTGGTGGTATTGGGGTTTAAATTTAAGTCCGAGATACCGTTTTAATGATAAATTCACTTTAATTTATAGAAGTAATTTTTATAACGAATACCAAGATTTAGGAAGAGTTGATCAAGTTGGCAATGATATTGTTTTTGCAAAAAGAGACAATCAAACCCTAGAAACTAGTTTAGAAGGAAAATATTCTATCAGTTCTCAAATGAATTTCGGATTGAAATTAAGACATTATTGGTCGTTTTCTGAAAACAATTCGTACCATAAATTGTTAGAAAATGGTTATGTAGAAGCCTACAATTATACCGGAGATGCCAATCAAAATTTAAATTTATGGAATTTCGATTTATCTTACAGTTGGTGGTTTGCGCCAGGAAGTCAAATGTCTGTTTTGTATAGGAATTCTTCAGGAATTTTTGAAAACACTATCGATAAAGATTTTAGTTATAATTCGAAACAAGTTTTCAATCATGAACAATTAAATCATACTTTTTCTATAAGTGTTAGATATTTTATCGATTACAATCAAGCTAAAAACATAGTTCGATCTTTAATATAATTTTTTGCTATTTAAAGATATAGAACAACCTCTTTTTTGTAAATTCGTAGCTTAAATAACTCAACAATGAACAAGAAAGTAATATTAATGATTTTAGACGGTTGGGGACATTCTCCAGATCCGAAAGTCTCAGCAATAGATAACGCAAATACACCTTTTATAGATTCTCTTTATAAAAATTATCCAAATGCCGAATTAAGAACTGACGGACTTCACGTAGGTTTACCAGAAGGTCAAATGGGAAATTCGGAAGTCGGACATATGAATTTAGGTGCGGGAAGAATCGTATATCAAGATTTAGCTAAAATTAATTTAGCCGTTAAAAATCATACTTTAAAAAACGAAAAACCATTACTTGATGCATTCAACTATGCAAAAGTAAATAATAAAAACGTTCACTTTTTAGGTTTAGTTTCAGATGGTGGCGTGCATTCTCATACATCACACTTACGTGGATTAATTGAAGCTGCAGAAGAAAATGGCGTAAAAAATACCTTTGTTCATGCTTTCACTGACGGAAGAGATGTAGATCCAAAATCAGGAAAAAAATACATTCAAGATTTACAAGATTTTTTATCGCATACCAATGCAAAATTAGCTTCAGTAATTGGGAGATATTATGCAATGGACAGAGACAGACGTTGGGAACGCGTAAAGTTGGCTTACGATTTATTAGTAAATGGTGTTGGAGAAAAATCAACGAATTTAGTAGATAGTATTCAAAAAAGTTACGATGAAAATATAACTGACGAATTTATCAATCCGCTACTTTCTGTTGATGCTTTTGGAAATCCATTAGCCACAATCCAAGATGATGATGTGGTGATTTTCTTTAATTTCCGTACCGATAGAGGTAGAGAATTAACAGAAGTACTTTCACAAATGGACTGCCATGAACAAAACATGCATAAACTACCTTTGTATTTTGTAACGCTAACCAATTACGATGATACGTATCATAATGTTCATGTGATTTACGATAAAGATAATATTACAGAAACGTTAGGTGAAGTGCTTTCTAAAGCAGGAAAAAAACAAATCAGAATTGCCGAAACAGAAAAATATCCACACGTGACGTTTTTCTTTTCTGGTGGAAGAGAAGAACCTTTCGAAGGCGAAACTCGAATCTTAAAAAACTCTCCAAAAGTCGCTACCTACGATTTGCAACCTGAAATGAGTGCCTTCGAATTAAAAGATGCACTAGTTCTAGAATTGCAAAAAGGTGAAGTGGATTTTGTGTGTTTAAATTTTGCCAATGGCGATATGGTTGGGCATACTGGTGTAATGGAAGCAGCCATAAAAGCTTGCGAAGCCGTTGATGTTTGTGTGAAAGAAATCATAGAAACAGCATTAGCAAATAATTATACTACAATAGTAATTGCCGATCATGGAAATTGTGAAACGATGATAAACTGCGATGGTTCACCAAACACAGCACATACCACAAATCCAGTTCCAGTAATTTTAGTGGATAACGAAAAAATACAGATTCATTCAGGTGTTTTAGGTGATATCGCACCAACCATTTTAGATTTAATGGGAATTTCACAACCAGAAGTGATGACGCAGCATTCGTTGTTATTAACTTAAGAAAATTATTGCGATAAAGATTTATAGTTTGTATTTAAGCAGTATTTAATTGATTTTTTTGAATACTATTAAAAAAATACTGCTTTACATTTATAGATTGACAGGAATTTGTATTTTTGTGGTCCCAAATTAAGTTTTATGAAATTTTTAAATCGATTATCAATAATAGTAAGTCTCTTTACTTTAAGTGTATTTTCGCAGCAAGGAGCTCCTTCATGCGCAGTTTTAGAAGCTAATGCTAGTATATATCAAACCTGTGCCAGTAATATTAGTTTTACAAGTTCAACAACAGCTTCAACAGAAGGTTTTTCGCCACAATGTTTTGGAGGTCAGCCATTAGCTGGACCATCTTGGTTTATTTTTACAATTTTAAATCCTGGACAAATTGGATTACAAATTAGTCAGACCAATGCATCTGGAACGGGATTGGATGTTGATTTTGCATTATATGGACCTTTTTCAACTACAAATAACTTATGTTCAAATATTAACAATGCCACTTTAGTAGATTGTAGTTATTCTACAGCTGCCTTAGAAAATGTTTCAGTACCGAATAGTAATACTGGTGATATATATGTTTTAGTTATTGATAATTTTGCTGCGCGTCTAGGACAATCTGGTCCAATTACCGTTTCTCAAATAAGCGGAAGTGGTTCTACAAATTGTGATTTTCTTTCTTCTGTAAAATTAAAAAACACTGATAATTCTGATATTACGGTTTTTAATTATTGTAAGCCAGAAACTAAAGAAATAGTTGCAACAATTGATGTTACAGCTTTTTCAGGAAGTCCTGCAAATCTCAGATTTAATTATACTTGGTATAAAGATAATATACAAATAGGAACTCCTGTGTTAAATTCTACACAACCTACTAATTCCATTATAACAACAGAAACAGGCGTTTATAAAGTTGTTATAACAGCATATGATATTGTAATAAATCCAAATCAAAACAATCCAGTTCCTACATCAAGTGAAGCTCGAGTTGATTTTAAATTTCATACAGCTCCAAATGTTACCCTTTCAAATTCAAATACTGTTTGTTTGAACTCAAATCCAGTATTAAGTGCTACTATAAATAACGCATCATTAATGAATAATTCAATTGATGTGTTAACTTATAATTGGTATAGAAATAATACGTTAATCACAGGAGCAACGTTACAAAATTTCACTCCTACTTTACCAGGGAATTATTTTGTTAAAGTATTTAATGCTCCATGTTCTTCGATTGATTCCAATAGTATTAATATTGTTGCTAATCCGAATGTTACAATTAGTGCCAATCAGACAATCTGTGAAGGTACTAATTATACTATTGTTTCAAGTAATGCAAATTCAACTCTAAATAGTGTGGTTACATATGAATGGTTTAAAGATGGTATTTCTACAGGAATAACTACACCAAATTATGTGGTAAACTCGTCAAATCAAGCGCTAAATTCAACTTCAACTTATTATGTTGTTACCACTGAACAAGCAATTTGTTCTCAAATCTCAAATAATGTAAATATAACTTTAAACGCATTGCCTATTGTTAAAACGATGCCAATAACATTAGAACAATGTGATTATGTTAATAATACTTTAGATGGAATTGCAGAAACAAATTTAAATCAAGTTTATAATAGTTTGACATTTTCTACAACAGGCTTAACATTGTATTTTTATTCAGATGCTGCACTAACTAATTTAATTCCAAATCCAAATAATTATATTAATTCCGCTTCTCCATTTACTCAAACTATTTATGTTAAAGCCATAAATGAAAATGTTGTTCCTAATTGTCCTTCTCTAGGTACTGGTGTTGTAAATTTAATAATAAACCCTACTAGTGTAGCGAATTATCCCGACATCTTAGCTGTTTGTCCAGAGTTAAATAATAACTATGGTTTCATTGATTTTAACTCACAACGTATACTTATAAAAAACACCTATTTTCCAAGTTCAGTTGTTGCCATTTCATTCCATTTAAATACTTCTGATGCATCAACAGGATTAAATGAATTAACAAATACCTCACAATTACCTATTGGTACAACTCTAATTTATACAAGAGTAATTTCTACTACTACAAATAAATGTGAAGGGATTGGAACATTTAATGTTAATGTAAAAACACCTCCAATTCAAAGTTCTATTTCAAATAAAAATATATGTTTGTTAGATGTGTATTTTTTAAATTCAAATGAAAGTGAAGCCTTATTTGGGCAAAATGCAACAGTAATAGCCACCTATTTTGCTAGTTATGAAAATGCTCGAGACAATGTAGCTGTAATAAATAAAAGCATTCCTTTGCCACTTGTTTTGGGCACAAGAACTTATTTTGTAAGACTTTTTGATACAGTAACCCAATGTTTTTCTATTGTAAGCTTTAATATTAACGTTTATCCAAATCCTACAATAGTTCAACCAAACCCTATCAAACATTGTGGAAGTTTAACGGCTATGTTTGATTTAGATAGCAGAATTAATCAAATAACAAATGGTAATACAAATTATCAAGTAACTTTTTACGCTTCAAATGCAGATTTATTAGCGGGTAATAATATAGTAAATTCAAGTAGTTATAATTCTGGAACGACAACACTTATTGTTAAAGTTGTAGACTTAATTAATAATAATTGTGCTTCATATTCGACTTTAGATCTTGTGGTTTTATCATTGCCAGGAGCAATAAGTAATCCTGCTCCAATTCAATTATGTAATGATTCAGGCTTCGATTATTTTGATTTAAAAACTAAAGAAACAGAAATGTCTGGAGGTATGTTAGCTTCTTCAATTAATTTCAAATATTATATAAATGAATCTGACGCACTTTTAAATAATTCTAATACAATTTTAAATCCAAGTAGTTTTAGAAATACAGTTATTGATTATCAAAAAATTTATGTTCGACTTAATAGTACAACAAATATTGACAGTGAAACAAATTTAGCTTGTTTTAGAATATTAGAATTAGAATTATATGTAAGACCTTTTCCAGTTAACAACTTATTAAATAGACCTTATACAATTTGTGTTGATCAGTTAAACGGTATAGTTTACCCAGTTGAAGTTAAAACACTTTTAGATAATGCTTCATATAGTTTTGTTTGGTATAATAATTTTAATGCTATTCCAGGAAACGAAATTGCATCTGCTTCAAATAATTCCTATTTTACTGATATTGTTGGTGAATATTCAGTTAAAATCACGAATACTTCAAATCCTGCAATGTGTAGTTCTGTTTTTAATTTTACAACCCAAAACTCACTTATTCCAAATACAATTACTCCAAATCCGACTGAACTAATTGCATTTGAAATAGACAACACGATTACTGTAAACGCAACGCCGATTTCACCTGATTATTTATATTCTATAGATGGAAATTATTGGCAAGAAAGCAATGTGTTTACAAATATACCTGAAGGAGAATATACAATAACTGTATTAAATAAATTTGGTTGTGGTGAAGAAAAAAGCACTTCAATTGTTGTGGCTGATTTCCCAAAATTTTTCACACCTAATGGAGATGGATATCATGATACTTGGAACATTAAAGGAACGAAAGCGCTTGATAATGTTGTTATTTATATATTTGATAGATATGGGAAATTATTGAAAGAAATTGATCCTAACGGAATTGGTTGGGACGGTACTTTTAGTGGAAATCCATCACCTTCAACAGATTATTGGTTTAAATTAATTTATACTAAAGATAACGTAACAAAAGAATTTAGTAGTCATTTTGCCCTGAAAAGATAGAACGAAAACATATTTAAATTTATACTTATTTTATAACTCTGTAATATAGTGCAACATTCGTTTTTGTTGAGGAAATAAATTTTAAATAATAAGAATAAAAAAAACTCCCAATTTGGGAGTTTTTTTATAATAAATATCCAGAATTAAATCTGTCTAAATCAGTCAAATCTGCGTGCCTATATTAAAAATCAGAACCCGTAAATAAACTCTGATTCACTTCATCAATATAAGTCAAAATTTCTTCTTTACCCAAAGTGCTTTCGGCAGAAGTCACAAAGTATTGAGGCATTTCCGCCCAATCATTTGCTAGTAAATTTTTCTTGTACGCTTCCACATGTTTGTGAATATGTGTTTTTCCTAATTTGTCGGCTTTCGTAAAAACAATACAAAACGGAATTTCGCTTTCGCCTAAATATTCAATAAATTCGGTATCAATTTTTTGTGGTTCGTGTCTAATATCCACTAAAACAAACGCACAAATTAATTGTTCTCTGGTTTCAAAATAGTCCGTAATAAATTGCTGAAATTTCGCTTTAGTTGTTTTCGAAACTTTCGCATAACCATAACCTGGTAAATCGACTAAATGCCAGTTTTTGTTAATTAAAAAATGATTAATTAACTGCGTTTTTCCTGGTCTTCCAGAAGTTTTAGCTAGGTTTTTATGGTTGGTAATCATGTTAATTAACGATGATTTTCCAACATTAGATCTTCCAATAAAAGCATATTCCGGAATTCTGTCTTTCGGACATTTTTCCATTTCGGAATTACTAATTACAAATTCTGCGGTATTAATTTTCATATTCTTCAAAAAATTAAAAGTCACTCCAAAGAACGACTTTAATTATATTATAATTTCTTTTCGGTTAACCAACCATATAACAATTCGTTAAATTGGTCTGGTTTTTCCATCATTGCTGCGTGTCCACATTCGTCAATCCAGAATAAACTAGAATTCGGAAGCAATTTTTTAAATTCATCTGCCACTTCTGGCGGTGTTACTTTATCTTGTTTTCCCCAAATAATACAAGTTGGTGCGTGCATTTTTGGTAAATCTTTTGCCATATTATGACGGATAGCACTTTTAGCAATGGTTAACGTTTTCAAAAGTTTAATTCTATCGTTTACTGTAGCAAATACTTCGTCAATGATTTCTTTTGTTGCAATTTTCGGATCGTAAAATACATCTTCAGCTTTCTTTCTGATGTATTCATAATCACCACGTTTTGGATAGCTTTCACCCATCGCACTTTCATATAAACCTGAACTTCCTGTAATTACTAAACCTCTAACCAATTCTGGATATTGTTTCGTAAAATACAAACCAATATGTCCACCTAAAGAATTTCCGACTAAAATAACGCGTTCATACCCTTTAAAAGTGATGAAATCTTTTACATATCTAGCAAAAGCTTTCACATTTGTTTTCAATAAACTTTGCGTGTAAATAGGTAATTCCGGAATAATAACTTTATATCCTTTAGAAGGAAAAAAATTAGCCACACCATCAAAATTACTTAAACCACCCATTAATCCATGTAAAACAACTATTGGAGTGCCTTCTCCTGCTTCAAAATAGGTGTATTTTTTCTCTTTCTTTATCATAAATGCTGTATCGTGTTCAAATAATCAATATTTACAAAAATACACAATTTTTTCACATTTGTTCAATAACCAGCATTATTAAATTGTTTATTGGTTAAATGCCTTAAGTTCAATTTGTTTGCTATGATATTATAGTAATTAACAAGGATTTTCCAATCAAATAAAATTTAGTTAAAAACTTCAAATCTTCGTTAATAAGTGTGTTTTATGATGCTAAGTGGGATTTGTGTCTTTTTTGAGTAAAAACTTATTAACAAAGTGGTAGTTTGTGGTAAAAAGTGGTAAAATATTTTTTAAATTTGCTCATTATTAATTCATTCAAAAAAGTTGAATACATTTTTAGGAACATACGAGTGTAAAGTCGATGCAAAAGGAAGGCTAATGGTGCCTTCGCCTCTCAAGAAGCAATTGGGCAATCTTGAGGAAGGTTTTGTGTTGAAGCGTTCTGTATTTCAACCTTGCTTGGAATTGTATCCAATGCCTGAATGGAATAAAGTGATGCAAAAGATTAACAAGCTAAACCGATTTGTAAAAAAGAACAACGATTTCATCAGAGCTTTTACAGCTGGAGTGAAAATGGTTGAAATTGATGCAACTGGAAGATTGTTAATTCCTAAAGATTTAGTTTTATTTTCTAAAATAGATAAAGATATTGTATTGTCCTCTGCGGTTTCAATTATTGAAATTTGGGATAAAAATTTATACGAATCAGCTTTAGATAATGCAATGGTAGATTTCGCAGATTTGGCGGAAGAAGTAATGGGTAATCAAAATGAAGACGAAGATGGAATATCATAATCCTGTACTTTTAAAAGAAACGGTGGAAGGTTTAAATATTAAGCCTGACGGAATATATGTAGATGTAACTTTCGGTGGAGGTGGACATTCTAGAGAAATCATGAAACATTTAGGGCCAAACGGAAAATTGTTTGGTTTTGATCAAGATAAAGATGCATTAGCGAATACAATCGACGATGAAAGATTTGTTTTAATCAACGAAAATTTCCGATTTATCAAAAGATTTTTACGCTTTTATGGTGTAAAGCAAGTCGATGGAATCTTAGGGGATTTCGGAGTTTCTTCTCATCAATTTGATGTGGCGGACAGAGGTTTTTCTACTCGTTTTGATGGTGCTTTAGATATGCGAATGAATCAAAATGATACACTTTCAGCGTATGAAGTAATTAACGATTACGAAGAAAAAGAACTAAAACGCGTTTTTCTTGATTATGGTGAATTGAAAAATGGAGGTGCCATGGCAAGTGTTATTGTAGCAGCAAGAGCCGATAAAAAAATTAAAAGTTCAGAAGAATTAAAAGAAGTTTTAGCAAGATTTTTACCTGGACATAAAGCGAATAAAATTTTAGCTCAAATTTATCAAGCCATTCGTATTGAAGTCAATCAAGAAATTGAAGTATTGAAAGAATTTCTAACGCAAACAGAAGAATTATTAGTTTCTGGCGGAAGATTAAGCGTGATTTCTTACCATTCTTTAGAAGACAGATTAGTGAAAAGATTCATTAGAAACGGCATGTTTGAAGGAGAACCTGAACGCGATTTCTTCGGAAATTTTGAAGTGCCTTTTAAAATTATCGAAAAACTAATTGTGCCTTCAGCAGCAGAAATTGAAATCAACAACAGAGCAAGAAGCGCGAAATTACGTGTAGCAGAAAAAAAATAATGACAAAAGAAAGCAGTATATATAGTCTTTTAAAAGCGAAATTCTTAATTGATGATGACGCGCTTAAAACTTGGAAATTCATTATTTTCTTGTTTTCATTGGCTATGTTAATGATTTATTTTAACCACAATTACGACGAAAAAAATTATAAAATCACAAGGTTAACCAATGAAGTAAAAGAGTTGCGTTCCCGATTTGTAGATACGCGTTCCGAGTTAATGAAGCTCAAAATGGAATCTACAATTTCTAAAAAAATGGAAGAAAGACAAATTTTACCTTCATCGGTTCCTCCAAAAAAAATCGTAATACATAAACCAGAAGAAAAAAGCTTTTTCGATAAATTAAAAATATGGCAGTAAAAAAAGATAACATCATTTCATACAGACTCACTTTTGTAGTAGTCTGTGTTTTTGCGTTTTCTCTTGCCATTGCTGTAAAATTATTCAATATCCAATGGGTTGGAGGTGAGTATTACAGAAATTTAGCCAAACAACGAACCGTTAAAAACTTCGATATTCCTGCCAATAAAGGAAATATTTATTCTTCAGATGGAAGTTTATTAGCAACTTCAATTCCAGAATACACCATTCGTTTTGATGCAGTTACACCTACTGATGAAAATTTCGAAAAAAATTATGTAGCACTTTCCGATTCGTTAGCACGTCTTTTAGGAAAATCTTCAGGGGAATTTCAGAGAGAGTTGAGAAAAGCTAAAAACACCAAAAACAGGTATTTTTTAGTGGCTAGAAAATTGAGTTTTACAGAATATATGCGAATTAAAAAATTTCCATTATTTAAGTTAGGCGCAAACAAAGGTGGAATCATAGTTGAACAACAAACCGTTCGTAAACATCCAGTCGGATTAATTGCCAACAGAACAATTGGTTATGAACGTGATGGGAATCAAGGAAAAGGTTTAGAATACGCGTTTCGTAAATATTTAAACGGAACAAATGGCCACCGTTTGATGCAAAAAATCGCAAAAAACCAATGGAAACCTATTTCTGATATCAATGAATTAGATCCAGTTGATGGTTATGATATTATTTCAACTATCGATGTTTTCATTCAAGATATTGCTCATCATGCTTTGTTAAAACAATTAGAATTATACGAAGCAGATCACGGTTGTGTGGTGGTTATGGAAACCAAAACAGGTGAAGTAAAAGCAATTTCCAATTTAGGAAGAGCAAAAGATGGTTCGTATTTCGAAACACAAAATTATGCGGTTGCCGAATCTCATGAACCAGGTTCAACTTTCAAATTATTAGATTTAATCGCACTTCTTGACGATAAAAAAGTAGATACTTCTAAAGTGTACAATACAAATGGCGGAATTATTACCATCAGAAACAGAAAAGTAAAAGATTCTCATGATGGCGGTTACGGAAGTATTTCTTTGGCACGTGGATTTGAAGTTTCATCGAACACGGTTTTAGTACAAGCAGTTCAAGAGAATTATAAAAATAATCCAAAGCAATTTACTGATAGATTAAGCAGTTACGGATTAAATGGGAAAATCGGAATTCAATTATTAGGTGAAGGAAAATCATATATTCCACAACCAGGAACTGATAAGTGGAATGCACTTTCATTACCTTGGATGGCTTATGGTTATGGTGTTTCAATGACTCCTTTGCAAACACTAACTATTTACAACGGAATTGCCAATAACGGAAAAATGATTAAACCGATTTTCGTTAAAGAAATTAAAGAATGGAATAAAACCATTAAAAAGTACGAAGCGGAAGTCATTAACGACAAAATGTGTTCAGATGAAGCCTTAGCAAAAGTGAAAGCAGTTTTAGCTAATGTGGTCAAAAAAGGAACAGGAAGTAAATTATATTCCTCTGATTTTTCAATGGCTGGTAAAACCGGAACGGCACAAGTAAATTATAGTAAAGGAAAAGAACACATGTATTATGCTTCTTCATTTGTAGGGTATTTTCCTGCTGATAATCCTAAATATTCTTGCATTATTGTAGTTCATAAACCAAATACCTCTTTAAATAATTACTACGGAGCGGATGTGGCTGGACCAGTTTTTAAACGTATCGCACAAAAAATATTTACAGATGTTCCGAACACCAATAAGTTTAAAAGCATCAAATTGAAAAATGCAAAGCAAGATGTTTTGTATGCGGAATATGAAAAAAAATCGCAAGGAAATACCAATAAAATTCCAAATGTAAAAGGAATGGCAGGAATGGATGCGGTTTCTTTATTAGAAAACTTAGGATTGAAAGTGAAGTTTATTGGTGTGGGAAAAGTGAAAAAACAATCCATCAATCCAGGTGAGATTTTTAAGAAAAATCAAACTATAACTATAGAATTATCGTGAACAAATTAAAAGACATATTATATAAAGTTACGATTGAAGCGGTTCACGGTTCAACGGATTTGCCTATTGAAAAAATCGAGTTCGATTCTAGAAAAGTTTCCAATAACGATGTTTTTGTAGCGATAAAAGGTTCACTTTCTGATGGACATCAATTTATTGATAAAGCAATCCCATTAGGAGCTTCTGTTGTGGTTTGTGAAGATTTGCCAGCAACTTTATTAGAAAATATCACGTACGTAAAAGTGCAAAATTCTAATCAAGCTTTATCGTTTTTAGCGGCGAATTATTACAATAATCCATCGCAAAAATTAAAATTAATCGGAATTACAGGAACGAACGGAAAAACAACAATTGCTTCGTTGTTGTATCAAATGTTTAAAAAAGCGGGTTACAAAGTAGGCTTATTGTCGACCGTAAAAATTATGGTGGATGAAGTAGAATATAAAGCCACACATACAACTCCAGATTCATTAACGATCAATCAGTATTTAGATGAAATGGTGGAAGTTGGGTGCGAATTCTGTTTTATGGAAGTTTCTTCACACGGAATTCACCAAAAACGTACCGAATCTTTGCATTTTGAAGGTGGAGTTTTCACTAATTTATCTCACGATCACTTAGATTACCACGATACGTTTGCAGAATACAGAGATGTGAAAAAATCGTTTTTCGATAATTTACCAAAATCAGCATTCGCTATTACAAATGTTGATGATAAAAATGGAGTAGTGATGCTTCAAAATACAGTTGCCAGAAAAAGAACGTATGCCTTAAAAACGTATGCCGATTTTAAAGCACAAGTTTTAGAAAATCAATTATCAGGTTTAGTTTTAAAAATTAATAATGATGAGGTTTGGACGAAATTAATCGGTTCCTTCAATGCCTATAATTTATTAGCCATTTATGGCGTGGCGCTAGAATTAGGAATTGAAAGCAATGAAGCGTTACGCTTATTGTCAGAATTAGAAAGTGTTTCTGGACGTTTTCAATTTATTATTTCTGAATCTAAAATCACAGCCATTGTAGATTATGCTCACACGCCAGATGCCTTAGAAAATGTACTGAAAACAATTGAAGATATTCGTACCAAAAACGAACAATTAATAACAATTGTAGGTTGCGGTGGCGATAGAGATAAAACAAAACGACCAATTATGGCCAACATCGCTGCTTCATTGAGCGACAAAGCTATTTTTACTGCAGACAATCCAAGAACTGAAAATCCTCAAACGATTATCGAAGAAATGGAAGCTGGAGTGGAAGGTCAGAATTTCAAAAAAACAATATCAATTTTAGATAGAAAACAAGCGATAAAAACGGCTTGTCAAATTGCAAATCCAGGCGATATTATTCTAATTGCAGGAAAAGGCCACGAAACCTATCAAGAAATAAACGGAGTGCGTCATGATTTTGATGACATGCAAATCGTAAAAGAATTATTAAAACAATTAGATAAATAAAATATAAAAAGTAAGAAGTTTTTAGTCTCAAAACCTTTTAAACTTCAACCTTTTAAACTCTTAAACTTTTTTAAACATGCTATACTACATCTTTAAATACCTAGACGAAGCGTACAATTTGCCAGGAGCAGGTTTGTTTCAATATATTACTTTCCGTTCAGGAATGGCTGTGATTTTGTCGTTGCTAATTTCTACCATTTACGGTAAAAGAATTATTGGTTATTTAAGAAACAAACAAGTTGGAGAAACAGTTCGTGAGCTTGGTTTAGATGGTCAAGTGCAAAAAGCAGGAACGCCAACAATGGGTGGGTTAATTATTATTTTGGCAACGCTAGTTCCAGTTTTATTATTAGCGAAGTTGGATAATATTTACATTATTTTGCTTTTGGTAACTACGGTTTGGATGGGAAGTATTGGTTTCTTAGATGATTATATCAAAATTTTCAAGAAAGATAAAGATGGTTTAAAAGGTAAATTTAAAGTTATCGGACAAATTGGTTTAGGAATTATCGTTGGAGCAACTTTATATTTCAGTCCAAGTGTAACGATTAAAGAAGATGTTGTTGTTAAAAAACAAGGAATTGAAACGGTAATTAAATCTACTTCTCCAGAAGTAAAATCAATGGAAACGACCATTCCATTTGTGAAAAATAACACATTCGATTATGCAGAAGTATTGTCATTTATGGGTGATGATTACCAGAAATGGGCCTGGTTGATTTTTATTCCAGTTGTAATTTTTATCATAACAGCTGTTTCAAACGGTGCGAACTTAACTGACGGAATTGACGGTTTAGCTGCAGGAACTTCTGCTATTTCAGTGTTAGTTTTAGGGATTTTTACTTTCGTTTCGGGTAACATTATTTTTTCTAATTATTTGAATATTATGTACATCCCAAATTCGGGAGAAATGACCATTTACATTGCTGCTTTTGTTGGAGCATTAATCGGTTTCTTGTGGTACAACACGTATCCAGCAACTGTTTTTATGGGCGATACAGGAAGTTTAACTATCGGTGGAATTATCGCAGTAATCGCAATTGCGGTTCGTAAAGAATTAATGATTCCGGTTTTATGTGGAATTTTCTTAGCCGAAAACTTCTCCGTGGTTTTACAAGTAGCCTATTTTAAATATACGAAAAAGAAATTCGGCGAAGGACGTCGTATTTTCTTAATGTCGCCCTTACATCATCATTACCAGAAAAAAGGATATCATGAAAGTAAAATCGTGACTCGTTTCTGGATTGTAGCTATCATATTGGCAATTTTCTCATTAGTATCATTAAAACTACGTTAATGAAAATCATTATTCGTAAATCATTAATCGTAAATCGTAAATAAAAATGAGATTAGTAATATTAGGTGGTGGAGAAAGTGGTGTAGGAACCGCAATTCTCGGAAAGAAAAAAGGATACGATGTTTTTGTGTCTGATTTCGGAAAAATCAAAGAAAATTATAAAGAAGTTCTTACGATAAATAAAATTGCTTGGGAAGATGAAAAGCATACAGAAGAATTAATTCTGAATGCGGATGTAGTAATGAAAAGTCCAGGTATTCCTGAAAAATCGCCAATCGTAAAAAAATTATTAGAAAAGAAGATTCCAGTGATTTCAGAAATTGAATTTGCAGCACCTTTTACAGAAGCTACAACAATTGGGATTACAGGAAGTAACGGTAAAACAACTACAACTTTGTTAACGTATCATTTGCTAAAACAAGGTGGTTTAAATGTAGGTTTAGCCGGAAACATAGGTAAAAGTTTTGCCTGGCAGGTAGCCGAAAATAAGCATGATTGCTATGTGTTAGAATTAAGCAGTTTTCAATTAGACGGCATCATAAATTACAAGCCAGATATTGCTGTTTTATTGAACATAAGTCCTGATCACTTAGACCGATATAATTACGATTATAATTTATATATCGATTCCAAGTTCAGAATAACAATGAATCAAAATGAAGATGATTATTTAATTTATGATGAAGATGACGAAGCCATAACAAATTGGTTAGCCAATAATAAAATTAAAGCAAACAAATTGCCTTTTTCACTTACGAAAAAAATTGAAGAAGGCGGAAGTATTACAGAAAACAACGAAATCAATATCAACCTAAACGACGAAAATTTTATTATGCCAATCAACAAACTTGCTTTAGAAGGAAAACATAATGTTAAAAACACCATGGCTGCAACAACAGTTGCGCAATTAATGAATATTAGAAAAGCAACTATTAGAGAAAGCTTATCTAATTTTCAAGGTGCGGAGCATAGATTAGAAAAAGTATTGAAAATTAACAACGTTCAGTATATTAATGATTCAAAAGCAACAAATGTAAATGCTACATTTTTCGCTTTGGATAGTATGAATACACCAACAGTTTGGATTGTTGGAGGTGTGGATAAAGGAAATGATTATGACGAATTAATGGCTTTGGTTCGTGAAAAAGTAAAAGGAATTATCTGTTTAGGGGTTGATAATAAAAAATTAGCAGATAAATTCGAAGGTTTGGTTGATATGTTTGTAGAAACAACGTCAATGTCTGAAGCTGTAAAAATTGCTAATAAAATGGCTGAAAGAGGAGATACTGTTTTACTTTCTCCAGCTTGCGCTAGTTTCGATTTATTTGAAAATTACGAAGACAGAGGAAAACAATTCAAACAAGCTGTCCAAAATTTATAAGAAAAATCAATTACGACTCCAGCGGAGTCACACATATTTAGATAACACAAGTAAACACAAAACAAGACTCCAGCGGAGTCACATATTTCTAGATAACACAAGTAAACACAAAACAAGACTCCAGCGGAGTCACATATTTCTAGATAACACAAAACAAGACTCCAGCGGTGTCACATATTTCTAGCATTTTAAAAAAATGCAAATTTATACCATATGAACAAGATAGTTAGCCAACTTAAAGGAGATAAAACCATTTGGGCAGTAATCATATTACTGGCTATGGTTTCTTTTTTGCCTGTGTATAGTGCCAGTACAAACTTGGTGTACACAGTTGGGAATGGCGGTACAACCTTTGGTATTTTGTTCAAACATTTTGTTCATTTATCCATCGGATTAGCAATTGTTTTTCTGGTACATAAACTGCATTTTGAAAGATTTAAAAAGTACGCTATTTTTGGAATGATAGTAATTGTTCCAGCCTTAATTTTTACTTTGTTACAAGGAAAAACAATTGGCGGTGCTAATGCGAGTCGTTGGTTAAGTATTCCATTTGTGAATTTTTCATTTCAACCTTCTACATTGGCATTTACTATATTAATGGTTTATGTAGCGAGAACACTTACAAAAATTAAAGAAACAGAATATAATTTTCAAGATTCAGTTGTACAAATTTGGTTACCAGTAGGAGCGGTGTTAATTTTTATTTTACCATCTAACTTTTCTACAGCAGCTTTAATGTTTGCTATGGTTTGTATGTTGTTGTACATCGGACAATATCCATTAAAATATTTAGCAATTGTATTAGCGAGTGGAATTGCAGTTTTAGCCTTGTTTTTTTTATTAGCAAAAGCATTTCCGGATAAAAAAGCATTCAGTCGTGTGAATACTTGGGTAAGCCGAATTGAAAATTTTACAACAGATAAACCTGACGAAGATAAATACCAAATTGAAAACGCAAAAATCGCCATCGCGGTCGGAAAAATTAATGGTGTCGGACCAGGAAAAAGTATTCAGAAAAACTTTTTACCACAATCTTCTTCAGATTTTATTTTTGCTATTATCGTGGAAGAATACGGATTAATTGGCGGATTTACTTTAGTGTTTTTCTATATGTTGTTGTTTTTTAGATTCTTAATTAGAGCCAATAAAACCAATAACTTATTTGGGAAATTATTAATCATAGGACTCGGTTTTCCAATAATCATTCAAGCCTTAATTAATATGGGAGTTGCTGTTGAGCTATTGCCGGTTACTGGTCAGCCTTTGCCCTTAATTAGTAGTGGTGGAACATCTATTTGGATGACATGTTTGTCGTTAGGAATTATTTTAAGTGTAACGAAAAAAGAAGATGAAATTGCTGCCGATTTAAAAGATATCCAAGATAGAGAAGCAGCTTTACAACGAATTATTGATAGAGAAGTTTCTGTAATGAATGAAGAAAATTCATCTGAAATTATTACTGAAGATGAAAGAAAAGTAAATGATATGAAATATTCCATTCGCGAATCGTTAAAACAAGAAAACGAATTGGATAATGAAGGTGATAGTTTAGTAAATGGGCAAAATCCAATGAATGCTGTTTTAAATAAAAAGTAATGGGAAAACGATTTATAATTAGTGGAGGCGGAACAGGTGGACATATATATCCAGCTATAGCTATTGCAAACGAATTGAAGGCGCAATTTCCTGACGCTGAATTTTTATTTGTTGGTGCAAAAGATAAAATGGAAATGCAAAAAGTCCCGCAAGCAGGTTACAAAATTGAAGGGCTTTGGATTTCAGGTATACACAGAAAAGTGACTCTTCAAAATGCTATGTTTCCAGTTAAATTGATGTCGAGTTTGTTTAAATCTTTTTCTATTTTAAGAAAATTTAAACCAGATGTTGTTATCGGAACTGGTGGTTTTGCAAGTGGAGCTGTGCTTAAAGTTGCGGCGATGTTAAATATTCCAACTGTAATTCAAGAACAAAATTCATTTCCTGGAATTACTAATAAATTATTAGCTAAAAAAGCAAATACCATTTGTGTGGCTTATGAAAATTTAGAAAGGTTTTTTCCGAAAAATAAAATACGATTTACAGGAAATCCTGTTCGTCAAGATTTAATTGATGTCACAAGTAAAAAGTCTGAAGCGATTTCACATTTTAATTTAGATGTAAATAAAAAAACACTTCTAATTTTAGGTGGAAGTTTAGGTGCTAGAAGATTGAATCAATTAATTGAGAAAAATTTAGACTTTATAACAGGACTAGGTTTTCAAATTATATGGCAATGTGGTAAACATTATTTGATTGATTATTCTAAATATAACGAAAAAGAAAACGTTCAAGTTACGGCTTTTATTGATAGAATGGATTTGGTTTATGCTGCTGCAGATATTGTAATTTCTCGTTCAGGAGCTTCTTCTGTTTCCGAATTATGTATCGTGGGAAAACCAACCATTTTTATTCCATCACCAAATGTTTCTGAAGATCATCAGACCAAAAATGCTAAAGCAATTGTAGATAAAGATGGCGCAGTTCTAATAAAAGAATCTGACTTAGAATCGGAATTTAATGCTGTTTTTGAAGCTTTAATAAAAGACCAAGGAAAGCAAGAAAGCTTAATAGAAAACATCAAAAAGTTAGCCTTGCCAAATGCTACCAAAGATATTGTAGAAGAAATAAAGAAGTTAATTTAATTGTTTAAGGTTTCAAGTTTCAAGTTGGATAACCTGAAACAAAAACAACTTTAAACTTTAAACAAAAAATAAAAATGAATCTAAATCAAATACATAACGTCTATTTTATTGGCATCGGAGGAATCGGGATGAGTGCTTTGGCGCGTTATTTTCAATTCATTGGAAAAAATGTAGCAGGTTACGATAAAACCGAAACACAATTAACCAACGAGTTGCAAGAAAATGGTATAAAAATTCACTTTGAAGATGATGTGAATTTGATTGACGAGAGTTTTAAAAATACGGAAAATACATTAGTAGTTATTACGCCTGCCGTTCCAAAACAACATTCAGAATGGAATTACTTTCTTAACGAAGGTTTTACAGTAAAAAAACGAGCAGAAGTTTTAGGAATTATCACAAAAGACACGTTTTGTTTTGCCGTTGCAGGAACACATGGGAAAACAACTACATCAAGTATATTAGGTCATGTTTTATATGAAAGTGGTGTAGATGTTACTGCTTTTTTAGGTGGAATTGTAGAAGGATATAATACGAATTTAATCGGTTCTGGGAAAACAGTTACGGTTGTTGAAGCAGACGAATTTGACCGTTCCTTCTTGCATTTACATCCCGATTTATCTTGTGTAACCTCTATGGATGCAGATCATTTAGATATTTATGGAGATGTAGCTGCAATTGAAGAATCATTTAGAGAATTCGCACATAAAGTACCAGCTGAAAATTTATTTATTATCAAAGGTTTGCCTCTAGAAGGAAATACCATTGCAGTAAATGTTGGTGCCGATTATGTAGCTCAAAATATCAGAATTGAAAATGGTTTTTATGTTTTCGATGTAAAAACAAAAGAGGAATTAATAGAGAATATAAAATTCGGATTACCGGGTCATCATAATTTAACGAATGCTTTATTGGCTTTCGCTATGGCGAAATCGTATGGTGTGGAAAATGAAAAAATAAAAAAGGCATTGGCTACTTTTAAAGGGGTTCGTCGTCGTTTTTCATTCCAAATTAGAGAAGAAAATTTAGTGTACATTGATGATTATGCACATCATCCAACAGAAATAAATGCCGTGCATCAAGCGGTTAGAGAATTGTACCCGAATAAAAAAATAATCGCATGTTTCCAACCGCATTTATTCAGTAGAACAAAAGATTTTATTGACGGTTTTGCAGAAAGTTTATCGCAATTTGATGAGATACTTTTATTAGAAATTTATCCCGCGCGCGAATTGCCAATGGAAGGTGTCAATTCATCTTGGTTGTTGAGTAAAATAAAAAATGAAAATAAGCGTTTGGTAACTAAAGAAGAGTTGTTAACAAACTTTAAAAATTCAGACGCAAATGTGTTTGTAACCATCGGTGCAGGTGATATTGGAGAAATGGTGAAGGATGTCAAAAAAGTACTAAATGAAAAAGTTTAATTGGCAAAATATTCGTCTTGTATTGATGCTTTTCTTAGTAGTGTTTTTGTATTCTTTTACACAGAGAAGAAACGAAAAGAGGAAGATAAGTAAGGTGCAAGTTGAATTTCAGGGCGATAACAAAATGTTTTTAACAAATGAAATGGTTAATAACTTGTTAATACAAAATTTGGGAGGCACTTCTTCAATCCAAAAAGAAAAAGTAGATTTGAAAGATTTGGAAAGTGTCTTGAAGAGACAGCCTTTTATCGAAAACGCAGAGGTTTTTACTTCTGAAGATGGAGTGTTAATAACTAAAGTTTTACAAAAGTCCCCTGTAGCAAGAGTTGTTAATAAAAACCGTAATTTTTACGTAGATAAAAACGGCAGTATTTTTCAATTGTCAAACAATTTTTCATCAAGAGTTCCTATTGTTCAAGGAGATATTGAAGGAGAATTCAAAAAGGGTTTCATTGAAACTTTTAGCGCTATTGAAAAAGATGAATTTTTAAAAAAGAATATCATCGCAATCACAATTCAGAAAAACGGAAGTATGACCATGCTTTCGAGAGAATATGATTACGAAATTAATTTTGGCAAACCCGTTTCTGTCGATAAAAAGTTTAAAAATTACAAAGCTTTTTATCAATACGCATCGAAAGATTCGTTGATTGGGAAGTACAAATCAATAAATTTAATTTTCACACAGCAGGTAGTGTGTTCAAAATAAGGAATAGATGATGAACAAAGAAAGTATTGGAGTAGGATTAGACATTGGTACAACTAAGATTGTAGCAATGATCGGGAAGAAAAATGAGTACGGGAAATTAGAAATTCTAGGTGTAGGAAAATCTAAGAGTTTGGGAGTGCATAGAGGTGTGGTAAATAATATTACGCAAACTATTCAATCTATTCAACAAGCAATTTTAGAAGCAGAAAACAATTCAGGTTACAAAATAAATGATGTAGTAGTTGGTATTGCTGGACAACACATTCGTAGTATTCAACACAGCGATTACATCAGTAGAAAAAACCCAGAAGAAGTAATTGGAGATTACGATATTGAACAATTAACCTGTCAAGTTCAAAACTTATCAATGCTTCCAGGAGAAGAAATTATTCACGCCTTACCACAAGAATTTAAAATCGACGGGCAATCGGAAATTTTAGAACCAGTGGGTATGTATGGTGCTAGAGTAGAATCTAGTTTTCATATCGTAGTTGGGCAAGCAGCATCTATCAGAAATTTAGGTCGTTGTGTGAAAAATGCAGGTTTAGAATTAACAGGATTAACTTTAGAACCATTAGCTTCATCAGATGCGGTTTTAAGTGAAGAAGAAAAAGAAGCTGGAGTGGCACTTATCGATATCGGTGGTGGAACTACAGATTTAGCGGTTTTCAAAAACGGAGTAATTCGTCACACTGCAGTAATTCCTTTCGGAGGAAATGTAATTACGGAAGATATTAAAGAAGGTTGTTCAATTATTGAAAAACAAGCGGAATTATTAAAAACACGTTTCGGATCAGCTTGGCCAGGTGAAAATAAAGACAATGAAATTGTTTCTATTCCTGGGTTAAGAGGTCGTGAACCAAAAGAAATTTCGTTAAAAAACTTATCGAAAATTATTCACGCAAGAGTCGTGGAAATTATCGAGCAAGTATATGCTGAAATTAAATTATACGGACACGACGAGTCTAAGAAAAAATTAATTGCAGGAATTGTTTTAACAGGTGGTGGTTCGCAACTACAACACATTAAACAATTAGTAGAATATATTACAGGAATGGATACCAGAATTGGTTATCCAAACGAGCATTTAGCAGGAAATTCTAGCGAAGAATTATCAAGCCCGTTATATGCAACTTCTGTAGGTTTAGTAATGGAAAGTTTACGTAATCAAACGAATAGCGCAACGCCATTTGTGGAAATGAAAACGCCAGAACCTGTTGCAGTAATTGCTCCAGAACCTGTAGTAATAGAAAAAGTTATTGAAACTGTTGTAGAAGAAGTAAAACAACCTACACCTTCAGCTTCAAAGGAAACGCAAGAAAGAAAAAAGAAATACGACTTTAATAACCTATTAGGGAAAATTAAAGAGTTTTTAGATAATGTAGAATAAGTGTTATTAGTAGCAAGTAGCACAAAATAAAAAAAAGCCAAATATATGGAGAGCAACAACGAATTTGGAAACATTACTTTTGATTTGCCAAAAAATCAATCAAACGTAATAAAAGTTATTGGAGTTGGAGGCGGCGGAAGCAATGCCATCAATCACATGTTTAGACAAGGAATTGCAGGAGTAGACTTCGTAGTTTGTAATACTGATTCTCAGGCATTGCAAACAAGCCCTGTGCCAAATAAAATTCAGTTAGGTGTGAATCTTACTGAAGGATTAGGTGCGGGAGCAAAACCAGAAGTTGGACAACAAGCCGCTTTAGAAAGTATCGAGGAAATTGAAAAAATGCTTGATGCGAATACTAAAATGGTCTTTATTACTGCCGGAATGGGTGGTGGTACTGGAACTGGTGCTGCGCCAGTAATTGCACAATTAGCTAAAGAAAGAGGTATTTTAACAGTAGGTATTGTTACTATCCCATTTCAGTTCGAAGGAAAAAATCGTTCAGAACAAGCTATGGAAGGTGTGGAAAGACTAAGAAAACAAGTAGATTCATTAATTGTTATCAATAATAACAAATTAAGAGAAGTATACGGAAATCTTGGTTTCAAAGCAGGTTTCTCTAAGGCCGATGAAGTGTTAGCTACAGCTTCAAAAGGAATTGCGGAAGTGATTACCAATCACTTAACAATGAATATCGACCTTAAAGACGCGAAAACAGTTTTAAGCGATAGCGGAACAGCTATAATGGGATCTTTTGTTGCTTCAGGTGTGGATAGAGCTAAAATAGCTATCCAATCTGCATTAGATTCTCCATTATTAAATGATAATAAAATTACTGGTGCTAAAAACGTGTTGTTGCTTATTACGTTTGGTTCAGATGAGATTACTATCGATGAAATTAGCGAAATTAACGAATACATTCAAAACGAAGCAGGTCATAACGCCAACATCATTATGGGTATTGGTGAAGATGACAAGTTAGAAGAATCTATTTCGGTAACTGTTATTGCTACAGGTTTCAACATAGAACAACAAAAAGAAATTATAAATGCAGAACCACAAAAGATTATTCATTCTTTAGATGGCGAGCAAAAAATTCAACACAATTTAACGCCAAATGCAGTTTCTACTCCGGTAGTTTCTGTAAATGAGCCAATTGTGAATACTGTAACTTTTGAAGCAGAAGCACCAAAGGAAGTAGTAGCTGAAACAGCAGCAAAGATTGTTTTCGAATTAAATGATTTCGAAGTGGAACAACCACAAGCGGTTCAAGCGCCTGTTTCAGATTTAATACCAACATCGGATTATATTAAAAATTTAGATGTGTTTTTTGAAAACGTTTCAGAACAAGTTAAACAACCAGTTGTCGTAGTGGAACAACCTACTTTTACAGTAGAAACTCCAGTACAATCGATTCAATATACTGAACCTGTTGCACAAGTTGCTCCGCCAGTTTTTGAAGTTGTTAAACCTGTTCAAGAATTTGAAATCATCTCTAATTCAGTTAGAGAAATTGAAGTAATTGAACCAGAATTTGTCGTAGCAAATGACGATTTCAACTTTTCTTTAAATTTATTCGAAACCAAAGCAGAAACAACTCAAAATACAATTGTTTTTGAATTAAGCGAAGAAACAAAAGAGATTAAAGTTAACGAAGCTGTTCAGTTTTTCCCAGTGACAGAACTAGGTCAAGAAGGAATTATTAAATATACATTAGAAGAAGAAATTGAAGAAACTTTTGAACCAGCTGCAACGATTCAATATGCAGCAGAACCAATTGATGAAGAAGTAAATTTCACAGTAAAGGCTGTTGCAACTAATGTAACTTCTGAAAACAACTTCAGTTTTGATGCAGCTTCTCCAGTAGAAATGTCTATTGAAGAAATTTTAAAATCAAGAGCAGAAGAAAGAAAAAATAAATTAAAAAGTTTCAATCACAAGTTCAATAATCCAAACAGAATTGACGATTTAGAAAAAGAACCAGCTTTTCGTCGTCAAGGTTTAGATGTAACAAGTATGCCAAACCAAAATAATCAATCACGCATGTCATTAGGGATGGACAGTAACGACGACATTCAGTTGCGTTCAAACAATTCTTTTTTACATGACAATGTAGATTAAGCATAAAATAAACTAACCAATACTTTAAATCCCGACTTGTGATAAACAAATCGGGATTTTTTATTACTTTTGTTTTGGATTTTTTTGGCACCTATTCCAGCTATTCGCTATATCTTTTTTTGTCACAAATTTTTTAGTTTTAAACAAATATAAAATAACAAAAAAAGGATGCCGCTACTATCTGGGGTGAACCCTAAATTTCAAACAACATTACATTAATAAATACTTAAAATCAAAATATATGAGCTTATCTACACAAATTATGGATAGCATGAAAGAAGCAATGAGAGCCAAAGATACTGTGGTTTTAGAAGCTTTAAGAGCTATTAAATCAGAAATATTATTAGCACAAACGGCTTCAGGTTCTAAAGAAGAAATTACAGAAGCTGACGAAATTAAAATTTTACAAAAATTAGTAAAAATGCGTAAAGACAGTTACGAAATTTTTTCAACTCAAAACCGTGCCGATTTAGCTGAACCAGAATTAGCGCAAATCGCCGTTATCGAAAAATTCTTACCAGCACAATTATCAGAAGCTGAAGTAGAAGCTATCGTAGCAAAAATCATTGCAGAAACAGGCGCGTCTGGAATTGCTTCAATGGGTAAAGTGATGGGCTTAGCATCTGCACAAATTGGCGGACAAGCAGAAGGAAAAACAATTTCTACTATCGTTAAAAAACTTTTAGTTTAAAATACGAAGTACGAAGTACCGAGTAAAAACTCCCAACTTCGTACTTCCAACTCAAAATGGCTTCGTAGTTCAACTGGATAGAATGACGGATTTCGGCTCCGTTGGTTGCAGGTTCGAACCCTGCCGAGGTCACAAAAAGAATATGATTACAAACAAGTAAGTACACAAACAAGCGGGAAACCTCATGTAGTGTACTTTTTTTGTTTATTTTTTAAATTATATTTTTATGCTTTTAGCTAATAATGACCGCATTTTTGACACGCTAATTGACACGCAACTAAAACGAGTGTCAATGATTAAATCTAAATTCCTACTAAGGAAAGATATTATAGTAAATAATGAGCATCCGCTTTATTTACACATTACTGGTGGTGGTCACAAGAGAGAGCGTATCCATTTAGATGTTTACGTAAATCTTAAACATTGGGATTCTAACTCTGAAAATGTTAAACATAATTTATCACAATTACAGGATACGCATTTAATTATCGATAACTTCAAAAAAAAGTTAACCGATGTAAAGACTGTATTCCGACTATCCGGATTGATTTTGACTCCTGCAATTTTAAAAGAAGAATTTGAAAATAAACTTAGCCGTGTAAATTTTTGTGCTTTTTTCCTTGAAGCTCTAAATAACGATAAGCATAATCTTGTAGAAGCAACTTATCAAAAACACCATTCTATTTATTTAAAAATAAAAGAATATCAAGACTATATTCCATTTAATTGTTTAACGTTAAAATGGTTTGAAGATTATAAAAAATATTGCAAAACAGTAAAGAAGAATCAAGATACTACGATAAGCACGAATCTTTCATCAATAAAAAAGTTTTTAAACCTTGCTCAAAAGAACGGAATTAAATTATTATTTGACATTGATGATATTGTAGTAGGCAGTATGAATGGTAATAGAATTGCATTAAGTAAAGACGAAATGAAAAAAATGATTAAATATTATTTTTCTGAATTCATTAATGATACCGACAGATTAATTTTAGGCTATTTCATTTATGGCTGTTTGACAGGTATGAGAATTGGAGAAATTCAAAAATTAAATAGAAATCAATTAACTGAAGATTATGTTAGTTTTATCGGTAATAAAGGGTATAAAGACAAAAGTATTTCATTAATTGATTTGGCTAAAAAAGTAATTAATCACGAACCAAATTTATTTATTGAAAAATTAACTGATCAATATTTGAACAGAGAAATTAAACTTATTTTAAGAAATCTAGGAATTACAAAGAAAATATCATTCCATGTTTCTCGACACACATTTGCAACAAATTTTCTAAGAGCAGGTGGAACTGTGGAAAAACTACAAAAACTTTTAGGTCATTCAAAAATAGAAACAACTATGGTTTACGTACACATTGTAAATAGCGAAGCTAACGAAGACATATTCAAATTAGATAATTATTATTCTTGAAAAAGTAAAGCGGACAATTGTCCGCTTTTTTTATGCTTCAGTTTCTAATTCATATTCAAATAGTCCTGGCTTTATTTCTGTTTTGGTTAGGGATTTTATAAAATGAAAATTTCGATAAGAATGAACTACATCTTTTACGATTAGATTTGTGAAAACTTCATTCTCTGAAACAAAATTCCATTCGAAATTTTTAGAATTAATTCTGAACTTAAACCACAAATACCAATATAATGGATGCACGTTTTCTAAAAGAAAATCAGTAATTGGTAATGCTAAATTTAGGCCTCCAGTTAATCCATTGTAAGGAACGATGTAAACCTTATTGTCGTTTTCTTCAAACGCATGAGCCGTTTTAACACTTCGCATTAATAATGGTAACGGCAAACCATTAATTTCGATAGTTGATGTTTTTTCAGCATCTAATGGATAACCAGAATACATTACGTTATCCTTATTTTGAAAGACTTTCTTATATTCATATTCTTTAGATTCTATATCTTGAAATTTCAATAAAAAAGAAATGCCTTGCTTAAATTTTCTTACTGGTTTTTTTTGGTCGTGCATTGATAAATCCTTAACAGCAGGTGAATTAAATTTATCTTCCACTTTATTCATGTAAATAGTATTCCCCTCAATGCCAGTAATATCATAGTTTAAATAATTCTTCCAAAAAGTAACGTATTCACCGAAAGTTATATCGGGAACCGCTTTTCTTAAATCAATTTTATTTTCATTCAAAAGCGATGGGAGATAAGCGCCATCTACAAATTCAGATACCAAAGTTATTTCAACCTCTAAAATTAAACGTGTATCAGGTAAAAATGGATTTGATGCAGCATTTATTTTTAATATACTATTTGGAACTGTACAAGTTATATAATGATAATATTGAGCAATTAAATTATTATCAATGTCTAAATAAGCATCATTTCCACTATTTGTTACAATATTTCCATTTAATTCAAAATATCCATATTCTGTACTTCCAATTGACGGTTGTCTTTGTAGCGAGTTGAAACCAGAAATAAAATAAACACCCGGCTTTTCTAAAATTATACTTTTCTCATAATTACAATGAAAACTTCCATTGGAATTTGGTTCGACATAAAAATATTCGTTGTGATAAATTCTAATTGTATCAGTAACAACACCATCATTGTTTTTAAAATAATCAACATCACCATAAACAGTTGCTCTTTTTAAAAGTTCATCTGTCAAAACATTTCCTTCCAAAATATAACCGCCATCTAAAAACCCTTTTTTTAAGATGTGTAGTGCATAAGGCAATGGCTGAATTATATTTCTATTGTAAGAGACTGCATTTTCTGGATTGAAATAATTTTTTACAAATAAACCAGATTTTCTATTATTTATAATTTTCTCGAAGTGAGTATAGAATCCTTCTGACGTATCATATTTATCAACATGAACTTGCGGAAAATTATAATTTACATCTGGCCAAGTTTGTGTCACAACATCATTTGCATGTTCGTAAATATCTGTATCTGATGGTAAATCAAAATTATCTAATGATAGTTCGGATAACTTTTTATTAAAACTTGGAAAGTCATCGAAGCCATATTGCAAAACTGCTGACATTTTCACTCCAATAATTTGAATTATTTCTAGTTTCGCTTTTTCCTTCTTTCCGTTATGCACATATATAACATCATAAATAGTATCTACAGATGTGTTATAGTCTGAAATGAAATCGAATTGCTGTTCTAATTCATCAGTTAAAATTATATCAAAAGGAAATGTCGTTTTTACAAAAAAACCATCCGTAAACATGCTGTTTTGTTGCGTGTCCGTAAGTTTTAAATTTGATAAATCAATTTCAAATTTAGAATGAATTATTTTCCTCATCGTATATTTTATTTATTTGAAATTCAATATCAAAATCAATCAATTCTCTATTTACATCAACTTCTTGAAGTTGTTTAGTTAAAGGAATTAATTCTATTAATTTGTTGCCAGTAAGTAAAATCCAAGCTCTTCTTTGTTTAATAATCGACTTTATATAAGTAATATCATTTGAAGATATAAAACCAGTATTTATGATAACTTTTTCAGTACTAAAATTATCAACCAAATTTGTTCTTTCAACTATTTTATTGAAATTTTTTGTTTGTAAATTTTCAATATCAGATTTCAAAAAATACTTTCCTGTAAAATCAAAAATTTCAGGAACTCGGTACTCGTTTTCCCAAATAATTAATGTTGAATATTCTTGCTTCGGAAAAACTAAATATTTTTTACTAATTGAAATTGTTTTAGCAATATCCATCCATATTATTATATCAATAACATCCCCTTCAACCGCCGATAAAGTAGAAAAATCGATTGTTAATTTATAAGTTTCTGTTAAATTAAGAAGTGCGTTTGAAAAAACAGAAACATTATTTTTTAAAATTTCAATAGATTTTTCGTTATCAATTGTTAGCATCATATTGATATATTCAATTGATTCTGGCGTAACCCTTTTTATTCCGTTTGATAAATCCAAAAAACCATTGTTTTGGAATTTAAATTTAGGAGTTAAACCTGATAAAAATTTTAAATCTTGAATAATTAAGTCTCTAACTAAAACATTCGTATTATTCAATCTTTCCTTTATATCTAAAGTTACTGATGTTGAATTGTATAAATTGGAAACCGCACTTAGCGGATTTACAAAACGATACATTGCTTTTTCTACAATTTTACCTAAATTAAATTGTTGTTTTTTATTAAAAAGTGGAATTTTAAAAGGAATTTCAAAATTTTTTGTTTGAGTTGATTGAAATACAAAATCAGAACAAGTAATAATTGCTTTCATTTCGAAGTACGTATCTGGAATATCGGAATGAAAATCTAGCAACAAAGGATCTTTAGTGAAATTATAGTTTTCATCTGAATATGGTAATGTAATAATATTAGAAATTGTATAAGTTACCATTATATCAATATCGGTAGGAACACCTCCATTAATTCCGCTTAACACTATGCTATCTGTGTAAATACCTGCTGAAAGATTAATATAAGGAATAGGTTTTACCAATAATTTACTTGGTATTCCTGGTGCCGATTCGCTCAGTACAGTTACAGTTAACCAATATGGAACAGTATAAGTGTAAGGTACCAACGAAAAAACATCTACAATTATTCCGTCTGGTTCAGGTTCTCCAATTATTACGTTGAAATCTATATTCGTTGGACTTGCAAAAAATGAAGTATTTAAAATATTTACTTGATATCCAACATACCCAATAATAGTAGTATCGCCTGCAAAAACATATAATACTCTATTAATTGGAGATTGCGCTAAAGCAGGTGCCGTATTGTGATATGAAGTTGCATTAATTTTTAATACATGAGTTCCAGAGCCTGAAAGCCAATTTCCGTTTACATCAGTATCGTAAATAACATCAACATCATCGCAAGATAATTGTATATTATTATCTTGAGAAATTATCTTCCAACTTGGCCCATTCATTGTAAATGAAGTATTTCCAAATATTGGATTCCCATAAATATGATTTAAAGGAGGCGCGGGCGAATCCCAAGTAATATATTCATTATCATAAATATCAAAATTAATCATCACATCAAATGATGATATTACATTCCAAGTATTTCCTGATAATCCCCAAACTTTATAAGTAACCTTCGCTTGATAATTTCCAACCGGTAATAAATTCAAATTTTCAATTGAATAAACAACATTATCTGTTTGATTTGGCGCAGATAGATTAACAAAGCTGTCTGCAGCAGATGGTATTGACACACCTAATTTAGTAGAATTTGCATTCAACCAATTAACACCATAATTATTATTTATATACGTTTTTCTTGCTGAATACTTAATAGTTGTATACAACGCATCTTGAGAAGGTGTTATGTCTCTGATTTTTAAAACAGTCGGAGCAGGATTTACAGCACTAGGTTGGTCTAATAAATAAACAAAATGCAAAGGATTTAGACTTTCCCAATCTTGCAAAGCAGGAGTGGAAGGGGCACTAATAAATGTCTGATTATTTGTTGTTATACTCATAATAATTCTGTTGGTATTTTAGCGGATTCCTGAATATTTACATCATATTGGACAACCCATGAAAGAGTAACATCTTTTATCCAAATTTCGATTTTCACATAATCCAATTCGATTAATAATCTTTCTTTAAAAATTGCTATCTTTTTAGGCAAAAAAATTGATTTCAAATTTGCGGATATATAATCAAATATTTCTTGCTGATTTGTAATAAAAACAACTTGATTACAATTACCGTTTCCAGTACCTTGTAAGATTAATGCAGCCTTTCCTGTCAACCCAAATTTTGAATCTATTATTGAAGGTGTTTTTTCATCCTCTGGAGGAAATTGTTCTTTCAATAAATAAATTAGTTTATCTGCCAAAAAATTTACTTTAGCATCTGCAAAAATGCTTCCTGTCATATAACTCATGATACTTTAGATTTTGAGATTAATTCTTCATATTCTTTTATTCCTTTTTTTAAGTTTTTCATTGATTTCAAGTCTTTGTTAGATACAAATGCAGAAAGGCCATTCTCTTTAATATCATTCATAACTTCTGTGTTTTTTGCCACAACAGTCAAAGCCATTTGAAGTAATTGAATTACTTCTTCACCACTGTTTGGAGTTGTGTTATTTTGGGATATACCTGTATAAAAAGTACCTTTATTATAATACCCGTTTTCAAATCCTTTCACCGTTGATATTTCTCTAAGTAATGCCGATTTGGTTTCTGGTGAAATTTGCGCGAATGCTTTTTTATCAATAACCATTTCAGGCATATCACCAGGTCCCTCGCCAACCAACAACCTTGGTTTAGTAAATAAACCTGATTTCATTTTTGATGTTCCGGTTGTTCTAAAAAGTTTATTGTCCTGTTCACGACGAACTAGATTCGGATAGTAACCTTCTTCAGCACCACGAGCTGGCAATGGTGTACGATTAACTGCTGCTAATTGCGCCAAACCTAGTGCTCCAACTACTCCAGACATAACAGCAGCAGTCACACCAAAATCAGCTTTAGGAAATTGAGCCCATATACCTATAATTGCTTGTGCCGTACTCTGTATGACACTCATTGCAGCTAAAACCTTTTGACGTTTTGCTTGTTTATATTCTATATCTGCTTTTTTATTGTCTAAATCCTTGTCAATTAACTCTATGCGTTTATTGTATTGATCTTGATTAATTACACCCGCATCTAATTGTCTTTTTATAGATTTCTTTCTAGCATCAGCTGTTTTTTCATATTGTTTTAACTTAACAGCTTCTGATTGTGACGCAAGTTTATCAAATTCGGCAAAAGAATTTTTCAAGGCGCCAACTGCCATCATCATCGTTTGAATACCCGCAGTTCCTTCATCTATATTTTTATAGAAGTTTTTCCACTGTTCAGGTGTAAAACCTAAAATATCTGGCTGATCACCGCCTAATCCTAAATCAATTTCTTTTTTATCACCATCAGTTGAACCTCCTTTTAACTCATTTATTTTAGCAATAGCTAATATAATTGCCTGTAAATCTTCGGCCATTTTATCTCTTTGCTCATCAGTAAGAAGATTAAACTGAATACCGTTTACATCTGTTTCAGTAAGTACTTTTTTAATTATTTCTGCTTTTTCAACTAAATAATCAAGTTCGCGTTGTAGTTCAGCTTTTGCAAATGCCTCTTTACGTAATTTCTTTTCTTCTTCGGTAAGGTTTAATTCTGCTAATTCATTTAAAAAAGCAGTTTCACGAGCTTGCTTTTCTAATTCATATTGATCGTGAATTGTTTTAATTTCTTCAGTAGCTGCTTTTTCCTGAATTGTACCAATTTTTATATGGTGCAATTGTTCCGCAGATTCAATTTGTTTATTAATGAAAACACGTTCGTCTTTAATTAATCCCAATTGGTTTTTTAATGATTCAATTTTTTTTAAATCACCATCTTTTTGTGCTTGTACTAAATCTTTATGAAGTTTTACTTCAATTAAATTTAATTTTTCGGCTTTCATGTCAGATTGATGTAAAACATCTTGATGATGAAGAATTTCTAAACGCAATTCTTTATTATATCCATCTTCTAATAAAGCGATTCTATCTTCTTCAGCTTTTTTGGTTGCTTGATACAATTCCTCACGACGTTTTAATTCATCATCTAAATAACTATTGTCATATTTTTTTTCAGATTTTGGTTTTCCAACTCCATTCTTTTTATCTGGTGGAACATTTGAAGCAGTTGATTTATATTTTCCATTGTATTCTTCCGAAACATCACCAATTCCTAATAAAGTATTCAATACTTTATAATCTGAATTAACAGATAATTTTAACCTTTTATAAGTTTGAGAATCCTTGCTTAGTTTATTCATTTCAGCAGTCTTAATCTGAATATCTTTTCTTAAAGCTGAAATTTCCGCTTGTCTTCTTGCTTCTAACGAAGTGATTAACATATTAGTTTTAGAAGTGTTATCTTTTTCTGCTTCAATTTCCATTTGAATTTCCATTTGGTTACGTTCGCCTAAACCAAAAAATTTACCATCATCACCCATCCAAGAATTACCTGTATTTTTTGTTCCTTTTTTTTCAGTCGTAAGGGCTTTTGTTTTATTTTCAGATTCAATTCTTTCAGTGATTAATTTAGTTTTAATCTCTAAAATGGCTTTTGCTTCGGCTAATTTGTCAATTGATTTAATGTAATCATTAATTAAATTTTGAGACTCTTTGGTATGAAAATTTTCTAATGTCAATGACTCTAAGTAACCATCAGTAGCTGATTTTAATCTATCTATTGCCTTTTCTTTTTGTTCACGTGTAGCGTTTTCGTCATTCATTACACCAATAAGAAGTTTAATACCTTCTTTTTGTTTTGAAGTTTGATCATTAACTTTTTGCATTATATCATTACTCATTTTCATTTTATCATTAGCTTCTTCCACTTCATTGCTAAAAGCTTGATAAGTTGCATACAACACACCAATAGTCATTAATATTGCACCCCAAGGCATTGCCATCATAGTAGTTCCCATTGCGCGTAATGATAATGCAGCTGCATTAAGTTGTAGCCTCCATAATGAAGTAGCAAATGTCATTGCTTGGGTTTTAAATAAAGTAATATTATCCAAAACCGCTCTTACTCTTAAGCCTGCACTATAAAATGCGGTTTCATTTGTCAATGTTCTAGTTAAAAATGCTTGTTTAGCATCCCATAATGCTGATAATTTTTGCCAAGCTACTTTTGTTACTAATGCGGCTGTGATAATTGCTAAAAACTTTGCTAAAACAACCATTGTATTTTTAAAAGCTTCTGATTTAGTAGATGCTTTGTCAGTAGCTCCAATTAAATCCGCAAACCATTTTACGGATTTTTCTAACCACATTACAAATTCATCACTCGAAAACCATCCAGTAATCTTCTTTTTGATTTTTTCTAATGTAGCAGCTAAATTTTCATTTTTAATATTAAATTCATTGGTTAAAGAAGTAGCATCTAACATTGAGTTTTTTGCTAAATCCATTTTATCAACAAATAATTGGGTGTTTTCAGCAGCTGCTCCTAAAACCATTTTAACTTCATTGTCATTAAGCTTTAAATAATCTAGTATTTTCGCTAGTTCCGTTGCGTCTAAACCTTTTAACGAGTTAGAAAAGTCTAAAAAGAATTTAGTAGGATCAGTATTAATCATTTCTTTTACCTTTTCTGCTGGTAAACCCATAACTTGCGCAAACTGTTTAAAATCTCTAGCTGCGATTGAAATTACTTTTCCATAATTACTTCCTGCAACTTCCGCTTTCAATCCACTTTCTTCAAATGCAGCACCTAATCCTAGAGCCTGTTCAATTGATGGCTTTAAGGCGTTAGGCAAAGAACCAACTCTTGTTACAAATTCTGCTACGTTTTGTTCTGAAGCCGTACCAGATGCACCTAAGTCATTTAAAGCAGAACCAACAGATTCAAACGCGTCTTCAACATTTGTATTTTTAAGTTCATCATATAGACCTTTAATTTTTCCTAGTTTATCAGCCACAACTTCTGGACCACCTTCAAATGAATCACCTAGTGCTACAGCGGCTTTATCCATAACTTTAACAAAGCTTCCAATTTCTTCTTTAGCAATACCTAAACGACCACCTACTTCAGCTATACCTAACAAATCAATTCTAGCAGTTCTTGATTTCAACATCCCAAATGACTTAGTTAGTTCATCAACTTCTCTTTTTGTCATTCCGGTTGTTTTCATCACATTTGCCTGTGCGTCTGATAATTTACCATTCAAGTCGATTATCTTTTGCACTGAAACTACCATTCCGGCGAAAAAACCTAAAACAGAAGCACCAAGTGCAGCATAACGATTAAATTTATCTGCTAAAGAACCTATAGAGATTCCTGCTTGATTTGACTTACCTTTTAGTTCATTAATTCTTTCAGAAACTCTACCTAGCTCATCTTGGTATCTTTTATAATCCGCTGAACCAGGAACAAGATTTTGTAAAGTCATTCTTAATAGATGAGCTTTATCAGTAAGTTGCTTCATTGTTAAACCAGTAAGTCCTATTTGGTTTACCAGCTCTTTCATTTTAGCTTTGTTATTGTCAATTTCTTGGGTATTTGCTTTAATTGACGCTTTCAAGTTTTTGTATTGCTCAGTATCTTTTTTGCCTTGATTTTCTAAAGCTCTACGTTGAGCGTGTAAATTTGCATTTTCTTCATTGAGTTTACGTGTAGCTTTTTCTAAATCTAAAAGTTGTTTTTGAGCGGGATTACCATTGATTATAATGGATAGTTTTATTTCTTCGTCGGTGATAGTACGTGCCATAATTCTGAAATTTTATCAAATCTCATAAACTATGGTGTAAAAGAGTGTAACGTGACAAATGGCTAAAAATAAAAAACCTTAAATAACAACAGCTATTTAAGGTTTTGGATAAATAATTAACTTATAAGTTAATTATACAATTTTTTCAAACTCCATTTCATTTAGATCATATTCAACATACAATTCGTCATTTATTAAAATCAGTTTAGTTCCACCAACATTTTTCCATAAATATCCAGATTCTAAAAAGTAACCTTCAGTTGATTTTATTTCAACTGAATTTCTGTAAAGTCCTACACATTGACAATCCTGTGTAAACTCTTTTAAAGATAAATTTGAATTTACAAATTCATTTACTTTATTTAAGTCATAATGAAAAATACTTCCAGACGGAACTATAAAAGCAATAGGTGTAAAGCTCGCAAACATTTCATCGCGTTGCATATTTAGAACATCAAGCAAATTTTTGCCACTAATTTCTAATGAAATGCTTTTTAGCCCAACAAATTTAACTTTAAGCATGTTGTACCTCACTTTCTTTGCTAAAACCTAAAAGATTTAAAACTTGTTTAAATTCTTGGTCCAATTCGTCATCAGTGGTGTTTTTAGTAATATCTGATAATTCATTTAACACCATCATTAAATCAAAAAAGGCTTGGCGTTCCTCAATATCATTAAAAAGTTCGTGAGTTAGAATGAAAGGCATCCAATCTTCTAACTGGTATTTGGTGGTTTCAAAAAACCTTTTGTCGTGGCTAATTAAAGTGCCTACGAAACGGAACGCAAAGTTACTATTGTACTTTGTTCCGTTAATTGTGCTTTGTTCATTTTCTTTTGTCATATTCGAAAATATTAAACGCACGAAATCCTCGCTTCGGATGTGACAAAATACCCATAACGGATAGAATTAGTAGCCTCTCGGTTTAAACTACAGCATCGTGGCGAGGATTCGCTTATGTTAACTTTAAAAAAGTTTCGGATTTACTCCGTTATTGTATTTTGTCGTTGTAAACTTACTAATTTTTTTTAAATCAATGACAAAAATAATATATTTATATTGTTTCTAAATAAAAAAACCGTGTGCAGATGCATACGGTTTATGGTTTGTTTACCTTATATACGAGGTAAACATTATTTTTTGTATTCTTCAGAACGCATAGAAACTAATTCCCAACTAGAAGTATCTAATTCATTTCCTCCTTTATATTTTAATGATAATTTATAAATTAATTCTTTTTCTACCCCAAAAGAATTTTTTACACTTACTTTTTTAAGAACTGTATAAGTATTTATACCATCAAATTCTTTTACACAATCAAAAATAGAAAAATCAGCAGTCGCTGGATTTGATAAATCCGACTTAATATAATCTTCCGAAATCATACAAGGATTTAAATCGGATTTAAATTCTGTTTTAATTTCTTCTGTTTTTTTATTCGCAGGAAACGCAAAAAAATTAATATAAATTAATCCAATTAAAATAGATATCATTGAAATATTAGCAACTGGTTTAGTTTTTTTATCTTGAATTGAAGATATTAATTCAGCCGATAAATTTTTGTTATCATTTTTAATTTCATTACGGATAATTACTGAAACAATAAAACTAATTAAAAACACTAAAATTGTAAAAATCAAACTATACATAATTATTTTATCTAAAAATTACTAATGACGCTAAAAGAGCAACTATTGTGAAATAAAAGAAAAACTGTAAATTTTCTTTAGTTTTTTTGGTGTTTTGATTTATCTCCCAAAGGTAAAAAGTTTGTTTTTCTTGCAGCTCTCTGTCGGTTAATTCTTCGGTGGTTTTATAAAACTCCCTTGCATTGTCTGTTTTGATTAATTCTGGTCTCATAATATATTTTTAAAGTTGAAAAACAAATATAAAAAAAATACGCCTATTTGGCGTACTGTTTTACGGTTTCTAGAATTTCTGCGAATCTTGACCTATCCTTTTTGTCATTCATTAAATCAGTTTCAAGCATAGCTTTGTACCAAAATTTTAATTCTTTTCTCGCTTTTTTTAGTGGATGTTTTTTCGGTTTTTCTTTTTCGTGTGGCATAGTTAAGTTGATTTTTAGTTATAACATTTTAATAGGTTGTTTATTGCTTAATCTTCTAGTTTTTTCAAATCATTTTTAATCGCTTCCGTATAGCCATAAGCCAACTCACGAGTAAGGTAATTGTATTCTCCCCAAATAATTTTATTATGAATAGAACGGCTTTTTTTTCTGCTTTTTGTACCGTCTTTTTTCGCCCTGGTGCGCATATCTAAATAACGATGTGTTTTCGTATGCTTATAGACTAATTGACCGTTTGCTACGTTAAATTGTCTATCGTTCCAAAAGGAAGATTTAAAAGAAGCCATTTCCTTGCGCTGAAGCTTGTCAATTTCTTTGCTAGTTTCCACAAGTTTGGTGTGGATGAATTTTCCTTGTAAAACTTCTTCAGTTCGTTTATTTCTTTCAGACAAAACACTCATGACTATTTGGTTAAAATATTCATAAATATTTCATACCCTCTACACTGAACGCCGTCCCAAAATACTTTCACATCGATGGATTCTTCGTTTAAATCACTGAACAAATTGCATGCCGAAAATACGTCGCTTTCACCGCTTTTTGCCTCTATTATCATATCAATAAAAGCTTTCACAGCTATTTGTACTCTTTGGTATAAATCTAACTTATCTGAGTGCTTAATGTTTTTTTCAGTTTGTTTTTCTAAAAGGAAAAATTGAATGTAATTTTCGTACTTAGTTCTGTCTTCAGTTCCTGTTAAACCATGATCTGGTATAACAGCAAAAAACATTATATTATCAGATTGTTTTCTTTCCTCTAAGAATTTTTTAAAGTCATCATCTGTGGTTAAAACTTCCGCATATTTTATTTGTGGAATAGCATCTTTTACTTCAGCGACTAATTCTCTAACTCGATTGACTTGTAGCATTTTCTTGTTGTTTTTGAAGTTGTAATTCTTTTATACGTGCATCGTACATTTTTATCATGATTGTCCAGAACGATGTTAGATCTACTTTTTCAAGATTCCCAAAAACACCACTTTCGGCCATAACAAAAACCACAGCATCTAATCCAATGCCATCGGCTTCAATTTCTTCGCTTTCACCTTGTTGCGTGAATAAAATTGAAAAGTCTAATACTTTATCACCCCAAGGAACTTCTGCGCTTGAAACAAACATTTGCATACTGGCAAAATATAAGTAAACACCGTAAACGAAACCAATTGGTCCTTTTTTAAAGACATCGATACGTTTTTTCATTTGGTAACTATTATATTTTTGACGAACATCACCATCAAACTTGTTTAATAGTTTTTCTACGAAAAGGAACGGTTTTTTTGGTCGATATAATGTAGCTGCTAATTCATATAATAATTCTATTTCACCTGTTTTGTTGAATTCTAAAAACAATCTTAATGCATCTCGATATTCACCAAATTTTACATTCATAAACCCGTCGGATGGACCGTGATATTTTCTCCATAATGGCTTATATGATTCAACAGGATTGTTTATATAATTTTGCTTTATTTTTAGCTGGTAAGATTCTGGATTATCAGGATTCTCAATTTTTTCGAAAAATGATTCTTCGATTAGTTCGGTTATTAGAATTAAATTCGAATTATCTGAATTTTGGTTCTTTTTTTTACTTGGAACCATGTCCAGCAATTTATAAGCAGCATCTACTAAAAATTGTTCTTTGGTGATAAGTTGTGATTGATACCTAAGAAACAAATCGCAGATATAAATATATTGCCAAGATTGACATTCCGACAATTCAGCCGGAATGTATCTTTTTATGTTTGCTTCTGGAAATTCAAGTAGGTGCATTATTTTATGGAATTAAAAAATCTTCTTATGAAATAACCTCTTATTAGTGATGCGATGAAAAACACTAAAGTGATAATAATGTTTTGCTTTGTTGAAACCGAAATATTGAGTATTGGATATAAAATTATTTGAATGAAATAACTAAATAAAAGGCCAATTAAAATATTGGTTAAAGTTTCTAAAAATGATAGTTTTTTTGATTGTTTCATTAAACAAATTTTAATTCATCAGTAATTCCAATCCCTAATAATCTCATTTTATAGCCGTAATCTTTTAAAATCATTGCCTTGATTCTAATTCTTGAAACGTAACTCATTGGTATATATACCGATTTTCCTTTTCTTACTTTTTTTGGAATCATTGCTGAAGCTTCGCGAATTAATTTGATTTTTTCGGCTTCTTTATTGATGATTCCTTTGATTAGTAATTTTTCATATTTTTTGGCAGCTAAATATTTTTTCCAATGCCATAAATTGAAGAAAAACGTTTTGATTTTAGATAACATATAATTGGTTTTTAAGTTAGTGATATAAATTTTTCTGAAGAACAGACTGGTCGTAAAACTTCTCTCGTTTGCGTTTCTTCAGGTAATGGTTCTGGCTTTACTAAATCTTCAATATCAATTAAAGTTTGTGAAACCGTTTGCGCAAATGATTGTCGTGCTAATTCATGTTCGTTTAGCATTGCTGGCTTTTTTGCTTGTGTGGTGGTTCTATCCGAAACTTGAAATTGAAGTACACCTTCTGGAAACAATGTTGCAGACATTCTTGGAATTGCCCAAGCTAATGCATAAAAGGCAGTTGCTTTTTCGATTAGTAAAATTAATTCTTTGTCTTTATCTTGTAAATCAGTTCCTTCTTTTAGAAAAGCCATTTTTTCTTTACCAATTCTAGAAATAATTTCACGTGTTTCACATTCGATTATTCCAGGAGTAATTTTTATAAGAAGAAGCCTTGATTCAATCGAAAATACATCATTGAATTTATCTACTGTATTTAAGAAACACTTTTTAATTTTTTTGAATGAATCAGAATTTATCCACTTATAATAAAGCGTTTCTTTTTGAGCAACTTCTTCCATTTCTGCATAACCTTCTGAAATAGATTCATCCAACAAGTCAATTAAATCATCCAATGCACGATAAAATCTCTTTTCCTGTGCTTTGTTATCTTCGTCGATTTGCCATTGCCAAGGTTGCTTATTGTTTTCTCCAGCTCTAACAGTCCTTCCGTCTCCAGTATGTGATAAATCGTTATTTGGTGCGAATAACCAATAAGCTTTTACTAAAATAGGGTAGCGCAATGCTCTTAGAATTACTGATTCGCTATCTGTAAAATCATATGTATAGGTACCATCTGTTAAACCATCTTCATAATGTTTATGAAGATGATCATAAACTTCTGTCCCAATAAGTTTTTTCACTTCTTTAGTAGAAGTCATAACATCTGGTAATAAATTTTTATAGCTCAAATCAGCATCAACATAACCTAAATGCTCTTTTATTTCGTCTGAAGAAATATCTTTATCTTCAAGGTTGAAAAGTAATTTCATACTATTGATTGTTTTTAGTTCGTTCTGCGGGTGGTGTATTTTGTTGCAATTCAGGAACATTATGAAAAAATCCTATTTTAATATTCTTATCAGGGAAATTTGCTTTCAATGCATAATTCAATGGTTTGCAAATTATCATTTCTTGAATATCAACACCTGTATTCAAATAATTAAGTAAGGCATATATTTGCTCGCTTCCGCTATTTGATTTACCCGAGTCAGTCATATTCGCTAAAACTGGATGAATATTTACTCCTGCTGATATTGCTTTGTCCGCTTTATCTGAAATTAATATCTGTGCTTGAACAAAGTCTTTTACCTTTTGGTCAAGTACTTTTATTTCCCAACCTTCTTCGTGCAGTTCATGTCCTTTTACAACCATTCCTCTAGTGGTGTGCAAAAATTTACCCGCATTTGCGTCTCCAGATAAAACTTCACCGATTTGTTTTAAGAAACTATTTTCGAATTCAGTCAACATACTTTCATCGTATGTTATATTTTCATTTCTACACTTATCCTGAAGCTGTACTCTTTTCTTATCCCAAAAACCTGCAGGAGAAATGATATGGTATTTAAGATTTACTGCATTCATCGAAAACGCTTTAAATATCAATGGCACAGCAGTACTACGATTAATCCATTCTAATGAACCATATAAATCAGGCACAGTGTAATAATCTGTACAGAATGAATAGAAGTTGCTATAAAATATTGAGTTCTCAAATTTAAATGGATAATTGAAATTGAATAGGTTATAGGCTCTTGTTTCTGAAATAGCATTAATGTGATTGAAGTTCCATGTACCAACTAATACATGGGTAGGTTTTTCTTCAGTAGCTTTTCTTAATCTTGCTAATCTTGCTCTATCAGGGTTAACATGATGCAGTCTGTTAATAGATGGCTTACCTATACGATTACCTCTATTTAATTCAAATCGTGTGAATGTACCCTGTAGATGTTGGTAGTCAACACAGCATTGCAGTAAGTAATCTACAGCGCCCCATGAGTCCAACCATTTCTGTACATCTTTATCTTCAACTCTTTTTCTTACATCCTTTCCATCTTCTGTTATAGTGTCAGTATATAGCTTAGGTCCATTGCCCCAAAGTAGTTCTGTTTTCCTTTTTAGAAAGCCAGGAACATTATAACTATTATCAACAGTATCTTTTATTAATTTAGGTATATCGTTGTTTACTCCATAAGGATATACAACATACTCACCGAAATGATTCTGGATGTTATTCCATTGTAAGTTACTAATAGGTAACGTAGTATTAAAGTCTCTTGGAGTTGTTCCTGCTACTTGATAAGTGAATGCTACATTAGCTGTCTCAACGATTTTACCTGTACTATGGTTAGTAATGTTCATGCTTTTAAGGTTTTATCTTATAATTATTAAATGATTGAATCAACGACAAGCGGAAGAACCTTGGCGCTTCCTCTTGGTCTAAGTCAACATAAGCTATCAATACTTTAGCGTATTCACTCTGGTCGTCACGTAACCCCATTCTTAACACTGCGCGCTTGACTTCTTTCAGTCCGTCTGTTTTATCTTTTGTTTTATTGTATGAGTTGAATGTAAAAGAAAAAGGAACTCCTATCTCTGAATACCTACGCATCATAAACAACGCTTCGTATGGTGTTGCGGTCATGTAATTACCAATTATGATACAAGTTTAGTATGATAATATATTAAAGAGTGTAACGTGACAAATTATTGAACTTACAGTTGGTGGGCTTCGCCAATTGGTGGGCTTCGCCCTGCTAGTTGGTGCGGTCTGTCATATTTCTACTTTTTCGCCCTTTGATGTAATTACCAAACGAGAACTTAGCGGGGCGCGCTTTTCTTTCAAACAAATAACCTTAACCATTTTTTTTATATGGTTAGGTCGTTGTTTTTCAGTTAGTTAGTTTTTTGTTTTTGTTTTAAAGTGTGTTTTTTGCATTCGCTTTTTATGTGTTTTTACCTTATTTAGAAAGATTTTAAATATATTATTTATGTCATTGTTTTAGTGTTTTTGTGCTTAAAATAGTTGTGTGTAATTACCGTTTTTTGTATCTTTAAGTATTGATAATCAAATAAATAGTAACATTATGAGCCAAAAAGAGCAAGTGAAAAAAGCGGAAGAAGTTGTAAAAAATGATGCAACGTTAAAAGTGGTTGAAACTCAAAAAGCAACCGTAGAAATTAAAAAGCCTATAATTTCACAAGAAGAAAAAAACAAGGCAAACGAGGAAATAATTAAAATGTTACATCCAACAGCAGAAGAGAGACTAAAAAGCCTTGAACAAATGAGAATTTTAGGAGACAAATTCACGTTTTTAAAAACAAAACAGGATGAATTGGAAAAGTTTATGTTGTCAAGTGATGGAACAAAAGAAAAAATTTCTTTAAGTAATGCAAGCGGTTTTAATTTTGAAGTTTCAAATTCTCAAACCATCGAAAAAGTTTTAGAGGTAATATCTTCAGATTTGAAAATATTTACCGAAAGAGCAGACAAAGAAATTTTAAATTTCTCAATCTAAAACCTTTTTAAACATATAACGCCACGAGTGGAAGTCGTGGCGTTATTTGATAACCAAATAATATACACGCCATGCAGACACGTACAAATTTGAACGACAAAAATAGCGCTTTTAAGTTAAGCACGCAAGTAAATAATATACTACACGAAAAAGGGTTTTCTTTCCTTTTCAATTACAACGATTATAAATATTTCAAAGCACAGGTAAACGACGCATTTAACAAAGCGGTTGTAATTGCTGAAATGTTTATAGAATACTACGGAGACAATAACAACGATTTTAGCGATTATGTTTTTTAGGTTGAGGAATTGCACAATTTCGTCTTTAGTTGTGCGCCCACGATGGAAAAAAGCATATATAAAACCAAAAATAACGATTTCGGGGAATTGGCTAAAAGATGCAGGATTTCAAACAGGCGAAAAAGTAGAAATCCAAGTTTATAAAAATAAATTAATCATTACGAAAAATGAGTAAAAGAGATAAATTAAGAGAACTTTCCAAACTCGCAAAAAATAAAATGCAGTTAGATTGTGAAGGTATGAGTGTAAACGAAATTTTAATTCAAGAATTTTATACAAACGAAGAACACCAAATTTTTAAAACTTTCCACGATTGGAAAAAAGAAGATTTTTTTGTAAAAAAAGGAGAAACGGCTTTTTTAATTTGGGGAAAACCCAAAGCATTAAATAAAAAAGAGCAGGCAGAACCAAACGAAGACGAAAGCGAATTTTTCCCGATTTGTTTTCTTTTTTCTAACGCTCAAGTAAAACAAAAAGATGCTTAAAAATAGAGAAGTACCACAGGAGTTAAAAAATTTTAACTCCTTATTTTTAGATTTTAAATATAAATATGATTTGAATATTATTTTTGATGACCTTCTAACAATTATTATTTGTGCACTTGGTAGAGAAACACAAGAAAAATTATATTTTGAAACAATAGCGAAATATACCAGAGAAGAATTAAATATTTTTTGTAAACTTTTCGGAGAGCTTTTAATAATTTATGAAACAAATATTTCCGCAGGTTATTGGTGCGACACATTAGGGGAGTATTACGAATGTTTAGCGGGTAATTATAAAAAATCTAATTTTGGGCAATTCTTTACACCAAAAGCAATTTGCGATTTAATGGCAGTTTTTGTAATAGATTCAAACGAATGGGGGAAAAATATAAACGAGCCAGCGTGCGGAAGTGGTCGGTTTATTTTAGCCGCTAACCACAAAGCAAAAGGCAATTATTATGTATGTGAAGATTTAGACCCAATTTGTTGCAAAATGACTGCAATTAATTTGTGCCTACATGAAATAAGGGCAGAAATTCATTGTCATAATGCTTTATTAATGGATAAACCCCGCTTTTCCTTGGCTATAAATTACGAATTTTGGAAACATAACACAAAGTGTATTTTGTTTTATCCTAACGCTTAAAACGGCTTATTTAAAGCCGTTTTTCTTTTATAAAAAAATTCCGCCACTGGGGTGGCGGAATTGCTTTCTTTTTCTTTTTTTTTTAAAATACTATCGTATTTCTTTACTTTCTATCGATTGAAGTAAAAACCCATCTTTAATATAGAAATTATCACCCTTTGGAAGTTGAATATCGAAATTAACCTCAATAACAGTCTTACCATGACTAGTATCAACCTCTAAGATACCATTTTCAAATGATTTTTTTATTTCATTAATAAAATTTGTTTTCACGACAGATCTACCACCAACAAAATATAATCCATTATCTTTTGACATACTTTATCTTTTTTATTAATTGAATTCAGTTTCTCCTGCAGATAATTCTATTAGCTTTTCCTTTTCTTTTGAAGATAATTTCATTGTGCCTTCAAACCTAAGTGTGAAAATTTCTTTTTTAAAATCATTTAAAGAATCTTCATTTATAAATGTAGGATTTATAACTAATTCAGCTCCGTTTTCAAAAATCAAAAGCACATTTTTGTTTGTATTTGGAATATCATTCATAATATTACTTTTCAATTTCAGACAATCTACTTTCTTCAACAATCTCATAAAGCGCACAACCGAAAAGTAATTCCGCACCCGGTTGTTTATAAATTGGAAGTTCGTTTTTAATTTTAGCAATAGCATCAAACTCATTTACTTCGTTTACTTCCATTACTTTCCAAATAATTTGACAGAATGGAGCTATAGTTTCTAAATATTTTTCGCCTTGTTTTTCACGAAAAGCATCCCTTGCTGTTTTCAAAATCAATAAACTTGAAATTGTTTTTCTTTTTGTACCAATTAATCCCATCTAAATATATTTTTAGTGTTTACTTTGATTAATATTTTATTTTCATTCGCAAACCTTCTAACTTCAAACTTATAACCTAGTTGAATAGTCATTGCTTTTTCAATACACATCAAATCTTCAATTTCAAATTTCAAATCTTCAGTTTCATTTATTATATAACTAAAAATATTTTCTTCTCTGTTTTTAATAATTGCATTATGAAAAATCATCATTAATTGATGAATTAGTTCTTTATGTTTTGAAACTAATCCGGCATCTTTAACTGATCCCGAAAAAAATCTTCTATCAGTTTCATTAGAAATTCTATTTTGAATTTGTATAAATTCATCAATTTTATTTTGACGAACTAACTTTTCCCAAATTTTATTACTTTCAGCGCTATCCATAACTTGTTAAAAATTAAGTTATTCAAATATACAAAATTTTACTTAACAGACGGGTCCACACCAACATAAATAGTGTGAATGTTAATTCGATTAAAGAAATCTTCGCGACAAATCCAATATTTAAAAGCATCGGAAAAGTTAGTAGAAAACATTGGTCTGGAAGCTAAAGGAAGTTTCTCAGACGATTTGTCTTTGTGAATTGTTCTTGAACCTAATCTATCTGTTTTTACAGTGATTTTTGTTAGTTTTAAAGAATTCGTCATACACGGACATTTCAATTTATCAATTTTTAAAGTAGGTAATCCTGGAACCATATTTCCCATCATCGATTTAGCTAAATTAAATTCTTCTTCCTGATAAATATTTCCTTGGCCAACATTCATTAAACGAACATCCCAACCAGTTGGAGTTCCATCTGGATGATACATAATTGCATTCATCAAATATGTAGCCTTATCTTCTTTGATTTTCGCATTGTTGTTTCCGGAACGGTCATAATACATATACAAAACTTTGTATCTGTGTTCTTGATAAAATTCACGGAACTTTATTCCTAAAATAGTTTCATCTTCTGGATGTAACGTATAAAATTCTTTCAAAGCGTATAAATAGTTCCCACGATATTGTCCAGAAACCATTGAAGACATATCTCCAAAATCCACACCGCACTCCATTGGACTATTTATATCGTAGTATTTTGCATTTAAAGATTTGCATCCATCTACAACACCTCCTAAAATATCAAATTGATTAAAATAAGACAGATCAGTTCCGTCTTCGTAAAAATGTTGTTCGCCTAAATGAGAATAGAATTTTTCGCCTTTAGAAACATTAATTTTAAAAGATAAAATTGCCGATCTAAATTCTTCAGGACCTAATGCTTTTAAAGTTGATTTAAAATAATTATCAGTTAAGTTGTCCAGGTTAACTAATGAAGAAACTGCATAGAAAAAAGTACTATCTTTTCTAATTCGTGTATAATATTCATTCCATTGTCGATATGCTTTTTCTAATCGTGTACGTTCTGACACAATTCCCATTTGCTCATTGGCCAACATTTCACGTTTAATATCATTCAAAACTAAAGCAGCTTGTAACGCAAGTTCTATTTGTTCGGAATCCATTTCCTTTTCCATCTGCAAAATCCAATCATCATCCGTTGTCAGAAGATTTGGCATATCGGTAGTAAATGTATTTCCCATGTAATATGGAGAATGTCCAAAACGAACAAATTCACCACGCAAAGCAGGAGTAGAGCGGTCTAGTTTTTTCTTTTTTAATAATCTGGCTTCATCACCAAATCTGTGTTGATACGAACCACCGGCTAATCCAGATGGCTGGTCTAAACTTCCCAGATTAAACATATTCCCTGTAAATGTGGAAATAGTATGTTTGTAGTGTAATGGCGGTTTGTATGGAAGTTTGAAATGTGCAGGCGGTCGTTTATCGGTAACAAAGTGAATTCCTTCACGCCATCCCATTCTTTGCCAACCTTCAATTAAAGCAGGTAATACATTTGTTAAAGCATTCATGTAAGTATCAGCCACAAACATGGAATAACATCCTTGCATATCATAACAAATATGCTGTGAACGTTGGGCCACAATTCCAGAAGTTTTAGCTAGTGCACGACCACCAATAAAATATAAATCTTTCGGACGAATTAGATCAACTAGCATTTGTGCCTTGTTGACTAATTTTCCATCTACGTTTTCATCCTTAATTTTTACGTGGATTCTCTTTGTCATTTTGCAAGGCTTTAAAAGGTAGAATATCGGCTTCTTGGTACAATCTGTTTTTTTCCGATTCAGTTAATTCAGGAACTTTGTTATCAATAAATTCCTTGATTCTATTTCTGTCAACTTTTGGCAATCCTAGAGCTTCAGCATCAGAAGTATAAACCACCCATTTTGGAGTAAATAATTCCGCAGGTAATTCTTCTTTTACTTCTTTACCACCGCCACGAATTTCGTAAGCATCTTTTATCAGTTTTCCAACAGCTCCTGCGTCTTTAACATCTTTCACGGCCATCATTGCCAAATTGATAAGTTTATCCATTTTTTCGGCATAAATATTTTGCCAAGCTTCAATAGAAACTTTCTGATCACAATAAAAGAATTCGCGAGCTTCATTTATGACTTGCTTCGCCTTGTATTGCGATAACTTATCAGTAATTACAAGTGTTTTTACAATTAAATTATCGTTTGGATATTTATCAAAACGAATTAACATCCCTCTAACTTTATCTAAAAGTTCTAAATATTCAGCGACTCCAACAGGAGCGGCATTCGGATTTCCGTTTTTTAAAAAAGATTGGATATCATCCAAACTCATGCTTTCAATTATTTCATTAATCTTCTCCAAAATACACGAGTTTTTTAAGGTTTTCGAATTCTAATCTTTCAGATTCTTTCATGAATATTTGAGCAGCTGTAATATTTCCGCCTTCAGCATGTTCTTTTTGCTTAGTCATGATCGCTAAAGTAGTTGCCAGTTTTCCTGCATCATAAGCCTGTCGAACCTCACTATCTTTATCATTAAAATGCTGAAGAAATATTTTTTTATCCATACACAACTGAAGTGCAATTTCGCCAGTAGCAAAATTACAAGCAGCCATATCTTGTATGGTTTGAATTTCGGATTCATCTAAATGAACTGGAAGTAACTTATTCATCTTGATTTTTTGATTTTATCATTAAAAAAATACCAACCAAAAAACAGACAAATGCAGAAAAGACTAACGGCCTAACATCTGTGTCATTTTTTTTAAAATCAGAAATAATACCAATTAAAAAACCAGTAATTATAAATAACAAACCAAAAACCGAAAATGCTTTTTTCATACTTAGTATTTTATCATTTTAATAGTTGTAAACAGCTGTAATCTGAAATCGTAAAGTCCTTTACTATTTGCAAACAAATACTGCTCGTAATGTGCGTTTTCTGCCCAATTTCCAGAACCTTCAATAACGAAATGGAAATCGTGTGTTTTCATCAAACAAACTTTAGCATGTGACCAGGCGTATAAAACTTTCATATTCGGTCTGGATGTACACATTGCTTTTAAATTGTCAATTGTTTTTGGATTTCGCTTGATCATACTTTCAGAAATTAAAAGCGTGATTTGCTCAATCATTCCTTTATCGTGCATTTCAATTAACGCATCAATAACTCTTGATGAAATCGAGTAGGTGCAAGCGTATAATTCTTTTATTGGATATATTTTCGCAACAAATGGAATAAAAGTAAATGCATTAAAAGCTTTGTCTGTTTGAAGAAAGAAAAACTCATCTTTCGTCGGAACTCTCATCAAATCATTTTCTAAAGATTCTATCTTTTGAAAGTGTGACGCAATGTATTTAGATGTCCAAACTTCGTTGAGTTTTTCTTCTTTTTTTACTTCTTTTGATTGGTTGAAATCAAAAAATTTATTTTTTTTCTCCAGCATCAACTACACCTGCTTTAGCTTTTACTAAACTTAATTTGTATTTTCTGTCTTCAATTTTGGAGTTGATTTCCGCAATTTTAACCGCATCATCCTTGTGCTTTTCTAATTGCTTTTTTTGTTCAGTAAAGAATTTAGAAGTTGCATTGATATATTTAAACAATTGCTCGTTTGTCATTGTTTCAACTTCTTTTTTGATGTTATCTTCACGGAAAATAGGATGCTTACCTAAAATTTCATTTGTAGTTGCATAATGATTTAATTCATCCCACAAAGCTCTGTTATCAGAAAAAGCAAAATCGCATTCAGCAGTAATATATTTCAATTCTTCTGGAGTCGCTTCTAATTTTCCTTCGTTGATTTCTTGAAGCTTTGCATGTAGTTCTTTGTGCTTATTATATGTTGCAATTCTTTTACCTACGACAACATATAATATTTGTGGGCAATCAGGATTATTTAAGAAAGGAAATTCCGCACGTAAACTAGTTTCAGTTTCAGTATTTACACCTGCATCTAATTTTAATACTTTTCCTGCAGTATCTACTGGCGTTTCATCAACATCAATATTATTTATGTATGTATCAATAAGTAAAGGATTTTCTTCAAGTTTTGCAGATAAAATATCAGACATTGAGAAATCTTTGTTTTCACTAATTACTAACTCAATATTTTCATTTTTAAAAGTTTCAAAATAACTCGTTCCAATAGCAACAGATTCTTTTAATGGTTCTGAATTTTCAATTAAATCTTGGAACTTTTCAAGCAAAATAGCTGCTTTTAAAATCGAATCCTTTGTTTCTTCAGATAACTTTTCAAAAGCATCTGCAATTGTATTTGTCGAAGCTATAACTTTTTCAGTTATAGGTTCAGAATTTGAAAAAACATCTACATCTGTAATTTCGTAGGCTTTTTTCAAATCATAAAGTAAATTCTTTAAACCTTGCTCTGAATAACCTCTGCGGTTATAAGAAGCTTCATTTATTTTGTTTTTTTTCGATGAATTTCGATATAATTCAAAAGCTTTATTGAATTGTTCGAAAGGACTTTCTGGAAGATCTCTCAAAAAGTCTAATACTGGTTTTTTTAAATCTGACATGTCTTATAAATTTATGTTAGTAATTACAAGTAGCTAATTTGGTAATTACATTTTTTTAAATGTGTAACGTGACAAATTATCATAAAAAAAAACCCTTTAAAATAAAGGGTTTTTAAATCAACTCAAAAATAATATAACTAACTTCTGTTTACTTCAATTAAGTAAGTTATTGCACCAGACTTGAAAACTCGTAAGTTAAATACAGCATTTTCTAAAGCTACCCAATTAGTTGAACCGGCCAATATAACATGAACAGTATTAGCTCCTCCATTAGATAATGTTGCAGGATTCGCACCACCGTTTCCAATTAATGTTACAATTTGTCCATGCTGTAAAGTTACAGGCTGATTAAATCCAATTTCTGTAGCTACTGACGTTGCAGGAATTTTGTACATAAGTCCATTGATAGGATTTAAACTAATATTAGTCGCGTCAACTACATCAAATGGTTCAGCAAAAACAACAGCTCCGTTATATTCTTTAGGCACAAAACCTGATTTTGCAAACGGCTCAAATGTTAATGTCCACATTCTACCGTCATTGTTGTCCTGTTTAGCAGCTTTTAACTGAAGTGGTGCACATGGCGTACCCATAACTTCATAGTGATTTTCACCACAAGCTTTATGCATAGCTACAACATTTCTACCAGTCCAGTACTGAACAAACTCTTTAACTTCTGTTGAATTACCCGGATGCTGCAAAACCAACTTAGCCTTAAACGACATAGTATCTTCGTCTCCTTCTGTCTCCATAGGTGCATCTGTTTTCGATTTTGTTGAATAAACAGTAACCATGTTGGTTCCGTTTTTCATAACAAAACTACCCTGCATAACTACACCTTTTTCATCTGATATTGGGAAAACCGCAATATCTTCTGCTTCCATAATGATAATTTCATTTTTTGGAGCAGCAGAACCAGGAGATGAACTCCCGGTTGCTTTATTTAAATTTATTTTAAACATAATTTATTGATATTAAGCTTAATTATTTATTAAGCGATTAAACGACTAGTTTCGTACCAAATACCATTTACACGTGTAAGTGTAATGTAATTCGCAGCAGCTCCAAGTACCGCATTAGAAGCAACTTCTACTAAACCTGCAACATCCGCAACAGTGAAATCAACTCCAGCAGCATCAGTACCATAAATTGTAATTGATTTACCATCAACACCATTTAAAATGGTTGCTAAAGTTGCGCTTGCCGCACCACCATATCTAAATACTGAAGTACCTTTTACATCAATTGAATTTGTTGTAAATGTTTTATCTGTTTCTGCAGGAGCTGCAGGACCAGTTGTAGCACTTAATTTTTTCAATTTTAAATCTTGTTGAACTACTAGTGTTAATGTACCACCTGTATTCAATTCGAAATCTGCACCAAGTATTAAGTTCGCGTTATTCTTAACTTTTCTCGCAGCTGATAAAGTTTCTAATCCTGTAATCGTAACGATTTGTCCAGGAACAACACCTGTAATGTTAACGATGTCCTGACCGTAATCGTTTTGAACGATTTCTAAGTGTGGATAAAAGAATGGAAACTTGAATGAAATCGTTGTCGATTTTGGATCAAACAATGGAATTCTAGTTTCAGATGAGAAAACAGGAACTGAGTTAGAATAAACCATTTGGAATTCGAATTCTTTTGGCTCACCTGCAGTATATTTTCTACCAACTTGTACGAAGCGGATTCCTTCTTTGAAATCTGCAAACATGTTAGTATCTCTTTTATCTCTAGTTACTGTTAACTCTCCTTTTTCGTTTTCACGATAGTATAAAGTTTCAACATTTTTAGATTTAGTAATACCAATAAATAAAGTATCTGTTTGGTCAACTAATGGTTGAAATTTAAAGTTCGGATAATTTAACGGAGAAACTCCTGTGTAATTAGATTTACCTTGATCAGTTGCATAATGTAAAGCGTAAAACTCTCCAGCTCTTTCTTTATACCACAATAACATATCAGTTGACATTTGAATTTCCCAACCTTGCTGATTTCTTTTGTTCAAAGGAATCATTTCAATCATTGTTTTTACATAATCAACAATGTTCTCTTTTGTAGGTTCTCCAATATCAAACGCTTTGTATTTTTTCTCAATATCTCTATAGTAGTACCATAACGAACGTAATCCATTTTGTGAATTAACATTCATACCAGTTAATTCTTTTGGAGTTTTAACGAAAATACCGTTAACCATAGCGATACGAGAATCTAAAACAGCTTGTTTGAAATACTCACCTAATAAGAATCCAACGAATGTAGTTTTCCATGGGTGAGAACCGTCGTTACCATTCATGAACGTTATCCAACTTTTTTCAATTTGTTTTAGTTTTTCACCAGTTAAAGTAATGTCGATTTTCTTATCATAAACTCGACCTTCTTCTGTTTCGATAACAACTTCACCTTTTGGATTCCATCCGCCGTTATCACCTTGAGTAATTTCAGAAGGAGCAATTAAACCATTGATAACTCTATCAATAATACCTGATTGAGTTCCCCAGTCTTTTGGTAATCCTTCAAAATCATCAAAAATTGATTCTAAAACTGTTGGGTTTTTTCTAACGAAGTGCTCAATATCACCTTGTAACAAAGGAATATCAACTTTGTCATTAAAATTAGAAACACCTGCAGTTAATCCAGCAGCTCTTTTATTCCAAGAACGACCTTCAAAAGCGTCGAACTCAAATCCAGATGCATGTAAATGCGTAGATGAATGTTGTTTCATTTGTTTACCACCGTTTAATTTGATTACTTTTCCAGTGTCTCCAACACCTTCACCAACCAAGGCTTTAAATTTTGCTTCCCACTTCTTGTTTATAGCTGAAATTTGTTCATGAAGTGGTGAATTTGCCGCTTCTGGTTCTTCCGCTCCTGTTCCTGGAGCATTTTCTTCTTCTTCTAAAGCTAAAGCTTGTCTTGCAGCTGCCAGTTCATCTTGAATAGCTTTTAAATCGAAATTCGTGCTGGCAAAAGTTTCTAACTCTTTGTTAATTGCCGCTCGAACATTTTCATAGTCTTCGCCCAACGCCGCTTTAGCTTGAGCTTCTTGTTCTGGAGTTAACTCCATTTCTTTCTTTTCGGCATTAATTGGTAAATCAGTTAAGTTAAACATCGTTAACAGAAACGCTACCGTTTTGCCCATAAATTTCCATTTCATAGAATAAAAAATTAAAAATTAAACATTGGTTTTTATAGTGATTTAAGTTCACTCAAAATAGTTAATCGTGCTAATGCTTCTGGAATAGTACCAACTTGTTGAGCAAACCCAACTTCAATGGCATCATCAGCATAAAACACTTTCCCAGTTAAAACACCAGGTACTTCCTTTTTTAGATTTGGATTTAAACGAATCATATCCGCTTGAAATCTTTTAGCTAACGGAGAAAGCATTTCCGTTTTTATTAAATCAAATTTTCCTTCTAGCGCTAATCTTACAGGAAGATTTTTATCTTCACTTTCATTAGCATAAACGGCAACTTTTTCAAGCCCATTCATTTCCATCCATTTCTGATCATCTAAATAAGAAAGCATAACTCCTAATGAACCAGCATTAGCAGTTATATTATTTGATGCCCAAACAAAGTCCGGTTGCATTCCGTATGCTAAATACAAGTGAGCAGAACACATTTGTTCGTAAACAATTCCCAATGGTTTCTTTTTATCTCTGGTATTTCCAAAATTTAAGAATGGAGAAATTGCAGAAACTGCACCGCCCGGACCATCCATAAAAATCAATATTGCTTTTATGTTTGGGTTCCTGTTTAACTTTTCTAATGAAGCTACAATTTCATCAGCACCATAAAACCACCAATTTCCGTAAGTAGAAATAGGGCCTAACATATTTACAATTGCAGTTGAACCTTCTGGAATTTCTACAAGCCCATCTTGATTAGGTCTAACCGGATTGTTTTCATCATCAAATAATTCGATGAAATTTTTTGCTTTTATATCTGCACCAACTTTTTTACCTTCAACAATGTCTTTGAAAATAGGGTAGAAGTACTTATAAGCTTCAACGTTCATAGCCCATTGACCCTTATATAAATCAGTTATAAATTTATCTACACTCATGATTTTATTTATTTAAGGAATTAATAAAAGATAACAACCACTTAAAGCGTTTGTTTAAGTAAAGCAAAACAGCAATCACTATTAGAAAAAGCCAAAACAGACAACTAGAAAAGATTGAACCACTTTTTTCTTTATTTAGATTTGCTTCCGAAACCTTAGACTCCACACTGTTGTGCTTGGACAAATCGATTTCTAGTTTAGAATCTGTTTTTGATTGGCTTTCTTTTTTAGATGTTGCATCTGTGTTTTTAGTACTGGTTGTTTTTTTTGATTTTCCAGAACCTTTATATTTTGTTGAACCTGTTTTTTTGCCATTGGCATCATAATTAGTTACTTCTAATTCTTGGCCATCTGAAACTTCAATTTCGTTTGTTTCTTCCACAACTTTTTCAGTTGCTTTTGTTGCTTCGATGATTTTAGTTTCTTCAACTTTATTTTCAGTAACTGAAGAATCAATTTTAATTTCCGATTTAACTTCAGTCGTAGATTTTTGCTTTGATTTTTTCAAACTTGAGCAAGAAGCTAACGGGAAAAATAAAACTGAAAGCAGAAATAAAATCACAATGATTTTAATTCCGATCATAATGTGTTTTTTCATATTATCTGTTTTTAGGTAATTTTAATTTGTGATATAAAGGATTGTGTTTTTCCATTAAAAAAGCATATTCTTTATATGCATCATAAGAAGGACATTCTTTAATACGCTCCCACGATTCAATTGCACCGTTTTTATTTTGGTCTGTACTAAAATGATAATGACCTACAATCATTACATCCTGCAAATCGTTTCCATCATCACTAAGCCTATCAATTATTTCTAAATGAAGTTTTATAAGTGCGTTTTTTTGAGCTTGTGTACGTGTGTCTTTTCCTTTATAAATTGGTTTTTTTGCAGTTCCAATATTTTCAACTCCACCACGATAACAAATATGAATAGCCTGTTTATTAAAGCCAGCTACTCCGTTTGTGATATCATTGAAATCAGCTAAGTAGTGTACGGTTCCATCAAAATCAACCCAAGCATAATAACCAGGAGAATTCCAACCCAAAACTTCTTTCCAATATTTCTTCATGCTTTCAAGCGTACCAGTACCTGCTTGGCAATGGTCCACAATATATCTAATGTCTTTAGCTCTGTTTTTCATTCGTCAATTCTTTTACATTAAAATTTTGATTGAAACTTTTAATCTTATTCATAAGTCCAACTGGAGGAAATTTACCATTAGTAACAATCGACATATTAGCCCAACATGACGCAGCTGGATACATGAAAACAGAAAGCCTTAAAGCCATAATTAAACCGTTGGATAAAATATTTTCACCCCCTAAAAAATGAGGTAATGCTTCTCCTAAATACCCACCAAAAATTATCATTGCAACTTTAACAAGAAGTCCTTTTGCGTTTTCTTTCCATGAGAATGTTTTACATTTTATGTGTTTAAGAATTCCAACCGCCCAATCACATAAAACCGCACCCATTATAATCCAAATTGTAATGACATTACTTAAATACCAATTTGTTAAATTTTCAAGCAAAAGAGCAAACGGAGAAAATGTACTACCTAAAATAACACTCGATTTTAGTTTAGCTGATAAGACACCTTTGTGAATAATCACAACGTGTTTTATGAAGAATGTTTTTAAAGAAAGAACCATGCTAATTTTTTTACGAAATTGAGTAAAAAAATTAGTAAAGCGTGTGAAGTGAAATTTCTACAAAAAGCCTAAAACATTATTACTAGAGCGGATTTGAAATCTACTCAAGGCTTTTTTTTTCTTTTGCTCGTAGTACATTTTACGAACGCTTTCAGATTCGAAACCATATTCAAGTAAATTGTATTTTTCCATGAATGCATTAACGCCAAATCTTACAGGTAAACGTCCTATTTTGCAACCTTCAATAAAATTTACGATTGAGATTCTGAAAATATCTTCTAATAAATTATTGATATCTCTTACCTTATCAATTGGCAACATTAATTCATTCTTTACACCTTTGCTGTCAATATAAATAGTTCCGGTAAAGGTGAAAGTTTTTTGAGTATTTACAGATAAATACAAAATGAAGTTGTCATTTGGCTTTCCTTGGTTTTTAATTTCGTAACCAATGTGCGTATATAAATAGTTTGCTAATGACGAGGATGGAAGCAATCTTATCATCTTTGCTTTTTGTCCATCGTATGAAGCTGTTGTTCCTTCCATTTCTTCAAAAAAGAATGGTATTAAATGATCTCTTAATTTAACTGGAACAATCTCTTTTGTCATTAGTTTTATTTTTTTATAAGCGTTTCGTAAATTTCAAAAAACAAAAATCTATCTTCTTTTGTGCAGCGTTTTCCTTTAATCAAATATATATACGGCGTCCAGAACGGATAGGTAAGTATTAGCAAACTAAAATTTATCCAGGACAAAAACCCTTTTCCAGTTCGTTCCATTTCTTTAGCGTATAGCCAATCAGAATAGAAACGAACATACCAATTAGCTGATGTTTTGAAAATTATATATAAATAATCATGAAGCATTGCATTAATATCTAGACCAGGAATATGATATAAATCTTTTACAATTGTAGCCCCATCAAATTGTTTAGGATTTTTGCAGAAATAATTGAAAGCTTTTAAATAAATATTAATTTCACTAGTTGAATAATAATTAATATTTAGATAAGTAATTAAACTTAATTTTCTTATATGTAAAGCTTCAGCGGACTGAAAAAAATATTCTGATTTACTTCCTAGCATAATTTAATTACCTATAAATATTTGATCAACATCATCTTGTGAAAGTCCTTCCATTGTTGCTACTAAATTCAAATCGGCGTCATGACGTTCGAATGTTCTAGCAGTGATATATTTTACTTTCGCTTTTGCTTTTTCTAATGGCGGAAACATAGAGTCTGGAATTGAATCTATATCATCAAAAATATCTTGATCCGATATGTTTCTTTCTAACAGCCTAAGACTTAATGCCATTTTTGAAATTTCTTGAGGAACTAATGGTTTACTTGCTTCTAAAATTTCTTGAGGCGTTGCACCTTCTGTCCAAATTTCATTATCAAAGTTCCATTTCTTACGTGTAAAAACTCCTTCACAAATTGGAACTTCAATTGCGCCTTTACTTTTTTCTTTTAATATTGCAGTTTCATCTTGATACAATCCAAGACTAAACCCTTCTGAATTTACTAGTTGTATCATACTTCCTCTACTTCAATTATTATTAATGGGTTTTGAATCGGTGCATTGGTCGATCCTCCAGTGTTTATAAACAGCTTATTACAGCTGCCTTTTTTCAAGATATAATCATTATCTACATTACTATCACTCATTGCTTTATTTATCCCACCTCCGCCACTAATACTATTTGTTTCTCTAGCAATAATAACTCTATCAGTTACTCCGCTTCCAGCAAACGAACCAAAAGTACTTGCAAGTTTAAAATTCAAAATAGCTAATTCTAAATTATATGTAAGACCATTATTAAAAGCATGTACATATACATTCTTAACTTTACAATCAAAAGGAACTCTTTCGGAAAATGCATTATAAAATGCTGCAAAATTATCAGATGGCGTTAATGTACTTAATGGTCCATAAGGTTGATTATATTTACCGCCGTAACTATTTACATAAAACCAGTAACCACTGGCATTACTGAAGTTACCTCCAGCAAAAGAAAATTCTATAAAGTGAGTTCTTTTACTAACTCCAATTTCACTCACAGGTTTCATGCCCTGAGTTCCATCAGCATTTTTTAAATAAACTTTCTCGACATCAACTGTCGAAACTTTATCTAGTTTTTCAGATGTATCACCCCAACTTTTAAAAAAATCAATTACATTATTAGTCATTACCTTAAGCAAAATTTTCCCATTATTAGGAAAAATAATACTTGAACCACTATCAAAATTAAATGGAAGAATTGCTGTTAAATTATTGTGTTTCAATTCAATATTATGACCGCTTCTGTTTATTAAATAAATTGGTTTGCCTTTATGTGGCCATTCTGCCAACGTTGGATTAGCGTCTAAATCTGTAAAAGAAAATCCTTTAACAGAAGTCAATGAACCTGTTAACTCAATTGTGCTAAAACCACTTACGTTAAAAGGAATTTCAACATTGGCACCTGAAGCATTGAAAGTATAAACTTTGTCGTAATCTTTTTTATTGAATATATTTCCTACAGTTGGAGTATCAGGTTCACCAACTTCAGAATCGTTAACAGGAATAAAAGTATAATCTATAGTATTAACTGGTTTAGATTGCGCAACTGGATTAGCTGTAAATTCTACACCTTGAACTCTGACAAAATTATTAGTAGTATCTAGAACAATTCTGTCGGTTCTTACTTTTCCTGTCGCGCATAATGGAATAGTAATTTCTTGATCTGTAGGATTTGTATAATTTAATCCGTTTATATTCCATTGCGTTCCAGCATTCCCTTTAAAAATCTGGCCAACTTTTGTGAAACTGTTGTTTACAAAAATTGTGTTTATAATTGCTACGTTAGTAGAAGCTTCTTTTAGTTCAGCTAAACCTGCAGTCATTTTATTTATTTCTTCTGCACTCAAATATTTATCTAACCCGAATTGCTGAAAAAAGGCTAACAATTCTGGAGTATTTATTTTTTCGGGTATGTTTAATGGAAATACTGACATATTAATTAAAATGATAATGGAATAAATACTGGCAATCCGAATGCGTTTAAATTTGGAGTATAACCAGATGGAAAAATGCTAGATGTTTCAAACGATACTTCGCAAATTTGTTCGTTTTGTTTGATTTTCATTTTAGGCCTTGCGTTTTGGTTGAAGTCATTTCTGCCAAAAACTATATCTAAAGCATTGGTTTGTTTTAGTTTAATAAATTTTACCTTACCTAAAAGATTAATTCTGTTTGATCGTTGTGAATCGGAATTTGGAAAACGAAAAGTTACTTTCTGCTTATATGAAGTACCAGAACTAGATTCATTACTTTCTTCATCGAAATTTATTGAAGCAAGTGAAGCGTATGCTTTTTGAAAATCATAGTTTTGAAATGTGCTATTATAAAACGGCTGCCATCCACTAATATTGGATGGCACAACTGTAGAATTAAAAGATAATTCTACACCGCATAAATGAATATTACTTACCACTCTATCAAGTAATTGCATACTGAAATTTTTATTTCAAATATACTAAAAAGTATTTTAATATCTACTAAAAAGTAGGTATTAAATAAGTATGTAAATCTTTTAAAATTCTTGAAAAGTTCACTAAAAAATTGTAATTCTGTAATTTTTGGTTTTAATCGTTGTAATTAATTGATTTTAAAGTAGTTATAAAATACAATTGTTTTGTAATTCAGAGGAAGAAGATAAATTCATTTTTGTACGCTTTCTATTTATTACATTTTTTTTGTAATTACTATTACAAAATTACAACTAAATTGTAATAATAAATACTAGATTCTTCGGCACATTCCACCATATATTACAAAATTACATTTTTGAAACGTCTTTTAATTTGTGGGGGTGGGGAGTGGGAAAAGTCGCGTTTTTGGCCGTAAGTAATTTAATAAATGAACGGTTCTGCGAACCTGTTTTTTTTCATTGGCAGAGCCAATGATTGTATTGTGGGTATTTTATAAAGGAACAGCCCAAAAAAGGGCTGTGTTTTATTAATTATCAGCAGAGCTGATAATTGTATTCGTGAAGTATTTTTCGGAGAACCTGGCGTCTGATTTTATCTCATCCCTTATTTGGTTTTCGTGTTTTGAAATTGAATTGATATAGAATTTACGCTGCTCAGCTAAATAGTAAATATCGATGCAGATTTTCATACTAAAGTTTATTCCGGAAGATTGTAACCATTTTTAAAATTCGTGTCGGAAATGAGCGATATACGCTTCGTGGTATTCTTGTTCTTCGTACTCTAAAGAATAATTTGATTTAAGTTGTATGTCGAGCTCGAATAATATCATGCGACAAATTTAAAAAGAAAAACCACTCGATGGAGTGGTTTTATTTGATTTTACTTATTGTCACTTAAATTATATTTAATAATACGCAATTGTGAATTTTATAAGTCGTTTATTTTTAGATAGTTGAAAATGCAATTTCGTCAAGCGATATGTTATAGGCAAGCAAAAAGCCAATCATTACGGATAAAGATTGGATTTGAAATATTGGAAATTAGATGTGTTTAGTTCTTAGGCAGTTTATCAACTCTTCTTCCGAGTTGTTCCATTGCTCTTTCCATTGCTAAATTTAAATCAGTTTTACTTTCTTTGTCTTCAAAGAAGAAATTAACTCCAATTGCTTTAGAAATTTTTAAGAAAGTTGGTAAAGTTGGAGGAAATTTACAACTGAAAAAACGGGAAGTATGAGCAGGAGCAATCCCGCTTAATTCTGAAACTTTTAAATTTGATAGTTTTTTTTGTTGTCTGATTTCGTCAAGAAGTAAAACGAGCAACTTCCATTGCTCGTTTTCATTTTTATTTTGTTCCATTTTTATAATTCAGTTACTTGATTTGTTGTTGTAAATCTTTGATTTCCTAAACCTTGAAAAACTGCTTTTACAAATAAACCTAAATTATTAACTTCATATTGTGCAAAAATCGGCATTTTAGAAAAACCATATTTTTCAAATTCAAAATCAATAATTTCAATAGTTCTTTTTTCTCTTTCTAATCTGTGAACGGTACAATCTCTTAAGAAAGAATTAGAAGCATCAATTGCACTTTGTTCGTTGTTGTAAAAAGCTTTAGTTACTTTTCCGAATTCGTTTGTTTTGATTAAAGTTTTCATCTTAATTTTTGCCATTTGTTATGAAGTTGCTGATCTCCTTTTTAAAGTTTGCCGTGTAAATCACTTCCTTAACTCTTGTACAAATATACAACACTTATTTATATTAATTACCATAAATGGTAATTATTTTTAATTTATTTTTATTTTCCCTTATTTTACAAGGGTTTACGAAAACAAATTTTTAATCTAATTTCCAATATTTCAAAGAATGTGGTCAAATTGCCTGCCTATAACCTGTGTTTGGCAAAATGCAAGGATTTAATGGAATTACTTTTCCGCATCATCTTTAGTGCTAAACCGAAAAAAATCGGTCACGAAGCCTTGCACTTCGCCAAGCACCTTACCGTTATGTGCAAGGCTACATTTTATCCATCAAATCACAATTTGCAGATGTGTAAGCAATGTGTGAATCAATATATCCCTTTACCATATTACCATCTTTGTCAAAAATAATACCTGCATAAAATTCATCATAACCACTTTTTGTAAATATTTCTGTGTTTTTTTGTGGGTCTGAAAACACCATTATAGTATTTCCATCTTCTAATTGTTTTTCTTTGGACACTTCCATTTGCATCCAACCCATAAATTTTTTAAATACTTCAATATCTGTCATTTTTTTCAAATTAAAATTAGTGCTAATAATCCGACGGAGAAAAATCACAGTTTAAATAACGATATGTTATTTTAGAAGTAGACTTTTGAAATTTTGCTGTTAGGGTTCTTGGTGTTACTTTTGTAATAACTCCTTCTCCTCTTGTTGGACATTGAAATTTAAATCCAACAGGAACTTCGTGTACTTTCATGATTTTTATTTATTAGAATTAGACTGCTTGAATTCAGATTTTGGTGCAAAAAATATTCTGCCATCATCAAGTTTAATTTGCATTGTGTATGGCTTTCCTGACGGCTTATAATGTTTTACAAAAACACCAGTATTTCCAGTTTCAATATGAGTAAATCTTAATCCTTCACGTAAACCATAAAATTCATTATTAGAACATTTTGGACAAACTAATTCTTGCATAGAAGTACCTTCTATTTCGGAAACGTATTTTTCAACATCGGTTCCTTGCCACTTACATTTTCTTTTCGTGCACTCGTATCTTATAGGAGTTTCACCGCTTGCTGTATATTTTGACATAATTTTTAAATAAATCCGAATGCTAAAGCTGCTGCCTCTCCAATATCTAATAAAGAATCGTTTTCTTCTTCAGAAGATTCGTTTTCTTGATTATAAAAATTAGATATTTCAGTTTCTAATTCATCCCATTTTTCAGATTTTTGTTTGTACTGCTCTGCATATTCTAAAGCAATAAGTTTTAAATCTCGAATTGTGTCTTCAATTGGCTTACCAGAATGTATTAAAAAACTGATCTGAAAGCCTATTTTATTTTCCAATGTATCTACGTTCATTTTTATTAATCTTTAGTTGATAATCTTTGAATTCCAGTTACTTTATTTTTATTTAAAGTACTGAGTAAAACTTCTTCTTGAAGTTCTAATTTGTTATTGATTTTTACAGCTTGCGCTATGCAAAAACCACTTACTGAAAAATCTCTTATTTTTACCAAATAATAATGATCTTCTTTTAAAACGGTCGTGTTTAAATTTCTTAGTATCATAATTTAGTTTACATATAACCTTTTTTATGTGCGATTTCAACAGTTTCCTTTGCTATTTCATCCCAAAAAGAACCTCTTGAATTAGGAATGTCATATTTGCTTTCCATTTCTTTTAATCCTAATACAACATATCCTTTTTCAATTCCATATTGTCCGCCTTCTAAAATGTATTTCACATCTTTAATTACAAATTTTTGAAGAGCATCATACGGAAACTCTAAAAATTTTATTCTGTCTCCAACTTCAAAATTTCTGTCTTTTTTTCTGACTTCAAATTCTTTTCTGTTAAAATAAACATCATCAAAAAAAGGCTGCTGGAGTTTTAACACGTGAACTTTCATTTAAATAATTTCAAGTGTATCTGGAGCAATCATATGACGCGCACCGTGTTTTTCAACAATGATCAAGTTATAACCATTTTTGTTGGTATTCAAATCTGCAGGTTCACAGGTTCTGAAATCTGCCAATTGTAAAGTTCCTTCTACTACTTTTGCATTATCAAGCCAAGTAGATGCTCTAAATTTTTTATCTGTTAAAATATTCATACGATTTTATTTATTATGAAACACATCGGAATTCCTATAATTCCTGAAATTCCGATGAATTCCGGTTATTAAATTACATTTTCTAAAAAAAAGCGAGCTGTTACTAATAATAATATCATTAGAAATACCGCCCCTGTGAAAAATCCTATAAGGAACATTTCGTACTTTTCAACAACTTCAATTTTCTTAATTAGTTCAGTTACTGAGCTAGTTTTTCTATTTTCCATCCGCCAATTGTATTATAAACAGCTATGTCGCCGTTTTCTTTAGTAACTTCTTTTCCTTTTAGATTTACGCTGATTCTAACTTTGTCACCAGCTTTGTAATTATCTAATTCTGCAGTTTTGTCCTGGACAAATTGAATTTCTAAAGTTTGTGGATATTGTTCTTCAGTGGTTACGTGAACATTTCTAATTTTAAAATTCTTTTGACCTACTTCTTGAGTGTCTTTAATTCTTACGATTTTTGCTACTACTTCCATGTGTTTAATTTATTTGATTTGTTTATAATTTTCAATTTGTTCGTCTATATATTCTTTTAATTCCCAAGGACTTTCGTCTCCTGTATATTCTGTAGTGACAGAATTACCATGTGCTTCTTTTATCCATTCAATCATTTGTTCTAAATGTTTATTTTTTTGTTCTAACACATAGATAGTGTATTCTAAATTTGACATAATAATGCTGATTAAAAGTTTATTGGTTTTTCTATGCATTCAAATTCGACTACCCAAACCCAAGGATTTAAAGCCCAAGCTTTTTCTCCATTAATTGAATTCCAAAGAGAATAAAATGAAGTTTTAGGAGAGTCTAAATAACTATCATCACGAAGATCATTACTAGGATAAAAATAATAGCATTCTTTTCCTTCGCAATTCTCTGTATTAATCCCTTCAGCAATTGAATCTTTGTCAGATATATCATTTAATTTTTCTATTCTGACATCTTTTATTTGAAGAAATATTCTTGCGAATGTTTTGGGCATATGAATTGAAGGTCGGCTTTTTCCTCTATGCAATGGTCGTATTGTTTCATGATTTTGAATATCCGCAGCATAAAATATTTTAGATTCACACATAACCATTTGAGAAACACTCCAATGGTTTTCAGATTCAATTGAATAAAAATTTTCACGAACCCAAAGAACATCGCCTACCTCGTAAGGCTTTTTAAGTTTTTTAAAACCATTAATATCGCTTTTTGCCCAAAGAGATTTAAGTTGTTCTATTTTCCAATCCGAAGGATCTATATTTATAATATTTAGTCCTTTTGTTCTACGTGTTTGGGTTTTTCTTCCTTGAAGAATAGCCTGAACCATTTCTGTATTAAATAAAATTGGATGCATTTTCATAAATAAAATATAAAGTGATTACCAGGAGAAATGTTACCAAAATTCCAATCATAATACCAAGCCAGATATTGGCTTTATTGGTTCTTACATAAAAATGCCTTAGCGCTGATTCTGTTAAATTTTCTTTGAAATAAAATTCGCAGAATTCTTGAAGTTCATCGCCATCCATTGCATGACATTTTAATTGTTGCGGAGACGTTAAACTATTTCCCCAGAAAGCATTATATGCTTCGCAAAATTTTTCCTCGTTATTTTTCATCAGTGATTTCTTTTATTGTGTAATCTTCAAAATATGACAGCTCCATTTCTGAAACTTCTAATAATCTTATTCCCATAGAACCATCCATTGAACAATAACCTTCTTGACTTTCAAAATGCCTTATAACACCTGAAGTGTTTACGTAAAATTCATATTGGATTCCTAATGCTTTTTGGCACAAATTTTTAAGGAAAGCTTTTACATAATCGCCTTCATAATCTTCGATTAATTCTTCGCCACTAGTCCAAAACAAAACCATTTCTTTGATTGTTTCCAAAATAGGAACTTCTTTTTTCTCCATTAGTTCATTAACTTTATCAAAATCAATTTCTACCGTGATTTCTCCACCTGTTGGTTGGTGTTCAATATTAAATGCTTTTTTTCCTGTATATTTTTTCATTTATTCTGTTTTTGCAGTTTTAATAACCTTTTGTTTGCTGATTCTCTTTTTTTATAGTTTTTGACTATTTCGCCGTTTATGATAAAATTGTAGTTCTTTTCACAAACCCTCACAATACTTACCATAAGGCCTTTACTATCGAGTTCACTTAATATTACTCGATATTCTTTTCTTGCACCGGGCATTGTTAATTTAGAGTTGGTGAGAAGTAGTCTAGTTTTTCGATGATAACTAATTTAGCTGCAGTAATTTTAAAATTTATTGCCTCACATGTTTCAACATAAATTTGATTTTTAAATCGCCTTGCATCAAAATTTACTGGAAGTGATTTCATTCTGCGATACTTCTCGTTTAGCTTTTGAATTTCTATTTTAATACGTTCCTTCAGTTCTGGTAATTCAGATGATTCAATTAGTAACCCATCTAAACTTTTGAAGTATTCAAAAGTTTCATGTTGCAACTTATTTTTCGTTGCATTGCAGTGTCCTAACTGCAAAAAATAATGTGTGTTTTCCATTGTGTATAAAATTTAGTTATCAATTAAAAATTCAATTCATTTACTCTTTTTAAAGAGATATATTCTATGTTATGAAGCGGTTGTCCATATTCTACGTTAAACCTTTTTATTATTCTAACATATTTAAATAACTCAGCTATTGAGTTGCAATTATTTACAATTGACTGTATGTCTTCTTTTGAGCACATAATTATGATGCTTTAGCGATTAAAACTCTTTCGTATGTTTGTTTTTTATGTGGAACCATCACAATTCCTTTTTTTAAATTTTCGTACATCAATTCCAATTCTGTATTATCATCTAAATAATATGGACCAGTAAACTGCATACTTTCATTAAGTAGATAATAAATTGCACCTGATAATACTTCTTTTGGACTATTAAAAATGTCAAACTCAACAGCTGTTTTCAAGTACATTTTAAAACAATAATCATCTTGGTTGTAAGTATTGTTTAGTTTATAAACTAACCCCAATGAAACTAAAAAATCAATTTGAATTTCTGTATATTTCTCCAGGGCATCTTGAAGTTCGTCGCGATGAACTTTAGCGTTTACACCTCTTAATCTGTAGGTATTTTTGAATTCCCTTGTTACAATATCTTTTGTGAAAAAAAATCTGTTTTCAAGGAATGAACCATCCATTTTTCTGAAGTCTTCACTTTCGCATTTTGAAAGTGAAGCGTTTACTAAATAATACTTGATTTCCATAATGATCTATTTAAACATCTTCGCCAAAAATCTTTTTAGCTTCTGATTCTGTTATAATTTTTTCTACATTATTTAATTCTTGTGCAACTTGTGTATTGATAAATAATACTTCTTGTGATTTTCCTGAAATTGATTTTATAATTCTACCTCCAGTTGAATTATGCATGTCTTTTGGATTTAAAACCCATTTATTCCACTTGCAATAAGCCGAAATTGCTTTTTTAAATTTAGCAGGAGACCACTTTTGTTGCTTTGTTGCTTTCATAAAATCTTCAAATGAATCTTCTTTAGAGAAAATTGCATCCCTATATTTAAAGCTTACACCATCTGGATTTAATTGACCGAAAAAGCCTTCCGCCCAACCCATAAATACATCACCCATTTCAGCTTGCAATGTTCTTTTGGTAACATTGTCCATTGGCGGATTTAATTTTTCATCAATTGATAAAAAGAACTTCACACACTGTGCACAGAAATTGTAATAGTAATTGTACTGCTTCCAATCGAAATCCGTAAACAAGTTTTTACCGTCGAAATCATCTGATACTTTTCTCACTTGTTTGTATTCATCATCGTTTTGTCCGTGGTAATAATCAGAGAAAACAGAAATCAACAATCTTCGAGCTGTTGATGGATCAACATTCCTTAAAGCGAAATTTGATGTGAATACGAATTTCGGAGACTTCTCAAACGGAATTTCAAACGGTGAACCATTTTTAGGATTCACTTTCAAAGAACCTGTGATTTCAGAAAAGAAGAAATCGAAATTCAAATATTGTGTAGCATCATCGATTAAAATATAGTCGGTATCTTCTGAAACCTCGTGATAGATGAAATCGTTTTGTGTTAATTTTGGATCACGCCCTTTTAAATAAACCCTACGTTTCAAAATTTTATTTAAAAATGAATAACACAAAGACTTACCAGAACCACCATGTGATTCTCCTAAATCTGAAACTTTATTATCCATTGCAAAAACTGCCCAAGGTTTATTATAATTCTTGTATTGGTGCAGCGTATAACCAATGCTGTAAATTTTATTGATCAAATGCAATTTTTGTTCGTGCTTTTTGTCTTCAGATAAATTTGGACCAGCAATATTGAATTTGTTTTCTTTGAAATATTGCTCAGCTTCAAATTCGCCTTTAGGTCTGTCTTCAAAATATTCTTCTAATTCTTCCTTCCAGTGAACTCTAGAAGTATTAATTAGATAATTGAAAAACATATTTTCCTTATTCAAAATTTCAATGTCAAAGTTTCCAGATTCGTCCTTGGTAATTTCAAAATGCGGATCATCTAATTTTATTTCAAAATCGATTATTTTATCTTCCCAAACGTACTTATCTACTTCGCCTTGTTTGTATTCTAAAATTTCATTGCCAGTAATTTTCCAAACCTTTTTAGGGAAAAACATATATTGTGATTCTCTGTCTGCAGATGAAAAATCAATATTAAGTTTTGGCAGTTTAGACAAACTTCTTTCTCCTAATTGATTGTTTTTGTAGACATAATCTCTTAATTCTGGATTCATTCCGCGAGCTTCTAGAAACTCATGTACAAAATTTTCAATTTCATAAGGCTCTAAAATTCTGATAATAGATCCTTCTTTTTTTACGAATATGTAACCTTCCTTATTTGTTTCGGTTTCATAACGCCCGAATCCTAACATCGACAAAAAATGATATAACCTGGTATTTGATAAATTGTACTGAAGCTTTCCGTTTTGCGCGAAATGTTCTGTCCAAAATTGCAATGGCAATGCGTTTGCAATAAGTTTATTAAATCCGTTTACAAAGACTAATGATTTGTCTTGGTAGAATTTTTCTACATAATCTTTGAAATCTTTACAAGGGTTATTACGTTTGTCTTTATATGCTTTTAAAGTGTTTGGCAACCACAATAATTTGATGTCAAGGAATTTTAAACCAACTATTAAAGCCTGTTTTACACCCGTTGAATCTAAATCCCCCAGATAGATTATTTCTTTAGCGTAAATTTTTAATTGCTTGTATTCTTCAAAATCGATTTGTTCCGATTCTGAATTAAACCAAATCGCATAATGCTCAAAACTTCTAAGGTTTAATCCATCAGAACCACCGCTTGCAATGAAAACTCTGTCTAAACGTGGATCCTTTTTCTTTTTCTTCTTTTTAGACGGTTCTTCATCATCTTCGTCATAATAATCATCTTCATTCTCAATTTTTTTCTTTCTTTTTTCGAATTCTTTTTTAATCGCTTCTAATCCCCAAACATGTTTTTTAGGTTTTTCTCCAGCATATCTAAAACGATATTGTTTTTCAAATGAATTTGGTTGATAAATCTTTTGCCATGTTCCAAAATCAAAAACGAAAATTGGATATTCATCAGTAGCAGTAGTTACAATTGCTTCATTTTCTTTACAGAAAGTGAAACTTTTACAACTTTTTAAATTGATTTCATCACAATGAGATTGATTAATTCTAGGCCCGAGTATCTTTAATAAATGTTCCGGAATAGTATCATGATAATTGAAAATATAATCACCCTTTTTTTCTTTTGATTTTAAAGGACGTTTTTCAATAGAAGGAGTGAAGACTTGCATTTTTGCACCTTCAACACCATATTGTGCGCCAAGTATTTCACAAGCTTTAGCATAAGTAACATTTTCCTCAAGCATACAAACCTGTATACCGTTTCTTGAAACACTATCACCTCCAAAATCAGTTACAATCCAAATCCCTCCAGCTAATTCTTTTAATGAAGCTGATGCAGTTTTTTCAGAGTTTCTTATTTTGAAAGACTTAGCCGCTTTATGAAACACTCTAGCTGCATCTGGGTAATACGATAAAATTATATCTAGACCTCCGTTGGTTTTGTCGAATATATCTGTGTCTTTAACGTAGCTCATAAATTATTTTATCTCAATGTGATTGGTTGAATCGATTAATTTTACTTGCTCCAATTGAAGTCTTTCAATTTCGGCTTCTGCTTTTTTTATTAATGGAACTGCTTCCAATTCAGAAAATAGTCCACTATTTTGATATTGTTTTATTTCGCCTTCAAGACGATTTATTTTTGATTGAAATTCACTATTCATATTGCTTTATTTTTAAAACTCCTCCCGTGAGAGGAGTTAATTAATTTAATTGATGTGTAAGTACACATAACAAAGGGTAAGAACGTGGTTTAGATAAAATTCATTTCAATAGCAATCTTTGTCATACACTGCTTTGTTTGAATATTACCTAGCTTTTTATGAAGAATATTTTTGAATTTATGGAATGTGCCCATTGGCAATCCTAAAATATCCGCAATAGCTTCATTTGTTTTATTTGTTGTTGATAATTTAATTAGTTCAATTTCAGTCTTTGAAAGTTCGTGTCCGTTAAATGTTGGCGCCAAACAAACAATTCCTTCTCCTGGACAGTTACCACGATTTGGACAGTGCCAATATTCTCCTTTTTGCAATTCTCCGTTTACGATGTCTGGAGTTAAATCCAAACCACCTAATCGGCAGCTTGCAAATTTTTTAAGTTGATTGAATTCTGAATTTGGAAACCAATCCATTAAAATAGCTTTTGACTGAGGTTCTTTTTCTATTGCTTCTTGAAGTAGAAGTATAACAGAAGTCGGAGCTTCTTCAAAAGGTTTTAATTTTCCATCGCTCACATACTTCAAATCTGTATTGTGATTAAAAAACTCGAATGAGTTATCTAGTAATCCTGGCATTATTTGCATGGTTATATAATTTAGTTATCGGTTTTTAAATTGTTCGCTAGTTTTTGAACAGATGCTTGATATTCATTCGCCACTTCCACTAAGGCGTTTAATACATCTAATCTCGAAAAAGGATATTTTGAAATTCTATTTTTAATATTTCTAACAGTTCCAGCGTTTAAAGTTTTGTCTGATTTAAGTTTTGATAAAACTTTTTCTACATAGCCAACTGGAAGACTATCCTTGATAATCTCATAGGCGTTGTCAATATGCGTTTGCACATCTTGTTTATTGCTTTTTTCTATTATCTTTGTCATATAAGTATTAATTATGTCACAAATATATACTAAATAGTATATAAGTTGATACTAAAAAGTAGTTAAAATTATTAATTTAGAATCGGTCTAAATGGAATTTCAAGAAAAAATAAAATTAATCCTTAAGGATAAAGGTCTGAGCGAGAGTAAATTTGCGAAGAGCATAGGTCTTAATGCAACAGTTTTTAATAGAAATGTTTTACAAAACAATTTAACTGGTGATATGATTAAGGCAATTGCCGATAATACCGATATTGATATTAATTGGTTGGTTAGAAATGATGTTGAAAATCCTGAAGAAGACACTAACGTTTTGAATGAACCTCCAACAGTTTATTCTACGAATCCATTAGAAAAGATTGATAAAATAATAACAGAATTAGAAAAATTAAAGCTAGAATTTATAAAGAAATGACACGTATATGACACGTGGAATTTACAAACCTGTGTAAAATTAGAGTGCTTACGATGGTTAGATAACCCTGCCGAGGTCACTTTCAAAGCATATTTATAAGGCTTAACGTTATTTTTAGTCAACATTTAGTCAACCGATATATAAAAATATAGTTTTCTACATTAAAAATGTTTTAACTAAAATGATGTTTAATATTAGATTGCTGAATAAATTAAGCAAAAAAAATCCTATCAGTTATTTGATAGGATTTTGCTTTTTATATAAAGGCAACAGAATAAAATTTTTTGTTTTTAATACATTGCAAAAACTATTAAACAAGCATTGCAAAATTATAATTAAAACTTTGTTACAGTCATTGCCTTTAATAACTGGGTTGTAATATCATAAAATATAAGCTTTGCAACAACAATTTTCTATTTTTGCAAAGCAATTGAAATAATTTATTTATGTTAAATTACTTTTCTTATTTCGTTCCAGTTGCAATCTACTAAACCAAACGTTTCAATTAGATTCCAAATTTCGGGTGTGTGTGTTTCAAATTCGTTAATAATATTTTCGGTGTCGGTATAAATAATTTCATGTTTTTTATTTTTTTCAGCTTCTTTTTTTTCAATAAGTAATACATCTGCAAAATCTGTTCCTGCTTCAAAATTCGTATTTTCGAGCCAATCATTAACAATTATATCAAAACCTAAGATATTGAGTTCGGTGGCTTTTTTAAACCAATCTGCATACTCGCTTTTATCAGGAAATGCAATAATTTTATATTGCTTAATTGGTTTCAGATTTTCATATTTAAAACCTTGTTTACTTCCTGTGGCTAACCAAATATATTGAGGTTTAAATATACTCATCATAATTGCTGTTTTTTCTCCCTCAACAAGTGCAATGGTTTTGGCATTACTTTCATTTATTAGGTGCAAACCGAATAAGCATTGATTAAGATTATAATCATTGATTGTTTTGGTTCGTTTTAAAATACTATGTACCCAATCTATTAAACTTTTGCCGTCTTCGTTTTTGTGTCGTTTGCCAGTTTTTGAAACATATTGTAAAATTTTACCAGCGTGAACCTTTTGCAAATTATCAATTTGCCAAAATATTGTAGCACCATTCCAACGCTTTGATGTTCCTATCAAATATTTTAGTATTGCTTCTTTTACTTCAGTTTCTGTAAAAATGGTTTTTAAGAACTGGATAAAATTATTTTCTTTGTAATTCCTACCACTTTGACTTACTAAATCGAAATTATGAAAACTTGGTTTTGGTTTCGGAATATTAACCACTTCAAAAGGATTATTAAACTCGCCTGTTGGTGTGTTATGAAAACCACAATTTGTTTCACGGTCGCAACGTCCAAAATCTTCATTCAAATAGTTTCCTGTTTCCGTTTCTTTATATTTTACAAGGGTTCGTTTGTTGCATTTTGGACAAACAAACTTTTTACTGCTTTTATCTAAATTGTATTTGTATTGTTTCATCGCATTTAAATTTTTACTGTTCACGGTGTTCATACTGTTCACACTGTGAACACCGTGAACAGAATGAACACTTTACAACTTTAAATATTTATTTACAGTCCCAACTGACACACCCAATTGAGTAGCAATTTGCCTTTGGCTTTTTCCTTGTATGTTTAATTCCTTTACTTTTTCAATGTTTGTTTCACGGTCTTTATCAGTATATTGTTTTAGGTGTTCACGTTCATTACCATAACCAATAAACTCAAATTGTAAAAAATTATATTCTTTATTTATATGACAAATACAAACATTATCTGTATCAAATACTTGCTCACAATTACGTTGTTTAATTTGTTTGATATATCTTATTTGCTTGTCTTGGTTACTTTCTCCAATAGCAAAGGAACTATCACAAAAATTCATAAGCATTTTGCTTCCTGACAAATCATTTCTTGTAATTGGCTTTGATAAATCTCTTTTTGGCGTGTGTGCTAAAATCAAAATTGAAAGTGAGTACTTGCTTTTTAATTCTTTAAGTTTTTTCATTAATGGTAAAGCTTCTTTTGCTTTTTCATTATCGGTTTTTAAGTAGGTGAGATTGTCAATAATCAAAACCTTTGAATTAGATTTTAAAAGACTTTGCTCGATTGACAAGATAAGAAAGTCATCAAAATTTTGATTAATTGGTAAATCAGCATCGGTATTGATTTCTATTCTTAAAAAATTATTGTCAAAGTTGTAATTTTCGGTATAATCTTTTGAATATCTATTTTGAAATTGCTTATCCGACAATTCAAAATCAAAGTAAAGAACAGACTGTTTTTGAGTTTCAATTTTGAACCCAATTATATGTTCTGACTTACTTATGCTGTTGCCAATTTGAACTGCTAAAATTGATTTCCCTAAATTGGTATCAGCAAACAAAATACATATTTCACCCTCATACCATAGTTGACTAAAAAGCATCTTCGGTATTGGTCGGTTCTTTGCTTCCTCCATCCACTCATTAGCTGTTTTTATCAAAAATAAACCATTTTCTGTTGTCTTAACTTCGCATTGCATTGCTTTGTCAATTACATTGCTAAAATCGGTTAAACCAATTGCCTGTTTATCTTTATCCATATTGCTATGAATTAATTGACTTAACCGCTTCTAAAACTTGTTTTCTGCTATAATACACCCTGTTTCCTATTCCACTACTTAATAGTTTACCACTACGAGTATGTTTCCATAAAGTCGTGAAATTTATACTCAAAAGAGTACAAACTTCTTTTCGGGTCATTAAATCGTTTTCGGGTTGTTGTGATTCTTTTGTTGCTTGAGGTTGCAACAATGGTTTAAGTGCTTCGGCTAATTGTTCAATTGTGATGCCGTTTAATAAAATTTGATTCATTTTTCTTATTTTTTAATTAATAAGAGCAAATGAACTTTAGGTTTATTTTGGGTTTAACCTAAATCGTTTCTTTTAAATTTATTCCAATTCGGATTAATTCTTTTTCTACTTTTTCAACAGCCTTTAATGAGTTCATTGGGTTGTTCGTTTGCGAAACAGAATTATTGACAATAGGATTAATCATTGGATAAATAGATGATGTTTTTATTCCAGTAATTCCAGATAAAAAAGATGCTAAACTATGTGTGTTTGTATTAAATGGTGTTTTTGTTCTTAAAAAATCAATTATTCCCATTTTTTGCAAATAAATTATTTTTTCTCTACCATTAGTTTCACTTAAATCAATTTCTACTTCTTCCGCTTCTGTTTTTCCATATTTACATTCCGCAATTTTAACTCGAATAAAATCAATAACTTCTTGAAATTTATCCATATTCACAACAGTTCCACCGTAAAGTGCTCCTTCAAAATCTTGATGACTAACTACATGCGCATTATTATAAATTTCTAATTGATAATTAAAAAAGTCTAATTCTGTTTTTGCGGTAGCTAACATAAATTCATTCAGTAAATATTGAAAAGTACTTTTATATTCTTCAACGGTAAAGCAAATTGATTCGTTCATATTATGGATATATTCTGTTTAGTTTATTTTAGTTTATTTCAAAATTACTTTATAAATCACCAAAACAGAAAAAAAATATTCTTGTTCCAGCGATTATATTATAAATTTATTTTACAATTGGATTCATTCAAATTAAATTATTTTTTGACATATTTTAAATGTAGAAAGAAGTTCTTTGAGAAGTAAACACAATATTTTTTTTAAATATAATGCAAAAGCAACATTGTTTAGATTGCGTTTTTATAAAATAAAAAACCCAGAGCAAGTCTGGGTTTAAATTATTTTTTTAGAGTGCACCATTAATGCTATGAATAATAAGGCACTTTGTATAGTGCAAATGTATATATACATTTTGAATAATACAAATATTAAGAGTTAATTTTTCTATAACCTATTTCTGTTGCTATTATATTGTTAATCACTTCATTATCAGAATATTCTGAAAATATTTTATCTATTTCTTTTTCAATATCAAGTTTCCTGTTGTCTGATATTTTACCTAAAATGTATAGAATTACTTTCATCGAATCATCTAAAGAACATCTGTTTTGACTATTAAAATTAATGTCTGGAATAGCAGAAATACTTTTAGGTAATTTTAAATCATACAAAACACCACCATGAGCGCAAACATTTCTAACATAAACAATTGTTTCCATTAGATTAATAAATTTTTGCAGATTTTGAATACCATACAAATTAGAAATTCTTTCTTTTATTGCAGTATCATTTAATTCTTTGAAAACCTTTAATATTGCGCCAAAAGTAAAAAACTCTAAAGTTTTCCAAGCTGGTGCATATTTGTCATTAATATATTTTTTATGATGCAGTTTTATAGTTTTATTATTTTTCTTAAAATCATCATTGTAATGCAATTCTATTGAATTAATAAAATCTGAACTAATAACTTTTGGGTCAATAAACCAAGTTGGGGAATTTTTATTAGCGTTTGAAACATAATAGACTACTTTTGTTCTAAAGTTTATTTCTATCCTATTAAGGCATTTTAATAACAAGTTTCTTAAATCTACATCAAGATAATATAATGAAACAGCATCAGAAAATTTAGTACCATCTTTAAATTCATGCTTTCTGTTTTTTTCAAAAGGATTCCAATAAAAACCTAATCTGTAGTAACCAATGTCTAATAAAATTTCTTTTACTTTTTCTTGGTCATAATCTAAATTCATACCTCTTTCTTCAAGTCTTTTTATTTGTTCTCCAAAACTTGTGGCTATATTTCCCATACTTCTTAATTTCTATCTTACAAAGGTTGTGTTTTATTATATCAAATGAAAGTCAAACTTATTCACAAACAAATTCAGTTTTTAACAATAATTCTTTTAACTATTCTCAACAATTTCAATTTACTCACTCTTTTTTATTGTTTTTTTTGTGTTCGTGAATCGCTTACTACGTTTGTCTTTAATTTGAACTTTCTACAATTTCAATTTCCTCATTACTCAATCCATACAACTCATAAACCATTGCGTCGATTTGTTTGTCCGTTGCAATGATTTGGTTTTTTGTTTCAACGGCTTGTTTTTGGTAGGTTTCAAAATACTCTTGAACTTCATCTTTTTGTACTGCTGACAATACAATTTTGGCTTTTGCCAACTCCGCAAAAAAGCTTTGCAACGATAACTCGTACCAAGTTTCAAGTTTTTTAGTAGGCTTTTCTAAATCATAATCCCTTTGCAACATATTTATAACTTTTGATTGTTGCTGTTGCAAAGTTTTGTTTAATGAAAGCATAAGGTCTGCTTTTTCAATAAATGGTTGTTGTTTTTCTTTTTCTAAAACTTTTATTGGTAATTTTTTAGCATCATCAGGATAAAAATGTAGTCCTTCACTTAAAAAGTTTAGGAAATACCAATTGATTAGATTAGAGTTAAGAATTATTAATATGTATTTTAAAGTATAATTAGAAATTAAATTTATATCACTATTTTCAACTATTCTTTTTGCTGAGACATGATTTGAATTTATCAGTTTATCAATTTTGATACAGTTTATTACAGTATGACTATTATATAAATTATCATTATCATATGAAAACCTAATTCTGTCTGAAACAACATTTATAAAAAACAATTTTTCATTTTCAAATAATTCAGGAAACATAGAATTGTAATGTTCATTTGGCTGATAGTTTAACCAAGAGGTTTGATTATGTGAATACCTATTTATATCCTTACCTTCAATAAATTTTTTATAGTCTAAATTGTTTTCAGAATGTACATAATAACTTTTTGGTTTATTTTTATCGAATTTACTATTCACTCTAACACCATAAGCAATAAGACATAAATCTTCTAATCGTTTAGAATTATTTTCTAATTTATTTTTTATTTCTAAAAGATTTAAAAAAGGTTTTGTTTCAAAAACACATTTATTTAATTTAAGAAAATCGTTTTGATTAATTTCATGATAAAATTCTTCCAATTTAGAAGGGACATTAGAACGGTAAATTTTTGTTATTTCTTTAGTTTTTTCTTTACCAATTATTAAAATTATAGTCTTAACAATTGCATCCGAGAATACAAAATATTTACTTGTATCTACAATCGATATTAAATGATTCGAATCAATAATTTTCTCGCGAATATTTTGAGCATAATTTTGATTTATAAATGAATATGGTATAATTAAGCCCATTAAGCCATCATTTTTAATTATATTGATAGCTTTTTCTACAAACAAAACATATAAATCTGTTCTACCTTGAGCAGAATAATACTTATCAAATAAATATTTTTTTACATCTAAATCAAGATTTTCTACATTTACATAAGGCGGATTTCCAATAATTACATCAAAGCCACCTTTCGCAAATACTTTAGGAAAAGCATTTTGCCAACTAAAAGCTTTATTACCAGCTACATCTGCATTGTCAATTAACGAGTTACCACATTGAATGTTGCTATTTAAATCGTTAAGCTTTCGGTTCGGTTGTGCGGTGCGTAACCATAGAGCCAACTTGGCAATTTCAACACTTTCTTCGTTTAAATCAACACCAAAAAGGTTGTTTTCTAAAATGCTTGTTGCAATATCACTTAACACAAAAGTATCTCCAAATAATTTAGCTTTTAATTCGTCAATATATTGGTGTTCTGCAATTAAAAAATCTAAGGCTTGGTTAAGAAATGCACCACTACCACAAGCAGGGTCGCAAATGGTTAGTTGCAATAACCAACTTCTGTAAGTTTCAACTTTATCAATTAATGCTTGTAGGGTTTTCTTTTGTCGCTTTTTATCAGTTGTATAATCTTCATCTGCCAATTGCAATTCGGTTTTCTTTTCCTCACACAACTTACCAATTGTATTTTCTACAATGTATTTGGTAATGTATTTTGGGGTGTAAAAAACGCCGTCTTTTTTACGTTTGGTTTTCGTTTTATCAATTGTTTCCCCCTCTAATTGTGCTTTTATTTCGTCTAACTCGTTTAACGAATTTTCAAAAATATGCCCTAAAATATTCACATCAACCTCACTTGCAAAATCATAATTGCTTAAATTTTCCGTGTGTTTAAACAAAACAGCATCGTCAATTTTAATGTTGTCTAAAATATCATCAGCTTTAAACAATCCGCCATTATAGGCAAAAATTTGATGTTCTTCCACAACGTTTGAAGTCGTTTGTGAAAAGGCTGGCAAAACCACTTTTGCACCACTATTTAAGTCGTTAAAATATATTTTGTATCGTTCATATAAAGACACTTCAATACGCATAGAGCGTAAATTTTGCCATTCTTTATTAATACGAAAAATTAAATTTGTAGGTAATAAGTTTCTGTCTTCGGCAAAGAAAATAAACAAAAATCTATCTAATAATTTTTGAGATTTTTTAAAAAGTTCAATCGGTTCATATTGTGGATTTAAAGCCACTAAATTTTGATGCAATTCTCGTTTAAAAAGCGAATAATCTTTGTATAATTTTTTAGTAATAACGTCTTCTTGGCTTACCGACTCATCTTTGATTGTTTTTGCAATGCCTTTGGAAAGGTTATCGTAAGCTAAACATAAATACAATAATTCAAATTCGGTTTGAGTTAATTGAAACAAATTAAATTCTAAAAACTCAATAGCATTATCAATATAAAATCGGATTTTTTCAAAGTTGGAAGTAATCACATAAACGCAATCGGGTTGGTTGTTTTTATATCCAAACGCTTGTGTTTCAATTTTACCTAAATCGGTTGTGTTTGTGCCTTTTAATTCAATAACTGCTTTTACTTTGTCCTCAATAATAATTGCTCCATCAGCTTTTTTGCTGTCTTTTACGTTTTTATATTCGGTAGTAAGATTAAATTTTATTTCCGTTGAAGATGCTGGCTTGGTGTAGCCTAATATCTTAACAAACAAGTCTTCTAAAAACTCGCCTTGATATTGTTCTTCTTTCAGACTTTTAATATCCTCTTGAACTTTTAAATTTAGGAAGTGCTTTTTATAGGCTTCCCATTTTTGCAAAAGCAAAGTTGAGTTTTGATTTTTTAAGTATTTGGAAACTACGGAATTTTGAAATAATGGCATTTTTATAAGTTGCTTAATTGAGAGTACAATTTATAAAAATTTAATTGTTAAGTAAAATATACTTATTAACAAACCAACCATTGCAAAAACGTTCAAAAAGCATTGCAAACGTATGTTTTAGTGTGTTTTATAGATAAAAAATGTTGAAATGTCCGCTAATTGCTTTGCAATGGAAAAGCGTATTTGTTTCAAAAGCATTACAAAACCAGTTTAAATATTAAGTTTCAATTCAATCAAATGAACTAAAACTTCATTCTCTGTATTCTAACTGCATTTAAAATAGCTAATAACGCAACACCTACATCTGCAAAAACGGCTTCCCACATTGTTGCTAACCCACCTGCTCCAAGAACCAAAACAATTGCTTTAACCGTAAAAGCTAAAATAATATTTTGCCAAACAATTTTCTTAGTTTGTTTACCTATGTTTATTGCCAATGGTATTTTGCTTGGTTTATCATCTTGAATAACAACATCAGCGGTTTCTATTGTGGCATCGCTTCCTAAACCGCCCATTGCAATACCTACGTTACTTAAAGCAACTACAGGCGCATCGTTTACACCATCGCCAACAAAAGCTACAGTTTCATTTTTTGCAATGATTTCTTTTACTTTATTTACTTTATCTTCGGGTAATAAATCACCAAAGGCATTAATTATTCCAAGTTTTTGAGCTACAAATTGGACTACAGTATTTTTATCACCACTTAACATAGTGGTTTTTATACCTAATGCTTTTAGTTTGTCAATTGTGATTTGTGCATCTTCTTTTATGCTGTCTGCAATAGTTAAATAACCCACAAATTTTTTATCGTAAGCTACTGCAATTAATGTGTAAACAATACTTGTCGGGTCAATATCATAAGTAATAGAAAATTTATCCATTAGTTTGAAATTTCCAACTAACAATTCTTTTCCGTTTACATTGGCTTTTAATCCGTGTCCCGATATTTCTTCTACATCTTTTAAAACTATTGCACTATCAATTTTACCAACAAATTGATGAATGGCGGTTGCTACTGGATGTGTACTTTGACTTTCTAAAGCATTAACCAGTTGCAAAATATCGGCTGCATTGAAATCGGAATTAAAAACAACTTCTTGAACTTTAAAAACTCCTTCGGTCATTGTTCCAGTTTTGTCCATTACAACATTTTGAACCGTAGCCATAACATCAAGGAAGTTACTTCCTTTAAATAGAATTCCGTTTTTTGAAGCTGCACCAATTCCTCCAAAATATCCTAAAGGAATACTAATAACTAATGCACAAGGACAGGAAATAACTAAGAAAATTAAAGCTCGATATAACCAATCATTAAACTGATAATTTTCTACAAAAAACATTGGTAACACACATATTGCAAGGGCTAAAGCAACAACAATTGGGGTGTAAATTTTTGCAAATTTTCTAATAAATAATTCGGTTGGTGCTTTTTTAGCTGTTGCATCTTGCACCATTTCAAGAATTTTTGATAATTTACTATCCGTATAAGCAACGGTTACTTTTACTTGACAAACCGAATTTAAGTTTATCATTCCTGCTAAAACTGTTTCCCCTTTTGCTTTTGTGTCTGGTTTACTTTCGCCTGTTAATGCAGCAGTATTGAAAGAAGCTGTATCAGAAAGTAATTCACCATCTAAACCTAATTTTTCACCTGCTTTAAGTTGGATTATATCTCCAATTTTTGCGGTTGAAGCTTTGATTGTTTTAGCTACATTATTTTCCAAAACAGTAACTTCGTCTGGTCGTTGGTCGAGTAATGTTTTGATATTTGCTTTTGCTCTTTGAACAGCTAATGTTTGAAATATTTCTCCAATTGCATAAAATAACATAACAGCAACACCTTCAGGAAATTCGGCAATTGCAAAAGCACCAATTGTAGCAATTGACATTAACAAAAACTCTGAAAACACATCACCTTTTTTAATGCTTTCAAATGCTTCTTTAAGTACAGGAAACCCAACAGGAATATAAGCTAAAACATACCAAGCTATTCTTACCCAACCTGTAAACCAAGATTGTGTAAAATAATTATCAAAACCAATGGCAATCAATAATAAAACAAAACTTATTATTGCTGGTAAAAACATTTGAAACGTTGATTTTTCCTCGCTTGAATGGTCGTGGTCGTGTCCGTCATCATCAGAATGATGTTCGGTTTTTTTATTTATTTTTTCTTCTAATGAGCAACAAATTTGTTTTCCTTGCTTGTCGTAAATGTGCTGATGTTCCATAATATAATTGTTATGAATTCGAATTTAAAATTTCTTTAATATCTTCAGGTATTTCCATCACTTTTAAAGGTGGTACATTTGCACCACCTGTATTACCTACTGGAATATGACCAACAAATGATTTTACACCACCTACCAATAATCGTGGAATTTGACCAATAATTTCTTTTGAACTTTTTATCTTAATACCAAACTGCAACATTTTCCAATGTACAAATGTGTGTTCATAAAGATGTTTTTGCCCAATAATATGGGCACGCTCCAAATGATACCAAGCAGTTTGTAAATTATCTTGCTTTAAATTATCCTTAACGGCTTCTAACTCTTTTTGATAAAAAGGAATTAGTTTATTTGGCATTTTGATATTAAACTTCATGCCTATGCTTTACAACAACCATCTAAACTTTCATAAGCTTCTGTGTCAGCTTTTACTTCATCTGCATCATATCCTAATTTAGAAATACCTTCTTTAATTGCTTGTAAAGTGGTTTTCTTTGAATTATAATAAATTGTAAAAGTCATTGCTTTATCATCTAATTCATACATCTTAACACCTTTTATTTTAAGCATTTCTGTTTTGAATTTTTGACCGCAGGTTTCACATTCCTTACAATGGTCGCAATGAAGAAAAGTTTTGATAACTACTTTTTGAGTAGTTTTTTGTGCTGAAACAAAATTTGAAAAGAAAAATAATGATACAACTAATACGATTAATTTTAAAACTGAATTTTTCATATTTTATTTTTTAAATTAATGATTATGTCCGTCGTGGTTTTCTTTTGAATGGTCATGTCCTTCATGATTTTCAGTTGCATGGTCGTGCCCTTCGTGATTATCTGCTTTGGCTTCAATTAATTCCATTTTACAAACTGGACAAGTTCCTTTTTTATCATAGGTTTTACCTTTTTCACAATCCATCGGGCATTCATAAGTTACTTTATGAGCTTCTCCTTCTTTGTGATTATGACCTTCGTGTTCTGTTGTAACTTCTGTTTTTTCATTTTTATTACAAGAAACTACACTTAATGTTGCAATGGCAAAAGCCAAAATTAAAATTGATTTTTTCATGATAATTTTATTTATTTAGATGAATTATTGTTGAATATTATTAATGTGCGTGTCCGCCACCGCCTTCACTTTTTAGTAAATGACTTTGTACATAATACGCTCCTTTTAGTACAATTTTTGCATTAGGTTCTATTTTTTGAAGTAATGTTACTTGTGTATATCCTAATTGTGATGTACCTGTTTTTACTTCAATACGTTGGAAATGGAAAGTTTTTCCTTCAGCTTCTTCGTGCTTGTCACCATCTTCGTGATTATGTCCTTCTTTTTCATCGTGTGCTACTTCTTCTTTATGACCTTCTTCTAAAACAAAAATAAATTCTCTACCATCTGCTTTTATTATTGCTTCCGTAGGTAAAGCTTTAACAGTATTTGCTCCTGCATCAATAAGTGCATTTACATACATTCCTGGTATTAATTTTTGTTGATTATTCGAAATGTCAGCGTGTACTGCAACTGATTTTGTTTCGTTTTCAAAAGATTTACCAACGCTAAATATTTTTCCATTAATTTCGGTATTATCTTGATTGGTCAAAATAAAGCGAACATTTTGACCTTGTTTTACTTTAAATAAATCTTTTTCATACACTAATAAATCTACGTGTAATTTAGAATTATCAACTATATTCATTAATGGTTTACCAGTTTCTACATTACTACCAATTTTAATATAAATCTCTGTAATATTTCCTGAAATTGGCGCAAGTACTGGCACTGTAGCCGTAGTATTTCCATTGCCACTAATGTGCAAAGTATTTAGTTGTTTTTGCAATGAATTGAACCTTGCTCTTTCAATTTCATAATCTGATTTAGTTTTTTGAAAAACTTTTTTAGAATTTACTTCTTCATCACTTAATGTTTTTTGTCTTTCAAATTCTAATTTTAAATACTCTAAATTACTTTTTGAAGTTAAATAAGCTTCTTGAATTTTGGTAAACTCAGGACTTTCAATTGTTGCAATAGTTTGTCCTTTGCTAACTCTTTGTCCTTCCATTACATTTATTGTTTTTACAATTCCTGTAGTGAAAACTGATACATCAGCTTGATTTTGTGGTGGCAACTTCGTATATCCATTTGCCTTAATTACTTCGCTTAAATTTTTATCTGAAAAAGTACCTAATTCTATACTTGATGCTTTAAACTGAGCTTCATTTAATTCCACTTCTTTAATTGTTGTTGGCTCTTTTTCGTCCGAATGACTTTCTTCCGTATGAGCTTCGCCATCTGTATGTACATGTCCATCACCTTCAGTATGACGCAAAGAAAAATATAAAATAATAGCAAGAATTATTGCTCCTACTATTGATGCGTATATGATATTTGATTTTTTCATTTTATTTTTATTATTGATTGATACTATATTGAATTGTAATTATAGTTTGATTATAATTATAAATCGCTTCGTTATAATTTAGCTGAATTTGACTTGCAGTTTCTATACTCTGAACATATTCTACATAAGAAATATCTCCGTTTTGATACCCTTTTGTTGCATTTTTGATTATTAAATTTGCATTTGGTAATGCTGTGTTTTTATAATAATCAATTAACGAACTATATGTAATTAATTGTTCGGATTGTTGTTCTAAATGGCTTTTAAATTGCTGATTTATATAGTCAGCATTTTTCTGTTCACGTTCAATATTAGTTTTTGCAGCTTTCGCTCTTGCAATATTACTTCCTGCAAATAACGGAACTGCAATACCAACTGAAAATCCTTGAAATTGTGGTGAATTATTATAATAGGTTGATGTTCCTTTTACATCTTGATTACCTGTTATAGACTGTAAAAAATAACCAACTGAAAAGTCTGGATATAATGCAGATTTTTCTACTTTATGATTTGCCTGTGCTATTTGAACTTGTTGATTTGCTAATTGAACTATTGGATTTTGTTTTACCATTGTAGTATCAACTTTTGCAATAGCAGGATGTGGCACAAATGAAGTATCTATTGCCATAAAATCAGTTTTTAGATCTAAAATTACTTTTAGCTTTGATTTTTCAATTGCAATTTGTGTTTTATTTTGCTTTATTTTTTGTTCTAATTCTTGTTGCTTTGCCAATGCAATTGTTTTTTCTAAAGCATTTGTTTCACCTGTTTGAAACTTTAAATTAGCAGACTTCACAAATTTTTGCATTACTATATTTTGCTTTTCTAAAACGGTATTTTGTTTTTCGTAAAATAATAAGGTATTCCAAGATTGACGAATTGAATAGGTTATTTCTTGCTTTGAAACTCCTAATTTAGTTGCACTGGCATTGCTATATGCTGCAAGCAAGGTTCTTTTAGCACTAATTTGAAAAGGATTAAAACTTTGACTAATTTGAAAGTTTTTATCTTGAGCTTGCGAATTTATTTGCCCAAAAGTACCAGATAATTCTGTTTTAGGAAGTTCAAAAGCTGTTTTTTGAATTTGCGTTTGCATCTTTACATCTAATTCTGAAGCTTGAATATTTTGATTGTTTTTTAATCCAATTTCAACTGCTTGCTTTACATCAAGCTTTTGAGTTTTTTGTGCAGTTACAGTAAATGAACCCAATAAAAAAGCTATTACTAAAGCCGAATTATTCATAGTTTTTCTTTTGATTTTTATTCCTTTTTCAAAATATAAATACAGAATTGGTAAAACTATTAATGTTAGTAAAGTAGCCGTTATTAATCCGCCAATTACAACAGTTGCTAATGGTTTTTGAACTTCAGCACCAGCACTACTACTTATTGCCATTGGTAAAAACCCAAGCGAAGCAACGGCAGCTGTTAATATAACAGGTCTTAATCTTACTTTTGTTCCTTCTTTTATTCTGTCATATACATTATCCATACCTTGTTTTTTAAGTTCATTAAAATACCCTATTAAAACAATTCCGTTTAATACGGCTACACCAAAAAGGGCAATAAATCCAACACCTGCGGAAATACTAAACGGCATATCTCGTAGCCATAAAGCTACAATACCACCAATGGCAGATAATGGAATAGCTGTAAATATTAATAACGATTGTTTAATTGATTTAAATGTAAAATAAAGTAGCACTAAAATTAAACCTAAAGCAACTGGCACAGCAACAGAAAGTCGTTTGTTAGCTTCAATAAGATTTTCAAATTGACCACCATAAGTAGTATAATAACCTTCAGGTAATTTTAGTTTTTCGTCTAATTTAGCTTGAATAGTTTCTACAACCGTTTTTACATCAGCACCACGAACATTGAAACCTACAACAATTCTACGTTTTCCGTTTTCACGAGAAATTTGCATTGGTCCATCTTCATATTTTACATCTGCAATTTGTTCTAACGGTATTTGACTTCCTGATGGTAAGGTTACAAATAAAGCTTTTAGATTTTCAATATCCTTTCTACTATCATTATCTAATCGTACAACTAAATCAAAACGCTTTTCTCCTTCATATACAACACCTGCGTTTTCGCCTGCAAATCCCATACGAACAACTCTGTTTAAGTCGCCAATCTTTAATCCGTAAAGTGCTAATTTGTCTTTATTATAACGAATTGTTATTTGTGGCAAGCCAGCAACTCGTTCTGCTTTAGCATCTGAAACACCTTCAATACCATTAATTAACTGTACAACTTCTTCACCTTTGCTAACTAACATATCAATATCATCACCAAAAATTTTAACTGCAACGTCACTTCTTACACCAGTCATTAACTCATTAAAACGCATTTGAATAGGCTGAGAAAACTCGGTAAATGCACCTGGAATATCAGACAAAGCATGTTCCATTTTTTCCATTAATTCTTCTTTGGTTTCTGCTGAAGTCCACTCGCTTTTATCCTTTAAGAGAATAATCATATCTCCAGCTTCAATAGGCATTGGGTCTGTAGGAATTTCAGCCGAACCGATTTTGGTTACAATCATTTTAATTTCTGGAAACTTATCTCTTAAAATTTGTTCTGCTTTTGTAGTTGCTTCCACTTCTTGAGATAATGAACTACCCGAAGCAATGATTAAATGCGTTGCAATATCACCTTCATCAAGTGTGGGAATGAACTCACCACCTAATGTATTAAATAAAAATAATGAGCCTATAAATAAGGCAATAGCTACACCAATAATTGCTTCTTTAACTCGTAATGCTTTTTCTAAAATAGGTGTATAGAAATTGTAAATTGCATCTATTATTTTATCGCTAAAATTCTTTTTATGTCCTGTTTGTTTTTTTAATGCCAAAGCTGACATCATTGGAACATAAGTTAATGACAATATAAATGCTCCTAATATGGCAAAAGATACTGTTTGTGCCATTGGTCCAAACATTTTTCCTTCGATACCTACTAATGCTAAAATAGGTAGATATACAATTAAGATTATTATTTCACCAAAAGCCGCACTACTTCTAATTTTTGAAGATGCTTTATACACTTCATCGTTCATTTCTTGAGTGGTGAGTTTTCCTTTATTACTGACTTGGAGTCGATGTATAATCGCTTCAACAATAATAACAGCACCATCTACAATTAACCCAAAGTCGATTGCTCCTAAACTCATTAAATTACCACTAACTCCAAAAAGTTTCATCATTGAAATGGCAAATAATAAAGCTAATGGAATAACTGAAGCTACTACTAAACCTGCTCTCCAATTACCTAACAATAATACTAAAATGAAAATTACAATTAATGCACCTTCAATAAGATTGGTTTGAACCGTACTAATAGCTTTGTCAACTAAAACTGTTCTGTCCATAAACGCTTCAATTTCTACACCTTCGGGAAGTGATTTCTTGATTTGTTCCATTTTCTCTTTCACAACCTTAACAACTTCACCACTATTTTCACCTTTAAGCATCATCACCATTCCTGACACTTCTTCGCCTTTTCCATCTTTTGTAACTGCACCATATCTGATACTACTACCTATTTGAACATTGGCTACATCACGAATAAGAATAGGAATACCATTTTGATTTTTAACTACAATTTTATTGATGTCGTCAATACTACTAACCATTCCCACACCTCTAATAAAATAAGCATAAGGTTTTTTATCTATGTATGCGCCACCTGTATTCTCGTTGTTATTTTCTAACGCATCAAAAATTTCGGTAATTGTAGTATTCATACTTTTCAGCTTATCTGGCTGAACAGCTATTTCATATTGTTTAAGATTTCCACCAAGCGTATTCACTTCGGCAACACCTTTTGTACCGATTAATTGGGGTTTTATAATCCAATCTTGAATGGTTCTTAAATCTGTAGCATTGTATTTTTCTTCAAATCCTTTTTTAGGAAAAACTACATATTGGTATATTTCACCTAAACCTGTACTAACTGGTGACATTTCAGGTGTACCAACTCCTTTTGGTATGGTGTTTTCGGCTTCTTTTATTCGTTCTGTAATTTGAGCTCTTGCCCAATAAATATCTATTTCTTCTTTAAATACAACGGTTACAACACTTAATCCAAAACGACTTATTGAACGAAGTTCAACAATATCAGGAATTGATTTAACTGATTGCTCTATTGGATAGGTAATAAATTGCTCTACTTCTTGTGTTGCCAAAGTAGGCGAACTTGTAATAATTTGTACTTGATTGTTTGTAATGTCTGGTAATGCATCAATTGGTAAAGTATATAGTGAATAACTACCAACGATAACTAATACGAGTGTGAAAAGCCCAATAATAAATTTATTATTGATACTAAAATGAATGATTTTATCTAACATTTTTATTGTATAATGAATTAATAAACAGAGAACTGTTTTTCTTTTTTAAGTTGTTTAAAAGACACAACTTGTTAACCCGAAATTACTCGGGCTTCATTATACTAACTGCGGTGGTTGCCAAATACTTCCGAAGAAATTTGAAAAAGAAGCTGACTTATAAAAAGAAATAGAAGATTTTATTTCTTGAAATTGCACTAAAAATTGAAAGGATTGAATTTCTAAAAACGTTAATGTTTGTTGACCACAACAATTGCAAACACAAAAAGGAGAACATAAATCGGTTTCTTCGTCGTGAGAATGGTTGTGTTGTGAGCTACTTTGTGATTGTGATGATTTACCTAAAACATCATTATGCTTATCTGCACAAGGATAGGCAGTAAGCATAATTATATATATTGATAATATGATGTTTAGTATTTTCATTGTTGTAAAAGTAGTATTTTTTTACAAAAAATAAAAATAATTACAATTTGTGTTTTTAATTTTAAAAATAAGTAGAAATTCCTAAACTATATCCATCTGTAATTGATGGTGGATTTCCAAAAATATCGGTTTGTTTTTGCAATCTATAATTAAGTCGTATTACAGTTGCAATGGTATTGCAATGATATGATTTAACAATTGCAATGCCATTGCAATGATTTTCTACTCTCTTTTGTAGTGAATTTAAAAAGAATAAATATTGAAATGTCAGTTAATTGTTTTGTTGAAATATTAAATGTTACTTATTACTTCCATTTGTGGAGGTGTTTTTTTTCTTGATACTAATTTACTGAATAATTCCGCCATATGAAATGCGTTGTCATAAGTTGTTTTTCCGATGTAAGCTAAAAATACTTTTTCTGTTCCATGCCCTGTTATATTCATTAATACTGGTGTTGGAATAAGTCCGTAAAAATTAGTTGCAAAACTCCTACGTCCAACGTGTGATGTTATGAATTTGTGTTTCGGCAATGTTTTTATTGTTGTTGCTCCTCTACTTGTTGCTTTATTCCTGTCAGTTATAGGTTCATTTATTTCGGCAATTTGGCAAACAAGTTTAATGTATTTGTTATAATTTACTAATGATAAATGATAAGGCAAACCGTTTTTAATAATTTCTATTGCTTCGGGCAACAAAGGTATTGCAACTATTTTTCCTGTTTTCTGTTGTTTTAGTTCTATTATTTTAACACCATTTAATTCTTTAAAGTTGTCGCTTGTAATATTTAATAAGTCGCCACCACGTTGCCCGATTAAGCAACTTAATAATAGCCATTTTCTGGCGTTTATTAATGCTTTTTTATCTATTTTGGCAACTTTAATTTTTTCCTGTTCATCTTCGCTTAAATAAATAATATTTTCAGGTTCTTTAGTTTCGGATATTGCTTTTATGTTTTTTATTTGATTAGAAATTTCAAAATCATTTTTTTCAGCATCTAAACAAATTGTTTTTAAGTTTGCAATGTTTTTGCCTACATAATTTATAGAGTATTTTTGAGCAAACAACCATATTTTAAAATTCTCAACAAATAGTAAATTTATGTTTTTTACTAATATTGATTTACTGTTAAACTTTTCTAATTCGTAACGTATTATTGTGTTTTTGAATAGCTTTAAGTTTTGAATACGTCCATTGCTTAATCCAGTACCATTTTTTCCGTTTTCTTTGTATGGTGCTTCGTCAATATATTTTTGTGTGTATTCTGTTAATTTGTCAAGTTCTAATTTAGGTTTTTTATTATTGAATAAATCAATTTGAAATTGTAACCAGTCGCCTGTAATTTCTTCGCCAGCACTAACAGCAATATTGTAAGCATCATTTATAAAAACAGCTAACTTATCAAGCTTTGATTTTAAAGCTTTTGTTTCTTCACTTTTTTGTATGGGTTGCCCTTTATCTTTACTCCAATCTTTAGCGTTTATAATAAAACCTGTTTTGCGTTTTAAGACAGTTGCTCTATTTATAGAGTACCGAGCATAAATATTAGAAATTTCGCTTTTACTTTGAAGTAAAAATTTTATCTTCGCCATTATATTTTAATTTTTGTACAAAACAAATATAATATATTTAGTCAACATTTAGTCAACGAAATGCGAATTTAAACAAATTTCAATAAAACTGAATGAATTAAAAAACTCGTTAAGCTTTGATTTTATTGTATTTTTACGTTTTATAAGTTTTACGTAAATTCATAGGTTCAGTCCCTGCCGAGGTCACTAATGTATTTAATACTTTATTACAAAATGCAAGAAATTCCTGTACTAGAAAGAGAATATACTATTGCCGAATATTTTGTAATGTTTTTGTTGTTGTCTCCAATTATTTTTGGGTATTGTTACTTCATGTTATATGTGGTTGAGATTATTTATCAACGTAATTTCAAAAAGCCATTAATTGTTTTTGGACACATCTTCAATAAAAAAGTATCGGAAACTGATAAAATTATTTTGAGAAATAACAGTCAATTTTATCAGAAGTTAAAACCGAAATTTAAAATATATTTTGAGCATCGAGTAGCTACTTTTATTGAAAAAACCGAATTTTCTACTCGTGATATTTCTATCAATAAAGAAATGAAACTTTCTATTGCGGCGGTTTATATTCAGTTGACTTTCGGAATGAAGAATTATTTAAATAAACTTATTCAACAGATTATTATTTATCCTAATGTCTATTTGTCTACTCATACTGATGAGTATTATAAAGGAGAATTCAATCCAAAATTGAAAACTATCGTTTTTTCTTGGTCCGATTTTAAAAGTGGAATAGACATTAAAAACGATAATTTGAATTTAGGTTTACACGAATTCACCCATGCTTTACATTTCGCAACTCTAAAAAGTGACAAGACGACTCATGTGTTGTTTAATGAATCTCTTCGTAGTTTATTCTTGTCTTTTTCTAACGAATCGTTACGACAGGATTTGTTGAATTCTGGATTTTTACGAGAATATGCTTTTGAAAATCAGTACGAATTTATAGCCGTTTTATTGGAACATTTCTTTGAGTCACCAGAGGAATTAAAACAAAAATTTCCTTCAATTTATATAAAAGTGAAAGAAATGTTGAATTATAATGAAACCGTTTTTATTTCGTGAAATTTTAAGTATTAATAGTTTTAACTTATTCTAAAGTAATTTAGATAAAGCATCATTGTTTTTTATCGGATAAAAGCATTCCTTCATCGAAAATTTGAAAAAGAAAATTAATGTAAATATTTTTATTATTATGTTTGTAATTAACTATAAATGAATGTATTATGAATATAAAAATTACTTCTAAATTATTTGCTGTATTATTTGCATGTACATCAGTAGTAAGTGCTCAGCAAATCTATACAAATGGACCAATAGCGACGGGTACAGTTTCCACAAATTCAACAGCCGCGCCAGCAGGATATTCTTGGTCTGAATTACAAACGCCTAATAGTTCGTTAGGTCTTTCAGGATATTATAATAACGCACTTACGACAAATTTTGCTTTGGCGGATGATTTTGTGGTTCCAGTTGGAGAAACTTGGAACATTTCAAGTTTAGATGTTTTTGGATACCAAACCTCATATGCTGGAACTACAATTCCAATTGATGTTATTCGTGTAAGAATTTGGAATGGTGATCCTTCTTTAGGAACATCTTCTATAGTTTTTGGTGATATGACTACAAATGTTTTAAATGCCGCTGGAAGTGGAGAAGAGTTTGTATACAGAACCGCTACAACGACAGGTACAACAAGAAAAGTTTGGCGATTTAAAGCGAATGTAACTGCGTCATTGGCCGCTGGAACCTATTGGGTTGAATTTCAAGCGCATGCTATAAATGATGCAACTTTGTTTTTTCCTCCAGTAACTATTTTGAATACATTATCTAGTCCAACATGGAATGGGAAGCAAAGAAATGCGGCCGCATGGGTAAATACTGCAGATGGTGGTTCTACAAATATATTAGCTATACCATTTAAATTTAACGGAACAGTTTTGGGATTAGATTCAAATGAATTTTCTTCTCAAATTATAATGTATCCGAATCCTGTTAAAAATAATTTAACCATTGTTAATCCAATTTCTGTTACAGAAAATTTAATTGAAATTTTTGATATGACTGGTAGAGCAGTTTTTACTTCAAATACAAAATATGAAACAAATTTTAGTATTGATGTTTCCAATTTAATAACAGGAAATTATATAGTAAAACTAACTACTGAAAACGGTACAGCAGTTAAGAATTTTATTAAAATTTAATAGCGTTTTCTAAAAGTAGAAAGCCTTATAAATTAATTTTTTATAAGGCTTTTTTTATTTCTCTATTTTGTAATTTTCTTTAAATCTGCAATTGTTGCCATTGGATTTTCTGCTCCAAAAACATAGCTTCCTGCTACTAAAACATCAGCTCCAGCATCTACTAATTGTTTGGCATTTTTATTGGTTACGCCACCATCAATTTCAATTAAAGTGTTCGATTTACATCTTCTAATCATTTCTTTTAATTGAAAAACTTTGTCGTATGTTTTTTCAATAAAACTTTGTCCTCCAAAACCTGGATTCACACTCATGATACACACTAAATCGATATCCTGAATAATGTCTTCTAAAACTTTTACGCTAGTGTGTGGATTAATCGCTACTCCAGCTTTCATACCTTCTGCTTTAATAGCTTGTAAGGTTCTGTGTAAATGATTGCAAGCTTCGTAATGTACAGTCAAAACATTAGCGCCTAATTTTGCAAATGTAGAAATGTATCTATCTGGATCAACAATCATTAAATGTACATCGATTGTTTTTGTAGCGTGTTTTGAAATGGCTTGTAAAACCGGCATTCCAAAAGAAATGTTTGGAACAAATACGCCATCCATAATATCAATATGAAACCAATCTGCTTCAGAATTGTTAATCATTTCGATGTCGCGTTGTAAATTAGCAAAATCAGCTGCTAAAACCGAAGGTGCAATAAGTGTGTTTTTACTCATGTTGTTGTATTGTAGTTATGTTGTTTGAGCAAAGGTAAAATTTAACCGCAAGGTTCGCAAGGTTTTTCGCAAAGTTCGCAAAGTAATTTTTTCGTAAGAAACTCCCCTTTGGGGTTGGGGGCTAAAAACAAAACTCCGGAAACCCGAGCACTTGTGCGAACTGACTGGAGTTTTGTTTCCTAAAAAAAACAAAACTCCGGTAATCAGCCGGAGTTTCAATCATCAATCAAAAAACGAACCGTTTACACGGTTGTTTGCTGTAAAAAACGTATTATCCTAAATATGTTTTTAATATTTTACTTCTAGAAGTATGTTTCAATCTTCTAATTGCTTTTTCTTTAATTTGACGAACACGCTCACGAGTTAAATCGAAAGTTTCTCCAATTTCTTCTAATGTCATTGGGTGTTGGTCGCTTAATCCGAAATATAAACGCACTACATCTGCTTCTCTTGGAGTTAACGTTTCTAACGCTCTTTCAATTTCTGTTTGTAATGATTCGTGGATTAATTCTCTATCTGGATTTGGAGATTCACCTGAACGTAAAACGTCGTATAAGTTAGAATCTTCACCTTCCACAAGAGGTGCATCCATTGATAAATGACGACCAGAGTTTTTCATAGACTCTTTTACATCATTAACTGTCATGTCTAGTTCTTTTGCAATTTCCTCAGCACTTGGTGGACGTTCGTTAGATTGCTCTAATAAAGCGTACATTTTGTTGATTTTATTGATAGAACCAATTTTGTTTAATGGTAAACGTACAATACGAGATTGTTCAGCCAAAGCTTGAAGAATCGATTGACGAATCCACCAAACGGCATAAGAAATGAATTTGAATCCACGTGTTTCATCAAAACGTTGTGCCGCTTTGATCAAACCTAAGTTTCCTTCATTAATTAAATCGGGTAACGTTAAACCTTGATTTTGGTATTGTTTTGCTACCGAAACTACGAAACGTAAATTCGCTTTAGTTAATTTTTCTAAGGCGCGTTGGTCTCCGGCTTTTATACGTTGCGCTAATTCAACTTCTTCATCGGCAGTAATTAAATCTACTTTACCAATTTCTTGTAAATATTTGTCTAGGGAAGCAGTTTCACGATTTGTAACCTGCTTGGTTATTTTAAGTTGTCTCATGGGGTTTTCTCCTAACTTTAAAAGTTCTTATAGTTATACGTAAGAAGTTTATAAAAAGTTACAAAAGTTTAAAAAAAAATGTTCATCTAAATTTATAAATGAACATTTTTAAAAGAAAGTAATCTATTTAAAGTATTCTTTTTGCACTCCAATTACCTATTTCATGTTCTTCTAGCATCCAATTTCCAGTAAATTGATAACCATCTAAATACCCAGAAATTTGCCCAACGTGTAAGTTAGCGTTTAATTGGTAAAGCATAACTGGGCTCGTATTTGTTTCAGTTTTAAATTCGGTGTTGATTGGAGGAATCATAATTATTTCGCCACTAATATTTGTGAAGTTTGTAGTATATGATTTTTTTGCAAGACCTTTTACATATAATTGACCATTAGTAGTGAAGTTTATATTACCTGTTTCTTCATGACTGTTGTATGTGCCTGTATAACATTTAATTAAAGAATTGGATTTTTCTTTTAAAATAAAAACTCTTGAGTCTGTATTTGAATAGAAATTAAAATTTGAAGTAGAAATATTATTTCCATATTCATCTAATTTCAATTCAAATGACATGTTTTCATTCGCAAATCGAAATTTTATTAAATATGTTGATTTGTCTTCACCATCCTCTTCTAAAAGTGGCACGTTTTCTAAAACATATGTTTCTAAGTTTTCTGTTTGAAACTTCGCCCATATTTTATTATCATTATAGAGGTCAACATAAATTGAGCCAGATACATTACCGATTACGATCCCTTTGTAAATACCCTTATAAGAATTGTCAAACATTTGATTTGCTTCTGGTTTACTAGCAAAAGATGTAGCGGTTGGTGTAGTAAATGTTGCTTGGTTATCGTCATCAGAGCAGCCTGAAAATAAGCAACAAAAAAATAAAATTGCATAAAAATTTTTCATGATTAAAAATATATAGTTAAACTTTTTTTTTAGAAATTACTTTAACAAATTTCCATATCAAAGGTAATTATACACTATTTAATCAATTGGTATTTAACGCTTTAATCGATGTATGGATTTTTCGTTTGGTTAATAAACCTAATTTTAAGAAATATTTATACTTAATCAATAAAAGGGTTCGATTTGCAGTGTTGTGCATCATAATTAGCTGTTTTTTTAAATGCTAACATGAAGAGAAGTATATTTTAAAGATTATGAAATCGGTCAATTAGTTACAAATTAGCGTTCATTTTCTTGTTTGATACGTTAAAAGTTAAATAAAAATCGATTTGTAGAAATTTAGATAAGTCTTTGTTCCTGTTATATTCTTTTCTCATACATCAAAAAACCCGTTTCATCACAATATTTAAAATCTGTTTTGTTATTCAAGTTAATTTCACATCAAGAATAGTACTAATAAGATTCTTGAATAAGCAAAAGGCGGAACCGAAAAGCCAAAAGAGTAGGACAAAAACTAAAAACTAAAAAAATTATGTCAGCACAAACAAACTTAGAAGGAGCCTATTTAGCTCAAGGTACAATTGGTAACGTAGGAATGCCTGGTGCGCCAGTAGTTCATTTTTCATTTGTTGTAGTTCCTTCTCAACACAAAGTAACTGGTTCGGTTCAAGTTATGCAAGCTACTCAAAACGGAAATTACAGCGGTCAAGTTACTGGTACACTTTATGCCACTGGATTTGGAAATGTGACACAAGTTGTAGGTGTTACCGGATCTATTCATTCTGATGGTGACATGCCAATTGAAATTCCTTTTGAAGCACATTTAGCAATTGATGGTTCTTGGAATGGAACTGGAGGATTCGCTTATGCAAACACGCATGTTGAAAATGTACCTGTAGCTTCAAAAAAATAATTATTGTCTATCCAATAGCTAAAAAGGCTTATGAACTTTGTTGTGTTGGGTAATTGAACTATAAATTAAAAAGAGGTTGATTGGTATTAATCAGCCTCTTTTTGTTTTAAAACAAATCCCAATTAATTCGAAAACTTAAAAACTATTTATTATGAAAAAAACTATTTTAAAAAGAATACTTTCAGTAACATTAGTTGGAGCAATAGTTGTTTCTTGTGTAATTGAAAACGGAAAATTACCTCAAAATGTAAAACCATTATGTGATTTATCGGATAAGGATTTTGCTACTTGGTTTAAAAGTGGAGAGGTTACTGAAAATGGAGAAGTCACTCCAGCGAATAGTGTAGATTTTGCTCACGAAAACAATTGTGACTTTTATAAATGGTCGGAAAGAATGTTTCTTTGGATGACCTCAAAAGACAGTTCAAACAAAGCTGTTTTTGAATCTCAAGAATTTTATTCCGTATCACCTAAAATTGATGGACACAGAGATTTAATTCCAAATAAACCAGATCAATTGTTACGAGCTATGGCTAATGTTGATAAAACAGGTAAAATTGTGAGTGAAGAAGGTCAGGCAACGGATGATGTATTAATGGATGCTAATGGAAATTTAGTGTATTATATTTCTATGGTAAATGATGTGTATGCCGAATTTTTAAATGCTGTAAAGCAAAAGAAAATGTCTGGAGATCAATTTCCAACCACAAAAGCTGAAAAAGATAGTATCTTTAATTTTGCGAAACAAAATGGAATTGTATTAAAAAATCCAAATACATTAGCCATTGAAATTAAAACTTCATGGGTGGATGCTACTTCATTAACTAATTTAGAGGAATTTGTAACTATTGAAGCCATGGTTCCTGTATATAAAAAAAATGGTGACCAATTGTGGACTATAAATGGGGAACGAAAAATGAAATTAGCTTTAGTAGGAATGCATATTGTTGGAAGTGCTAACGGACATCCAGAAATGATTTGGGCTACATTTGAACATCAAGGCAATACACCAAATGCCTCTTATCAATATTTGAACAAAGACGGAATTACTGAAACTGTTTTAGCGGATGAAGGCAACGATTGGTTGTTTAATAAGAACTTAAAAGATTCTGTAAACATTTCTCATATGGTTTTTTCTGGTGATTCTATTATGGCTAAAAAAGGCTATACAATTTCACCAAGTAATACCCTTAGAACAAAACCTTGGGGAAGTGCTGTGGATGTGAAACCAAATGCAGAAGATGCTTCTCCTGCTGCTTCAAACAGTGAAATTATTGCGATAAATAATGCTGTAATTTCTAAATTAAAAGGCAAAGATGTACGTAAAAATTATGTTTTGATTGGTGCAACTTGGACAGCAAATGGAGCAGGACCGAACGGATATAGTTATAATCCAAAAGTAGATTCATTAAAAGTTGCTGGTGTAGCAATTGGTGCAAGTCAGTTGGCTAATTCAACTATGGAAACGTATGCTCAAAATGGCGATACGTATAATGCTTATGGTACGTGTTTTTCTTGTCATTCTAATAACAAAGGGTTAAGACCAAATGATTTAAGTCATGTTTATAGCGGATTGTTAAAAGGATTACCAACTCCAAATGCAACAATGGTTATTATTGATGATAGAAATAGAAAATAAAATAATTATGGTTAATTAGGAAGAAACACTCAAGTAATTGGGTGTTTTTTTTTGGTCAATTTTACACTAAAAAATCATTTTCTAAACGTTGTCTGAATCGGTCGATGGGTTTTAAATCGACATCAATTTCATCGTTAGAAATATCAAAAGGATCATCTAAACCTCTAATTAATAAATACAAATAACAGAATAAAAAAGTAACAGCATCTGTAACAAAATAATCAGCTGGGTTCGATTTGAACTTGGTAATCAACAACAACGACATCACAATAAACAAAATGCTTTTAAGTAAAATATAGGCAGGTTTTATAAAGTTGTTACGGGAAATAGAGTAAGCTCGAGTGAGTTGTTTTCTCATCGCGTTGGTGTTTTCCTGAATTCCTTTTATGGCTTCTTTATCTACACCTCTTTCTGCAAAATAATACGCAATTTCATTCGAATTTCTAATCAATGGAAAAATTACGTTAGAATCTTTTTCTGTAGAATAAATCCAAGAAATAATTCCGTCTGTAATTAAAAGTAATTGTTCTCTTAAAAAAGGTTGGTTTAATTCTTCTTTACATAAATCGGAAGTGCCAGTTCTTGGTGCTCTTAAGGCTAAGTAAATCCAATCTTTTATGGCTTCTAAATTGGAAGCGACTTCACCAGGAATCCGTTCGCTTTCTTTAAAATCCGACATCGTAGCGGCTAATAATAATCCAAAAACAAAAAAAGCACCTGTAAAAATGATAGTAATATCAGATAATTCAATCAAATCGTGAAAATCTTGTCCGTATAAAGACAAGTGCTTGAAAACAAAATTTTTAATGCATAAAATAAGTAAAGCAGCAATAATAGATTTTATAATTATAGTTCGGTTGGTGATGAATTTCATTATGGTTAGTTTTTCGCAAATTTAGAAAAATTTGAAATTATTTTAAGAATTGTGGTTGTAACAAAATTTTTTAAAATATTTTTTTGTTACGGTTTCTGTGGCAATTTTTTTTAAATTATTTTTTTGCCACAATTTTTGTTATTTTATTTTTGAAACAGAGAAAAAATAACAACACCTGTTATTTTTTTCTCCGATTGGATAAAAAATAACAGTTTTGCCGAAATATTACTCCAACACATAATTCTCAATTTTCGTTTTGTAAAAATCAATTTTCTGACGCATTTTGTTGAAAAATATTTTCTGATCTTTTTTGCCCGATTGGTTTAACGATTTGGAATTAGAAAGCTGATTGGCAATGTATTCTTTTTGTTCTAAACAGGCGTTTTTGTCGGAAGTCACATAATAACCTAAGGCATTATAAGGTAAAAAGAACTTTAGTTTTTGTTCTGAAGTAAATAAAACGGAATTGTTTAAAATCAGTAATTCGTTATGATACAATTGAAAATCTGGGGTATTGGATTGACACTTTAGTTCTAAATTGGCAATGATTTCGGTTAAATCGTCCAGTAATAATTTGGCATTGGTATAGTGTAATAATCCCGATTCGAAAAAATAATAAATTTGTTGTAAAGAGCTGTTTATAGTTGTGTCGTTCCAAATTTCTACACGTTTGGAATGTTCGAAAAACTGCTTTAAAGCGGAAGTTTCATTTATAATGCTTGTGTCAAAAATAAAATCTTCAAATGGTGTAGCTTTTTTATTCGTTAGTAAATTAAACCAAATAAAAAACTTGAATTTAGAAAACAAAGTTCCTGCCACAGCATAATTCATTGGAATGTCTTTTGCCGAATAATACAAAGTGGTTTCTGCTGGATTGAAATCGGATAAAAACTGTTTCGATTTTTCAAAATAAGCTTTAAAATCGGCTTGCGTTTTGATGCTTTTGGTTTTCTCAACAATCAAACTGTCATTTTGCTGAAATAATTGATCCATAGAAATGCCGTATTCTTTACATAAAGCTACCGTTTCTTCAATTGAAAATTTACTTTTCATCGAAATTCTTCTATGTGCTGCATCATAACTTATTTGTAAAACAGTTGAAAGCGCTTCATTAATGGAAGTTTCGTTTCCAATAATTTGTCTGATTTCTTTTAAAAGGATTTCTTGAGGATTCATATTTGTGATTTTCGCAAAATCAAATATACATATTATTATTTAATGCAATTTATTTTGTGATTAGTATAATACTTTTGAACTGTAATTAAATGATAAATTATGAGAAAGTTAAAACTTAAAATTGCAAAAATTGCAGACGATTTAGAAAAGGTTACCTCAAAAGAATTGATAGAATATTCTGTTATAATTAATCGAATTCAAATTAAAAATAGCATTCATTTTGTTTGGAATTTAAATTCTATAACATGAGAAAATTAGCTATAATAATTGTGTTCAGTTTGCTTTCTTGTAAATCGTATAAGGAAATCAAAGACAGAGATTTAGTTGTGTTTTCGCCTAATTCATTAAGTGAATTTCATTCCTTATCTAATAAAAAAAAGAAAACGGATTATCAAATTTCAGTTCAAGAGTTGTTTGGATTTAAAAATTCAGATAGTATTATAAAAGTTGTCTTCTCTAAAAAAGATGCAATCGAAATTCACTATAAAAATGTGTTGGGAGGAAATGAAGTCGTAGCTTTTAATGGAAAGTTTAAGAAGCATTATTTTGAAGTGTATTTGGATAAAAAACGTATCTTTTTTCCACCTCTTTATTGTAAAACGAGGATTAATAGATTGCGAATTGGGCTAACTTTAAACAAACAATTAGTGATTAATCAGCATTATGATTATTCGGGAATGTTCTTGTTTTTTGCCGCAGGAAATTCGGATAAAAAGCAATATGTTTTTAAAAGTAAATAAGTAATGAGAAATATCATATTATTGGTTGTTCTTATTTGGAGTTCGAAAAGTGCTGCGCAAACAAATAATTCCGATTCATTACAGCTTTGGGATAATGTAAATGGATATAGAGTTGCTTGTGGATATTTTGAAAATTTAGAGTTAGAAGCTTCCTTTTTAGTTACTTCTTATCCTCAACAAGAACAAGGTTTTGGTGGAATGGGAATGCGAATTCAATATGTAGGCGCTGGATTGGAATACTTATTAATTGACAATAAGCATGTGGTTGGTGCAAAATTATCTTATGAAAATAGTATCGCCTTTTTTTCTGGTCAAATTGTAATAGATTTTCTTATTACGGATAAATCGACACAAATTAGAGTTATGCCTAAAATTGGATTGTCTCTCTTTGGAAGAGCAACCTTATATTATGGATGGAATATCCAACTGATTAAAGAAAGTGATTTACAAACTCAAAATCATATGATTTCATTTCAAATGAACCTTTTTGATTAAAAATTTAGAATAAGATGAAGATAAAAATAAGTAAAGTAGCTGCTTTGTTGGTTTTGATAACCACAATATCGTGTAGCGTTCAGAATCAAACAAGTACAGATTATTATAAGTCATTAGAATCCAATTTAAATGTGAGGTTTTATGATAAGTTGGATACCATTAGAAATCAATATGATGCTAGTGTTTCAACCAGAAGTTTTGTCAAATTATTTACGGATAAAAATGATGTAGATTACTCAAAACCTATTGCAATAAAATTGACTGAAAATAAAATGTATTTGCATTTTAGTGATGTGCAAAAGAAAGAATTTGTATTACAATTTTATGGCAAACTTCATAAACAGAAGTTTGTTTTTTATACTAATTATAAAACTATAAATTTTCCAGTTTTGCTACTGAGTAAGCAAATGGAAAGATATAAAATTCAACTTTCTGAAAACAATGAATTGTTAGTTGAAAAATATAATGTGAATGAAGGAATGATGTTGTGTTTTGGTGCAGGTAATTCTTATGAAAATTTATATCGATTTAAAATTCTTTAAGATGAGAAAAGTATTATTTTTAGTTTTGTTTGCCTTAAAATTAAATGCGCAAGACACCATTGTTTTTCCAAAGATTGATTTGTTTAAACGAAATATTGTTGAAGTCAGTTACGGTATTCCGTTAGGTGATTTAGCTAATAAATATGAAAGCACGATAAATTCTGCCATTTATTTTAGAACTAAAATTGCTAAAAAACAGTTTGTAGATTTCGGATTGGAAATGAGTGGAGTGGTGCAAGGAAATGCTATTAAATATAAATTTAATGGAGAAAATGTAATTTTAGATGGAAGTAAATCTGCTTTTTTATTAGGTTTACGATATACCCGATTTTTATATCAATCTAAGAATGAAGTTTTCCATATTGAATCCAATTCAGGTTTAGGTTGGAAGTATTTGCATTACAGCAAACCGGAAGATGAAAAATATAAAGAAATAGATTTTCAACCCATTTTAAACACCATTGCATTTACGCAAGGAGTAAAAATTATGTATAATGGTTTTGGTGTGTTTTGTAACTATCAATATGCACCGTATGATTTGTTTAATTCAAAAATTGAAAACCATTTTGGTGGGGAATCTATTAATTTCGGAATTTCAGGAAGTTGGAATTTTTAATTTTTTTGAAATGAATTGACAAAATAAATCCGCAACTTAAAATTTAAATTGCGGATTTATGAGAAGTAAAGTAACCTTATTCAATAATTACTTTCTTGAAAATTTGTTTGTTTTCTGTTGAAATGACACACATGTAAATTCCAGCACTCAATTCTGAAACGGAAATTTGTTCAATTAATTGCGAATTGTTAAATTCTTTTGCAGTTACAGTTTTCCCGTTAAGATCAATAATTTTTACAGAATAATTTTCATTATCTAAAGTTCCTTTATTGATGTAAAGATTGTTTTTTGCAGGATTTGGATAAACCGTTACTTGGTTTTCCGAATTGAAGGTTGCATTGGATAATGCGGAAGTATTCGCTATAGCAAAATGTAACATCGCACCAACAGCTGCTTTAGTTACATTAAAGGCATATGTTGGATCCATATTTGTTAATAAATCGTTTGCAGAATGTGTTACTGATGATTCATTGGTTTCGAAAAATCCTGTAATAATTTCATTATTGTCTTCAAACGGCATATAATCTGATGAGTAAGCAGAAGCAAGTAATGTATTCAAATTTGAATATAAATTTACACAGTTAATCAATTCATTAGTCTTAGTGTTTGAAGCAGCGTTGTTAGTAGATGGCGTGTTGCTCATATCTCTTTCGCAAGTAATCGTATTGTTAACTTGTCCGGCAACACCACCAACTTGATCAATGTTAAAAACTAATTTTATGTCTAATTTGGGAATGGTACTGTTTACAACACTAGAAACATAATGTTGACTTCCATATAAACCAGCTTCTTCGCCACTGAAATGAATAAATTTTATGGAATATTCCGTAGGAATACTTTGTAGAAGACGAGCTGTTTCTAGTAAAACATTGGTGCCACTTCCGTTGTCATTTGTTCCAGTTCCAGTAATGGTGTCATAATGTGCACAAATAATCACAAAGGTATTTGGATATAAAGTTCCAGTTTTAGTTACAATTAAATTTTTACAAATAGCTGTAGAGCCAGTATACGTAAATGGATCTTCGACCATTTGCGCAGCAGTAAATCCGTAGCTTAGATATTTGTTTTTAATCCAGTTTAAAGTATTTGTTTGGGCTGCGCTTCCTCTTGTTTTTACGCCAAAATTTTCAAAGGCGGTTAAATTAGCCGTAGTGTTTGTTTGTGAAACTTGATTTACCACATCTTGATAGCCTTGAATAAAGGTTTGGGCGAATGCAATAGTTTGTGCAAAGAGTAGTAGGGAAACTCTTAAGGTTAGTTTTAGGTTGGTTTTCATAAGTGTTTGATTTGGTATTCAAATATATAAAATTTTTTAACTTAATTGTTATCTGATTTTTTTAAACGAAAAACCCGATAACAATTAAGTTATCGGGTCTTTAAATATTAAAAAAATAAGATTATGCTTTAGGAGCGTCGTCTTTTTTCTCTTCTCTTGGAGGTCTTGGCATTAATGCTTTTCTAGAAACTTTTTCTTTTCTAGTTTTTGGATCAACTCCTAAGTATTTCACCATAAATACATCACCCATGTTTACAACATCAGTAACATTTTCTGTTCTTTCCCAAGCTAATTCAGATACGTGTAATAAAACTTCGTTTCCTGGAGCAGCAGTATATTCTACAACCGCACCGAAATCTAACATTTTAATTACTTTTACTTCGTAAGCTTCACCCATTGTTGGTTTGAAGATAATTGAGTCAATTTTAGCTAAAACTGCAGCAATTCCATCTGGGTCAGTTCCTAAGATTTCAACTACACCTTGTTCGTCAACTTCGTTGATTACAATAGTTGTTCCAGTAGCTTTTTGTAATTCTTGAATTACTTTTCCACCAGGTCCAATTAAAGCACCAATAAAGTTTCCAGGAATAGTACGCATGATAATTTTTGGAGCGTGAACTTTAACATCATTATTTGGTTGTGCTAAAGTTTCTATTAATTTTCCTAAGATATGTAAACGTCCATCACGAGCTTGAGCTAAAGCTTGCTCCATGATTTCATATTTTAATCCGTCAATTTTAATGTCCATTTGACAAGCAGTAATTCCTTCTGAAGTTCCTGTTACTTTGAAATCCATATCTCCTAAATGATCTTCATCACCTAAAATATCAGATAAAACAGCAAAACGTTCTCCGTCTGTAATTAATCCCATTGCAATTCCGGAAACTGGGCGAATCATTTGAATACCAGCATCCATTAATGATAATGTACCCGCACAAACTGTAGCCATTGAAGAAGAACCATTAGATTCTAATACTTCAGAAACTACACGAATTGTATAAGGACAATCAGCAGGAATCATGTTTTTTAATGCTCTTTGTGCTAAGTTTCCGTGACCAACTTCTCTTCTTGAAGTTCCTCTTAATGGACGAGCTTCTCCTGTTGAAAATGGTGGGAAATTATAATGTAAATAGAATTTTTCTTCTCCTTGTTCAGATGGTGAATCAATTTGGTTTGCTTCTCTAGAAGTTCCTAAAGTTGCAGTTGCCAAAGCTTGAGTTTCTCCACGTGTAAATAAGGCAGAACCGTGAACCGATGGTAAATAATCTACTTCACACCAGATGTCTCTGATTTCTGTAGTTTTTCTTCCATCTAAACGTGTTCCTAAATCTAAAGTTACATTACGAACTGCTTCTTTGTTGACTTTTTTGAAATATTTAGAAACTAAATCTCCGTTTTCTGTCAATTCTTCTTCAGTAAATAATGCTTTTACTTCTTCTTTTACTTCTTCAAATGCAGCAGAACGTTCGTGTTTAGCTGAACCTTTACTAGCAATTGCGTAAATTTTATCGTAAGATGCTGCTTTTACTTTTTCGTAAATAGCTTCGTCTTCTTTTTCTCCTTCATAAGTACGAACTTCTTTTTTTCCAAAGGCTTGTGCTAATCTTTCTTGAGCAGCAATTTGTACTTTAATATGTTCGTGTGCAAATTTAATCGCTTCTAACATTTCTGCTTCTGAAATTTCTTTCATTTCTCCTTCTACCATGGCGATAGAATCAGTTGAAGCTCCAATCATCATATCAATATCTGATAATTCTAATTGTGCACGAGATGGGTTGATGATGAATTTTCCATCAATTCTTCCAACTCTAGCTTCAGAAATTAAAGTTTCAAAAGGAATATCAGATAAGGCAAGTGCTGCCGAAGCGGCTAATCCTGCTAATGCATCTGGCATCACTTCTTCATCATGAGACATTAACTGAATCATAACTTGAACTTCTGCATGATAATCTGATGGGAAAAGTGGACGTAAAACACGGTCAACTAATCTCATAGTTAATACTTCGTTGTCACTTGGACGTGCTTCTCTTTTGAAGAAACCACCAGGAAAACGACCTGCTGCTGCAAATTTTTCACGATAATCTACCGTTAAAGGTAAAAAGTCGATACCTGGACTTGCTTTTCTTGATGATACTACTGTTCCTAAGATTACAGTTTTACCAATTCTAACTACTACAGAACCGTCAGCTTGTTTCGCTAAACGACCTGTCTCGATTGTGATGCTTCTGCCATCACCTAAATCGATCTTTTCTACAAATAATTGTGGAATCATAAATTTAATTCTCAAAGGTTATACAAAGGGTTAGTTGTGTTGTTGTTGTGTAGTTGTTGTAGTTGTGTCTAACCCAATGAAAAACCAAACTTTTCTTGCTTTTTTTGTAAACAAAAAGGGGCACAAAGCCCCTTAAGTATATTATTTTCTAATTCCTAATTCTTTAATAATCTCACGGTATCTTACGATATCTTTCTTTTTTAAGTAATCTAAAAGACTTCTTCTTTTACCTACTAAAAGTACTAATGATCTTTCAGTGTTATAATCGTGACGATTTTTTTTCAAGTGCTCAGTTAAGTGAGAAATTCTGAATGTGAATAACGCAATTTGTCCTTCTGCTGAACCTGTGTTTTCTGCTTTTCCTCCGTGTTTAGCGAAGATCTCTGCTTTTGTTTCTTTAGTCAAATACATGCTAATATTATTTAAATGATTATTATGTAGATTGAGATTGTCTCAATACGGGTGCAAATTTACAAATTAATTTTGAAGTTGCAAGTTTATACCGCTTTTTTATTTCAACCATAAGTTTCTAAACTCCCTTTTTTTGTCGTAATCAGTAGCTTGTTTTTCTATATTAAACCATCTATGTTCTCTTGGATCATTACCAACGCCGGCTAAATACGCCCAATTTCCCCAGTTGCTACATACATCATAATCAATTAATTGCTCTTCAAAATACGCTGCGCCTAATCGCCAATCCATATTCAATTCATTACAAAAATAACTAGCAACATTTTGACGGCCACGGTTGCTCATAAAACCGGTTAGTTTCAATTCCAGCATATTGGCATTAATAAAATCGGATGGTGTTGTTCCATTTATCCATTGCGAAAGTAATTTTTCATTCAAAGATTTTGAATTGACTTTTTCAGTTTTGATTCCGGAATATAAGAAAAATTTAGTTTGGTATTTTTTGAACATGAATCGAAAAAAATCTCTCCAAAGTAATTCGAAAATTAACCAATACGTAGAATCATTCGCGCCAAATTCTTTTTCATATTTTTTGACTTCAGCATAAATAAATCTTGGAGAAATACAACCCAATCCTAACCAAGCTGAAAATTTAGAGGAATAATCTGCACCAACCATTCCATTTCTGGTTTCTTTGTATTTCGATAAGCTTTTTGTTTCGTAAAAATAATGATTCAAACGTTTTATAGCTTCGGTTTCGCCGCCTTTAAATGGAATGGCCGCACGTTTATCGGGTTTTATTTTCTTTAAGCCTAATTCTTCTAAAGTTGGTAGTCGAAATTCAGGAATTTCGTGTGATGAAATCGCTAAAGGCTTTTCAAATGGTTTTCTAATTACAGCATCTTTTTCTGTTTTCTTTCTGAAATTCGTAAACACATCTGGAATGTCTTTTATAGAAAAAGGTAAATCTTCCGCATGATATAAAGTGCTAGTGCTACAAGTTTCTAATTCGCATCGCAATTTAAATAATTCTTCTTGTACTAATTTTTCAGTCTGTTTTTCTTCGTAAGCAACTTCGCGTTTAGCAAACACTTTTTGTGCTTTATATTGTTGTACGATTTTCGGAATTTCAATTTCTGGTTTTCCTTTTACTATGAGTAATCCAGAACCTAATTTTCTTAAATTTGCATCTAAATCTTGTAACGATTCTAATAAAAACTGTGTTCTGAAACTTCCCGTTTTTTTAAATCCATAAGAAGTTGTTTCAAAATGCGATTCGTCAAAACAATACACCGGAATTATGTATTGACTTTGAGAAATAGCTTTGACTAAAGTTTCGTTATCTTCTATTCTTAAGTCGGTTTTAAACCAAACTAATGCTGTTTTTATCATAACTCATTAATGTTTTTTAGATAATAATCGGCTTGTTGCAGTAAGGCAGCTTTATCGTCGGGTTTCATTTTTCGCCAAACATTGTACATCATTCCAATTCGAGGATTTTTGCCTAATTTATCTTCATTTTTATCATAAAAATTCCAATATAAACTATTAAAAGGACAGGCTTTTTCTCCTGTTTTTACTGCTTTTTTATAGAAACAATTTCCGCAATAATGACTCATTTTATCAATGTACGAAGCGGAACTTACATATGGTTTCGTTCCAACAATTCCGCCATCTGCAAACTGACTCATACCACGTGTGTTCGTGATTTCAACCCACTCAATCGCATCAATATAAATACCTAAATACCAAGCGTCCACTTCATCAGGATGCACTCCAGCCAAAAGTGCAAAATTTCCTGTCACCATTAAGCGTTGAATATGATGTGCGTAAGCGAAATTTAAAGATTGATTTATAGCATCTTTTAAACAATTCATTTTTGTTTTTCCTGTCCAAAACCAATCCGGTAAATTGTTTTCATGGTTGAAATAATTCATGGTAGCATATTCTGGCATTTTGTTCCAATAAATTCCACGCATGTATTCGCGCCAGCCAATAATTTGTCGTACGAAACCTTCTAGTTGATTATAAGCAATTTCTTCAGAACGCTTTTCCCATTCTTCGATGGCTCGATTAATGACTTCCAATGGAGAAATCAATTTGATATTCATCGAAAACGAAATTCTGGAATGATATAACGACCATTCGTTAGGTGTCATCGCGTCTTGATAACTTCCGAAAAGTGCTAAACATTCCGTAACAAAAAAGTCTAATAATTCTAAAGATTGCGCTCTATTTGTGGGCCAAACGAAATTTTTCGCATCTATATTTCCAATAGTTTTAATGTTTGTTTTCTGAATTTCAGTTACAATTTCAGAAACATCTGAATAAAAAACTAGGGGAGATGTCGGTTTATGATCTTTTGGTAATTTTTTTCTGTTGTCGCCGTCATAATTCCATTTTCCTGTTAAAGGTTTGTCGCCTTGCATTAAAATGTTGTGTTTTTTTCGCATCATGTGATAGAAACTTTCCATCAAAAATGTTTTTTTGCCTTCGAAGAAATCGCCAAGTTCACTTCTTGAACTCATGAAATGTTCTGAATCTACAACAGAAGAAGAAATAGAAAGTGTTTCACAAAAGTTTTTCAATACTTCATCCAAACGATATTCATCTGGTAATTGGTATTCGAAATGAGTGAAATTTTCTGTATCAATTAACTGTTTTATGTTTTTATCAAACGCTTGTAAGTTGTTTTCGTCATTTAGTTGATAATAAATAATCTGATGGTTTTTCGCTTGTAGTTCAGAAGCGAAATTTCGCATAGCAGAAAAAAATCCTACTATTTTTTGAATATGATGCGTGGCATAATCAGTTTCGGAACGAATTTCCATTAACACATAAGTTATGGATTCATCGATAGTTTGAAACCAAGAATGATTTATGTTTAGTTGATCACCGAGAATTAATCTTACTGTTTTTGACATTTTATTTGTTGCTTCTACATTTATCACTACAATATTTTACATCATCCCAAACTTTTTCCCATTTTTTGCGCCAAGCGAAAGGTTTTTGACAGACCAAACAAATTTTATTAGGTAGATTTTCTTTTTTGACTCCTCGCATTTTTAGGTTGATTTGGATTACTTACGTGTTTTTGTAAAATTCTTTTGCCTTCTTGTTTTACTTCGTCTTTTTTTCTGAAACTCCATACAATATCGCTAGCGTATTTTCTGGTTTCTTCAATGTTTACAATTGGTTTTGGATAATCTTTTCCAATTTCGCAATTATAAAATTGTTGTTCCATTTCGTTCATTTTCCAAGGTTCATGAAGTAAATGGTTGGGAACTTCTGCTAATTCTGGTAACCATTGCTTGATGAATATGCCTTCCGAATCGTGTTCTTCTGAGTTTTTTATCGGATTGTAAATTCGGATTGTATTAATTCCGGTTGTACCTGATTGCATTTGCATTTGTGGGTAATGAATGCCAGGTTCGTAATCTAAAAATTGTCTGGCTAAAAAATGCAATTCGCGCCAATCTTGCCATAAATTAAACGTAAAAAAAGAAACGACCATCGCACGCATTCTGAAATTGATATAACCTGTTGTAACTAAACATCGCATGCAAGCATCTACAATTGGAACGCCCGTTTTCCCTTCTTGCCAAGCTTTAATATAAGTTTCATTTTTTGGTTTGATTAAACTGTCATAAGCTCTGTTTGCATTTTGAAATTCCATTTCGTATTCGTCTTCAAATTTTTGCATAAAATGACAATGCCAATGTAATCGTGAGACAAAATTTAAAATCGCTCGTTTGTTTTTAGAAGTTTCATAATGCTGATTGGTATATTGATACACCATTCGCATACTGATATTTCCATAAGCTAAATAAGGCGATAAGCGACTACAGCCTTTTCTACTTAAAGCGGGTTTTGAAATGTGTTTACTATAATTAACATAACGTTCTTTTACAAAACTATCTAAATACCGCCAAGCTAAAGTTTCGCCGCCTTGTTGGAAGTTTTTATTAGGAATTGTAATTTCTTCTGATAACTTTTCACCTTTCAAAGCATCATAAAATTCAGATTCTAATTCAATTGTTTTTAAATCGGATTCTTTAAATGTTTTAGGATTCGCTCGCATGATTTCTTCCCAACGTTTGTCCCAATTTTGTCTTGTTTTTAATTTTCTGATGACGCCGTGCAATTGAAATTCTTTCCAAGTAATTTTATTTTCTTGAAAAATTTCTTGCATTCTGATATCTCTATCGAAAGTGATTTTATTTCCAATTTCTTGATGCGAAAAAATGGTTTTTACATCAAAGTTTTTAAATATTTCTGAAAATACGAATTCCGCTTCGTTATGAAAGAAATAGATTTTATTGTTCGATGGGTTTAGTTTCTTTTGTAATTCTTGAATCGATTCGTAAATAAATCGCCAATGGCGTACATCAGCATCATCATAATTCATAACAGAAGGTTCGAAAATATAAAGCAACAATAAAGGTAAGCCGGATTGATGTGCGTGAAATAAGGCTTCGTTATCGATGAAACGTAAGTCGCGCTTAAACCAAACAATATTTATGGCTTCTTTTGTCAAAATTTATAGTAATGATGTGATTGGTTTGTTGGGTTTTGCATAACTTAATCGGTCAATTCTGGTAGTTTTGTGATAACTATCTAAACCAGAACATGTAATAGATTCCGCTTTTTCAATATCTAAAAAGCCGTCTTTTTGCAAGCAATTTTCTGGATAATACACGGCTTTGATTTCTCCAATTACTAAAACCGTGTTATTTATTGTAAGTTCTATTTTTTCCTTAAATTCCATCGCCAATTGTACCTGACTTTCTCTAACAAAAGGTGCGAAAAAATCATTTTTATATTCTGTATTTAAATCTGTAACATCAAATTCTGAAATTTCTCTATCGTATTTTGCAGAAGTTTGGTGTGCTTGTTTGAATATGTTTTCGTTAATATGATTAATGGTATAAAAACCAGTTTCTAAAATGTTTTCTAACGTATGTCTTGCATAAGCCGCTGGTCGGAAAATAATTCCAAATAAAGGAGGATTACTTCCAATATGAACAATTGAATCTACAATGGCTAAATTCGTTTGTCCGATTTTATTTTGAGTTCCGATTAAACCAATACTTTTAAAACCACCTAAACTATTTACAAAATGAACACGTTCTTGTTTTTCCATGTTCATCATTTGCTCATATGTAATTTGCTTTTCTTTCGATTTTAATTCTGTTTCACCCATTTTTTATCACTATTTAATTGAAAGGTGCCAATGTGTTCTTTGTTCCATTCGTGTGGTGGAATTATGGATAAAAAATAGGTTCCATCTCCAGTTGCATATAAATGATAAATTTCTCCGATTATAGGTTCAAATGAAAATTTCGAATTGTAAACTAATTCATTCCATTCAAATTCTTCCATTAAACTTTGATATTGTAGTTTTAATTCGTTGAATTTGTTTTCAAATTCTTTATTTACATTTCGTACACCGCGACCTTTCCAAGCGGCCACATCATCCACTTTAATTATAGGCGCGCCAACGCTTGTGGCGTAAGGTAAAAAACTTGCATTGTATCCTTTCTCTTCAGAATAAACTACATTATCTGGTGTTTCATTTTCCATTTTTACGGTATGTTTTTTATCGTTTTGATATTTTATTGTTTGAAATCGCTCTTTGTAAATTGCATTTGAATCGATCAATACCTTCAACGCGTTTGGCTACATGTTTGGTTTTACAATTTTCTACACGTTTTCGCCAAAGTTTATAACTTGAAAATTTCAGTTCTTTTTTCATTAATGCTTTGACATCCGCTTCTGCTAAACCAAATTGAAATTTGATGGCATCAAAAGGCGTTCTGTCTTCCCACGCCATTTCAATAATTCTATCGATGGCAATGTCGTCTAAATTTGTTTTTTGAGCAACTGGCATTATTTTGTTTAATTAAATTTAAATAAAGTTAAACAAAATTAAATAATTTAATTGGAATTTCTATCAAGTTTTAGAAATAAAAAAATCCGTTACTAAAATTTAAGTAACGGATTTATATAAAAAGGTTTGTTTGTTTAAAAAAGTTTAGCCACTTGTTCGTTTACAAACTCTAAGAAGCGTTCATCTTTTTCTGTAAATGGATCAATTACATGACTGTCGATATCAATTTGTCCAATGTTAATTCCATTCACAAATAACGGCACTACAATTTCCGATTTTACGGTAAAACTGCAAGCAATATAATTATCTTGAGCCGCAACATCTGGAACTACGAAATTTGCATTGCTTTCGGCTACTTGACCGCAAATTCCTTTTCCAAAAGGAATTACAGTATGGTCCGTTTCCGCACCAACATAAGGTCCAAGATGTAAAGTTTTAGCTTCGTGATTGGCAAAATAAAAGCCTACCCAGTTGTAATAGGGAATAGTGTCTTGTAATAATTGACAAATATTTTTTAATTTTTCATCTCTAGTAACTTCACTATTTACAATGCTTGTTACTTCTGGTTTTAAGTTTTCGAATTGCATTTTTTAAATTTTTTACAAATTTATGTATTAATAAGTAAGTAAAAATTATATTTTTGTTAAAAATCGTACATTTTGAAAAACACTATAAATCAACACAAACCTTTTTTTGTTTTCTTACTAAAGTTTATTTTGTTCTATTTAATTTTCACATTAATTTATAAATTCTATTTAAATCAATTTAATGCAGAAAACAAACAAGTAGATGGAATAACAGAGTTTGTGGCACATCAAACAAAAAATACGTTGGTGTTTTTTGGTAAAGACTGTGAGATAAGAAAACATGAATTCGAATCTTCTTTTAAAATTCTATATTTCAATAAATATTTAGCTAGAATTGTGGAAGGATGCAATGCTATTAGCGTGATTATTCTTTTTGCCTCGTTTGTGTTTGCTTTTTCTGCAAAGTTTATTAATACTTTTTTGTTTATTTTATTTGGCTCAGCCTTAGTTTTTATTTTGAATATTTTCAGAATTGCATTGCTTACAGTGGGTTTATATAATTATCCTGAATATGAAGAGTTTTTGCATAATATTGTTTTTCCAGTTGTAATATATGGTGTTGTTTTTGTTTTGTGGATTGTTTGGGTAATTAAATTTTCAACTTATGCAAAGCGAACAAACTAATAAGAGAAATTATGTAATGGTTGGCATATTAATTTTAGCATTAATATTAGTTAGAGCTTTCGAAAGCAGATTATTTTACGATCCTTTTTTAGAATTCTTTCATGGAGAAATCCAAAATAAACCTTTGCCTGAGTATGACGGTTTTAAGCTGTTTATTGGATTGTTTTTTAGATATTTAATTAATAGTATAATTACGATTTCAATTATATATTTACTTTTTAAAGAAACTTCAATTGTAAAATTAACCACGTTTTTATTACTAGGTTTTTTCATTGTTTTAATAATAATTTTGTTTCTCATTTTAAATTTTTCATCAAACCCCGATTACTTATTTATCTTTTATATCCGAAGATTTTTAATTCAGCCGTTGTTTCTAATTTTGTTCGTTCCAGCGTTTTATTATCAAAAAAGTGTTAATAATAAATAAGTTATCAAAAAATACTATAAATTTGCAACAATGAATTTCAAAAGACATATTAGTATTTTCTTAGCATTATTTATTTTATTAGTAAATAGTAGTGCGAGTTTGGTATTGCATTATTGCCATGACCAAATAGCTTCTATATCTTTAGTGTATCAAGAAAATAAAGTAGCAGATGCTGCCGACGAAGATTCTTGTTGTGCTGCTGATGACAAATCAGATGAAAAAAGTTGTTGTTCAGACGAAGAAATTAAAGTGGACAAAAAAATTGATTATTCTATTCTAAAAGGATTTCAATTTAATGTTTTAGCAGTTACTTTCGAAAATAAAATGCCTTCTTTCATTAATGAAGTTGATGTTTTGTCTGCAAATAAAAAGGTATTAGATTACTATTGTGATTCTAATGCGCCACCCTTTTACAAACTTTATTCTCAACTTATTTTTTACGCATAATTACTATCGTTTTTAGATTTCAAAATTTATAAACTTTATTAAAATAATTATGTATAAAATATTATTATTGGTTTTACTTCCAATACTTTCTTTGGCACAAAGTAGTGTACAAGGAAAAATCACAGATAAGGAAAACAATCCTATCGCTAATGTAAAAATTACTATTTCAGAATTAAATACGATTTTATCTTCAGATGAAAATGGATCCTTTACTTTAATTCAAGGAAATGCAAGCGTATTACTTGTTTTAGAAAAAGAGGGATTTCAGAAATTAGAAATTCTGCAAAGTGCTTCCAAAGATTTCACTATTCAATTAGAAAAAACTAGTGTTGAAAGTAATATCGAAACCGTAAAAGTGGTTAAAACTCAAAATACTTTAGGTAGAAAACAAAAAGCAGTTACCAATACGCAAAACTTATCGCAAGGCGAATTACAAAAAGCAGCTTGTTGTAATTTATCCGAAAGTTTTGAAACGAATCCTTCAATTGATGTCAATTTTTCAGATGCAGTTACGGGAAACAAACAAATTAAAATGCTGGGATTGACAAGTCCGTATATTTTAATGAGTGAAGAAAATATTCCAGCTATTCGAGGCGCTTTACAAGCAACTGGATTAAATTTCATTCCAGGAACTTGGGCAGAAAGTATTCAAATTACGAAAGGTGCCGGAAGTGTAACTAATGGGTACGAAAGTATTTCAGGACAAATTAATTACGAATTATTAAAACCTCAAAAAGAAGATCCTTTTTTCGCCAATGTTTATGCTTCTAATGATGGAAGATATGAGTTGAATACACATTTCGCTAATAAATATTCAGATAAATTAAGTTCATTAGTTTTATTACACGGTAACACTAGAAACATTAAAAACGACATGAATAATGATGGGTTTTTAGATAATCCATTAGGAAAACAAGTCAATGTTTTAAACCGTTGGCAATATAACAATGTTGAAAAAGGAATCGTTTCCTTCTTAAACATCAAATATTTTAAAGATGAAAAAACTGGTGGAACTTTAAATCAAGATGCTTTAAGTCCGTTAAGTTGGGCTAGTAAGGTAAATACGGATAAAGTAGAATTGTCTCATAAAATCGGTTATCTTTTTCCGGATATGCCTTTTCAAAGTATCGGATTTCAACAAGCGTTTCAGTACAATAAAATGAATTCGCAATTTGGAGCCAATACTCATCAAATTAATCATAAAAGTTACTTTTCAAATTTGTTGTTCAATTCGATTATTAGTAATACAAAACACAAATTTATCACGGGAATTAACTTTAATTACGATAGTTTTCAAGAAAATCTACAGGTTAATTTTACGAAAAATTACGACCGAATTGATACTTCTGTAGGTTCGTTTTTTGAATATTCTTTTGACAATTTAAATAATTTCAGTTTTGTTTTAGGCGCAAGAGTCGATAATCATAACAGATTAGGTTTGTTTTTCACACCAAGAGCACACGTAAAATACAATCCGTTTGAAAAAACAACGTTGCGATTTTCAGCAGGAAGAGGAAAAAGAGCATCGAATATGTTTGTTGAAAATATTAATGTTTTAGCAAGTTCAAGAGATGTAATTGTAAACGATGAAAACGGTAAATTATATGGATTAAATCCAGAAATTGCTTGGAATTACGGAACCAGTTTAATTCAGAAGTTTTTCCTTTTCGGAAAAGAAAATGAAATTGTAGTTGATTATTATAAAACAGATTTCAGTAACCAAATTGTGGTGGATTTAGAAAATCCGAGTCAAGTTACCTTCTCCAATTTAAAAGGGAAAAGTTATGCGGAATCGTTTCAAATTGAATGGAATATTACGTTAATGCGACATTTAAATTTAAGAACTGCCTACAAATATTTGAATGTTAAAACTGATTATGCAACCGGATTATTAGATAAACCTTTACAAGCTAAAAACCGATTTTTTGCGAATATCGCTTACGAAACACACATCTTAGATAAAGGACAACAATGGAAATTTGACGCCACATTCAACTGGATTGGAGAGCAACGTTTACCAAGTACTTTGGCCAATCCAACACAATATCAATTACCAGCGTATTCTCCAAATTATCAATTAGTTAATGCGCAAGTAACTAGAACCTTTTCTAGTACATTTGAAATGTATTTAGGTGCAGAAAATTTAGGTAACTTTAAACAAAAGAACGCTATCATTGCATCTGACAATCCTAATAGTCCTTATTTTGATAGTACTATGATTTATGGTCCAGTTTTTGGTAATATGTTTTATGCAGGATTACGTTTCAAGATAAAAGCAAAAAAAGAAGTTGTCGCAACAGAAAAAAAAGAAGCAGAAAATCATAATAATCATTAAAATATAGCAACACAGATTATACAGGTTTTTATAATTTTAATAGTTTCTATAATCTGTGTTTAAAAAAGAAAAATTAGTAATTAAAATTTTAACTAGGGGATGAGATTAATTCGTTCCTCGTAAAAACAATAATCATGAAAAAATTAGTATTAGTAGTATTAGTCGCGTTTTTAGGGATAAATGGAAACGCTCAAGAGAAACCAAATAAAAACAAGAAAGCTGAAGTTGAAGTAAATGGTAACTGCGATTTGTGTAAAAAACGTATTGAAAAAGCAGCTTATTCTGTTAAAGGAGTGAAAAGCGCTACTTGGCATGCGGATCATCAAGACTTACATTTAATCATTGATGAAACAAAATGTAAAGTAATTGATGTAGAAAAAGCAATTGCAAAAGTGGGACATGATACACAAGATGTTAAAGCTACTGATGCAGAATATGATAAAGTTCATGGGTGTTGCAAATACAGAACTGACGAAAAGCACTAACTAAACAAAAGTTAAAATAAATTATTATATTTGGAATAACTAACCAATTAAATTATTTAATATGCCTTTTAATTTTTACGCAATTTTAGCTGCTTCATTAGTTTCATTAGTTGTAGGTTTTGTTTGGTACAATCCGAAAGTATTTGGAACCATTTGGATGCAAGAAACCGGAATGACTGAAGAAAAAGCCCAACAAGGTAACATGGCTAAAATCTTCGGGTTAACTATCGTTTATTCGTTTTTAATTTCATTTATGTTGTCTGGAATGGTAATTCACCAAATTGGTGCTTTAGGAATGACTGGTGGAGATGAATCAATTGCCTTACCTTCATACGCTGCTTTCATGGCAGATTATGGAAATGCTTTTAGAAGTTTTCAACATGGTGCACTTCATGGATGTATGACAGGAGTGTTGTTTGTTTTACCAATTACAGCAATTAATGGTTTGTTTGAACAAAAATCTTGGAGATATATCTTAGTTACTGGTGGTTTTTGGGTTGTTTCTTTAACTATTATGGGTGCGATTATTTGCGGATGGAAATAATTAACATTTTATTATAAAATAGAAGTCCTACATTTGTAGGACTTTTTTATGCCTTTTTATATCTTTTGAGAAAAATTACTATAAATATATTTGAGACGATTAACGACTTACCAGAAAATTGGAATGCAGTAGCTTCTGCCAATCATTTTCTGCAATTGCCGTATTTAAAGGTTTTGGAGCTTTCTGCACCAACTAATATGCAATGCTTTTATATTGGTTTTTATGAAAATACAGAATTAATCGGCGTTTCTTTAGCTCAATATTTAGATTTGAATAAATTGGAATCTTTTGGCGAAAGAGACAGTTGTTTCAAAACCCATATTCGTAATTTTATTTTCCGAAATTTTGCTTCACACACTTTGTTTATTGGAAACAATATGATTACCGGACAAAATAGTTTCACTTTCAATACAGAAATCAGTTTTCAAGAAGTAAGTGATGTTTTGATGCAAAGTTCTCAGGAATTAGTTGCGTATTTTAAACGAAAAGGGATTAAAATTCATTTGGTTTCCTTTAAAGATTTTTATCAAGATTGCGCTACTGAATTTAAAAATCATGCTTTTACGAATGTGTACGAATTCAATACACAGCCTAACATGATTTTTGAATTACCATCGACTTGGCTTTTGAAGGAGGATTATTACAATTCGTTTTCAAAAAAATACAGAGACCAATATAAAAGAGCACATAAAAAATTTGAAGGTATTTTAGTTAAAGAATTAGATGTTGATGAGGTTGTTTTTCACGAAACAAGAATCAATGAATTATATCATCACGTAGCTAAAAACGCACCTTTTAATACTTTCTTCTTAGCCGAAAATCATTTCTCTACATTTAAAAAAGAATGTGGAAATGGTTTTAAAATATTCGGTTATTTTTTGGAAGATAAACTTATTGGATTTCATTCGGTTTTATTAAACGATACGGTTTTAGAAACGTATTTCTTAGGATATGATGACCAAGTTCAAAAAGAAAAAATGTTGTATTTGAATATGTTATACAACATGACAGAATTTGGAATTACACATCAATTTAAAAAAATCATTTTCGGAAGAACCGCATTAGAAATCAAAAGTTCCATAGGAGCAACGCCTGTAATGATGTCGGGTTTCATTTACCATAGAAATAAATTAGTTAACAAGTTTTTAGGAAAAATATTTAAAAACTTAGAACCAGAAACGGTTTGGCAACAAAGGCATCCTTTTAAATAATAGTTTTAAAATCTGAATCGAGAAATTGACTCAGATTTTTTGTTGAAATATACTAATTGTTTTCTTATTTTTGACCATAATTTCAGCTCATGAAAAAAATAATTTTCTTTTTTATACTTTTTTCCCAATGCATTTTTTCTCAGTCTTTGTTTGAAAAGGCAGAAAAGCTATTTAAAGAAAAAAAATATACAGAAGCCAAAGGCTTGTTTGAAAGTTATTTAAAATCAGTTCCTCAGCATCAAAAAACTATTGAATATTTAGGTGATATTGCGGGAAGTTCTAAAAAATGGGATGAAGCCATTGAATATTATAAAAAGCTTAAAATTTCAAATCCAAATAACGCTAATTATTGGTTTAAATACGGTGGCGCTATGGGAATGAAAGCTAAGTCTGTCAATAAATTCAAAGCTTTAGGAATGATAGATGAAATTGAAGCCGCTTTTCTTACGGCAGCAACTTTAGATAAAAAACACGTTGAAACGCGTTGGGCTTTAGTAATTTTATATATTGAATTACCAGGAATTATTGGTGGAAGTGAAAAAAAAGCCACTAAATATGCAGATGAACTTTTAGCCATTTCCAAAGTGGACGGTTATTTAGCCAAAGGGTATATAGATGTATATTATAAAAGATACAAAGTTGCCGAAGTTCATTTACTAAAAGCACATCAAATAGGGAAGTCGGCAACTACTTATGCCAAACTTTACGATTTATATTTGAATAAATTAAAAGACAAAGTAAAAGCACTAAATTTAAAAAAGTAATAATTATTCGAATTCCAAAAAAAAAACCATTGGAATTTAGAATTTTAAAAATTGGAATTTTCAAATGCGTACACATTTCATAGCTATTGGCGGAGCAGCCATGCACAATTTAGCATTAGCCTTACACAACAAAGGATATCAAGTTACAGGTAGTGACGATGCTATTTTTGAACCCTCAAAATCTCGACTAGAAAAGAAAGGATTATTACCTGTTGAAATGGGTTGGTTTCCAGAAAAAATCACTTCAGATATTGAAGCTATTATTTTAGGAATGCACGCCAAAGCAGATAATCCAGAATTACTAAAAGCACAAGAATTAGGTTTAAAAATCTATTCGTATCCAGAATTTTTATACGAACAATCTAAAAATAAAACACGAGTTGTTATAGGTGGTTCTCACGGAAAAACAACCATCACTTCTATGATTTTACATGTTATGCATTATCATAATATTGAAGTAGATTATATGGTTGGTGCGCAATTAGAAGGTTTCGATACGATGGTTCATTTGACAGAAACTAACGATTTTATAGTTTTAGAAGGTGACGAATATTTATCTTCTCCAATGGACAGAAGACCAAAATTCCATTTGTATCAGCCGAATATTGCTTTGCTTTCAGGAATTGCTTGGGATCATATTAACGTGTTTCCAACGTTTGAAAACTATGTAGAACAATTTAGTATTTTTACATCGCAAATTACAAATGGCGGTATTTTAGTCTATAATGAAGAAGATCCAACGGTTAAGCAAGTGGCTGAAGAAACTACGAATCCAATTCGTAAAATTGCCTATCAAACACCAAGTTATTCAGTGGAAAATGGAACCACTTTATTAGACACTCCAGAAGGACCAATGCCAATTGAAGTTTTTGGAGCACACAATTTAAATAATTTAGCTGGTGCGAAATGGATTTGCCAATGCATGGGCGTAGATGAAGTCGATTTTTATGAAGCAATTGCTAGTTTCAAAGGTGCAAGTAAACGTTTAGAGAAAATTGCAGAAAGCAGTAATAAAGTAGCTTACAAAGATTTTGCACATTCACCAAGTAAAGTTTCGGCGACTACAAAAGCAGTGAAAGCTCAATATCCAGATAGAAAATTAATTGCCTGTTTAGAATTGCATACGTATAGTAGTTTAAATGCCGAATTTTTAAAAGAATACGAAGGTGCATTAGACGCAGCAGATGTTGCTGTAGTTTTTTATTCGCCAGATGCGGTTAAAATTAAACAATTAGATGAAGTGTCTTACGAACAAATCGCACAATCATTCAACAGAAAAGATTTAGTTATTTATACCAATCCAACAGAATTTAAGGAATATTTGTTTGCGCAAGATTTTAATAATTCCGCTTTACTTTTAATGAGTTCTGGTAATTATGGAGGATTGAACTTTGATGAAGTTAGCCAATTAATCAATTAGCCGATTTGTCAATGTGATAATATATAAAACCCTCCAAGAGTTCAAAATTCTTGGAGGGTTTGTTTTTATATTCCATATTGAAAATGCCCAACAATCGTATAGCTAAACAAGCAATCTTCTAAAGCTTGTCCGCCACCCACATTGTGGAAAATTAAATTGCGTTTTCCATCTTCCGATTTTAAATGAGTGACAATTCCGATATGTGGTAATTTATCATTAATCATCCAAGTGACAATTTCTCCTGTTTTGTAATCACTTGCATTTTGTGTAATTGGTAATGTTTTTCCTTTTCTACCAAAGAAAATTTCCAAATTTGGAACTCTTCTGTGATCAATATTTTTATCTGTAGTTTTCAAACCCCATTTTTCTAAATTTGGGTATTTAGTAAAATTCGCTACCATATCTTCGTGCACTTCTTTTTGTAAATCAATATTCAATTTTCTATAAGCACGAATTATTACATCCGTACAAACACCAGTTTTTGCAGGAACATCACCATTTGGATATTTTAACTTCACATAATCAGGTGTGTAAATCACATTTTTATCAATAATTGAAATGGCCGCATTTGAAAGTTTTTCAGCAAAAGAATTCGGGTTTTCAATTGGAACAATTTCTTGCTTTTCAGAAATCAAAATTGTTTTATCAGAAAGTGATTCTTGTTTTTTACAAGAAGTAAAACTTAAGAAGAAGACAAAAATAAAAATATAATTCATAAAAAGAGATTTCAATTGTAACGTAATTTCTCAATTTTTAGTATAAAAAAAGACCAATAAAAATTGGCCTTTTAAGTTATTTCGGTTTAAAAACTATCCCGCAATAAATTCATCAAATGACTTCAATTTATATTCTGGATTCGTTTTTTTAGCTTTTTCTAAAATTTTAGAGAAATGTGTTTTTTCTAATCTTTTAAATTCAACTTCCGCTTTGTTATATATTTCCATTATCGATTCGATATTGGCTTTTTGCGATGGAGAAGGCGCATCATACTGACTCGCCACAGAAGCATAAATGGCTCCTAATTTCTCTCTTAATCGCTTTTCTGCAGCACCCACATAATTATCACCAGTAGTTACTACCATATTGTTTTTTAATTTGTTAAGTTCTGCGTTTATTTTATCGGCTGTTTTTAAAAAACTTTTGTCTATAGTAGCAATTTCACCATTAAGCTTGATCATTTCGTCTATTTCATAAACCATATAAGCTAAACTTTGTACTTTATCGAAAAGCATTTTAGTAGTAGTTCTTTGTTCTGTTCTTGAAGCTGCTGTAATTGGACTTTTCGGATCATTTAACACTTCAAATTCATGTGTAAATTTATCTTTACCTTTAGTTAAAACGGCTTTGTATTTTCCAGCTGGAACAAGTGGAGTAGTGAAGCCGCTATAATCTAACGTTTTCCCTGTTGCCACTTTCGGTCCTTTTTCATTAAAATCCCAAGAAACAATATTTATCCCTTTTTGATTGCTCACAGGTAAATTCACAATTTTATTTCCATTCATATCTTGAATTTCCATTTCCATTTTACCAAACGTATTTCTCTTTTTTAGATAATATACAATTTGTGCAGAAGTGCTTGGATTCGCACCCACAAATTCTAACTCAGAAGCCGTACTTCCAAATGAAGAATTTTCTACTTTTGTAAATGGTTTGGTTTTAAAGAAATATACATCAGAAGCGATTATCTCATTAGTTACTTGTCTTAAAATACTAACATCATCAAGAATAATAACACCTCTACCATGAGTCGCCATTACTAAATCATTAGTTTTCTTGTGTAAATCCAAATGCATAACGGCAACAGCAGGCATATTGTTTTCAAATTTCGACCAGTTTTTACCACCATCAACCGTGATGTATAAACCTTTTTCTGTACCTAAGAATAATAAATTTTCATTAACATAATCTTCTTGAATACAACGTGCAAAACCATCAATGTCTTTTGTTACAATTGAAGCCCAAGTGGTTCCAAAATCAGTAGTTTTGTAAACATAGGTGTTCATGTCGTTTTTAGTATGTCCTTCAAAAACGGCGTACGCACTTCCTTTTGCGAAATTACTGGCTTCGATATGATAACACCATGTGTTTTTTGGTAAACCTACAATGTTTGCGGTTACATTTTTCCAAGTTTTTCCACTATCTTGAGTGATTTGAACATTTCCATCATCGGCACCAGCCCAAATAATATCTTTGCTCAAAGGCGATTCTGCAATGGTAAATAATGTACAATGATTTTCCGCACCAGAATTATCTTTAGACAAACCACCAGAATTTTCTTGATTCATTTTTAGTTTGTCATTCGTTGTTAAATCTGGAGAAATAATTTTCCAACTCGCACCCATATCATCAGAAACGTGTACGAATTGACTTCCTGCATAAATTCTATCCGGATTATGTAAACCTGTAACAATAGGCGTATTCCAGTTGAAACGTAATTTTACCACGCCTTTTTCTTGTAAAGGCTGAATCGTTTTTAATTCTTTCGTTTCTAAATTATAACGCCAAATATTTTCGGCACCTTGCATTTCACTGTAAATAATTTTCTTAGTTGGATGTTTTAAAACTCTAAATCTATCTCCGTAACCAACGCTGTTCCAGTCTCTAGCTTCAATTCCGCCGTCACTTTTACTTGGGCCGTACCAAGAACCATTATCTTGTAAGCCACCATAAATATTATACGGTTCTTCTGTGTCTAAAGTAATATGATAATATTGAGAAATAGGTAAGTTTTTCACAATGTCCAAAGTACTTCCATTATTCCAACTTCTGTACATTCCACCATCGGTAGCCACATAAATTCGGTTGGTGTCAATTGGGTCGACAAGAATATCGTGAATATCAGAATGCATCGCACCTAAGTTTCTAAATGTTTTTCCGCCATCACGAGAAATAGAACCATTTAATCCGCCTTTGTAAACAATATCTGGGTTTTTTGGATCGATTGTAATTCTTGAAAAGTAAAACGGACGAACCACTAAAGCGAAATCACTATTTAAATGTTTCCACGATTTCCCACCGTCTTCCGATTTATATAATCCTTTTTCGCTGTCTTTTTCGCATTCAATTACTGAATATAAAATATTGGCGTTTGAAGGTGCTACTGCAATGGCAATTCTTCCTAACTGTCCTGCTGGAAAACCATTGTGAATTTTGTTCCACGTTTTTCCACCATCTGTAGTTTTTAATAAAGAAGAGAAGTTTCCTCCAGAATTAAAGGACCAACCGGTTCTTCTAAATTCCCAAAAACTAGCATACATTACATTTGGATTAGTTGGATCGATTACTAAATCGGAACAACCTGTTTTATTGTCAACATAATGAATTTTATTCCAAGTTTTTCCACCATCTTTTGAATTGTAGATTCCTCTTTCTTCACTATCTCCCCAAAGCGCACCTAAAACACCGACCCAAACATTGTTTGAATCTCTTGGGTCAACAATAATTGAAGAAATTCTATCCGATTTTGGTAAACCCATATTGGTCCAGTTCAAACCACCATCGGTAGATTTGTAAATTCCATCACCAACAGAAACACTGTTTCTTGTCCAAGTTTCACCAGTTCCAGCCCAAATTACATTATCTGGATTGTTTGGATCGAAAGTAATAGTTCCAATAGATTGAATATGTTTATCGAAAACAGGTACGAAAGAAGCACCGCCATCTGAACTTTTCCAAATTCCACCACCAGCTGCTCCTAAAAAGATAATTTGATTGTTTTTAGGATGAATGGCTAAATCAGAAACACGGCCACTCATTAAGGCTGGACCAATTTGTCTTGCTTCTAAATCTCCGAAAAGTTCTTTTCCTTTTAAGGTTATTTCTTGTGCATTTGAAGTAAATACACCTAATGAAATTATAGAGAATAATAATGACTTTTTCATATTATTCTGCTTTCATTTCAAATGCTTTTGCGTCTACAGGTGGGTTGATTACAATGCTTTTTACTGTCATTGCTTGTCCGCCTTGATTCATAGTGAATGGGAAAAATATTCCATCAACTTCTTGATAATCTCCCATTGTACTTGTAGACATTTGCCCTTTAGCTGGACCTTCTTTTACTTCAGCTTCTGTCATGATTGGTACAAAGTTTTCAGTGTCAAAATAGTAGAAAACAACGTTATCTTCTTTTTTTCCAGCTACAGTAATTGGTGTTTTAGTTAGTTTGATTTTAAAACACTCTGTTCCTTCTTTAGTTTCTTTACCAAGTAATTCCGCTTTATATCCTTTTTCTTTATAGTTGTAAAACGGATCTGGGAAATCGTTAATTTGAGATATCATATTTTCAGTAGTTTCAGAATCTAATTTTTCGGCTTTCATAGTCATGAAATTAGTACTCCATCCTGTTTTTCCATCAAATGCTAATTGTGTAATTTCTTTTCCTTGAAAATTAATTTTCACATACATTTTTCCCGTTTTATCATTGAAAATTTCTACAGGAATTTCCATTCCATTGTAGTTGGTAACTATGTTCATTTTGCAACCATTGATTTTTGATAATTTTTCTTTACCACCAATGTTTTCAAAATATTTGTTAATAATTTCATCAGCTGTTTGAGCAGAAGCAGTTAAACTTGTAAATAAAATTACAGTTAACATAAATAAATTTTTTAAAGTTCTCATTTTATTTTTTTTAAAGGTTTGTTAAATAAGTATTAATTCTTTTAATAAAGTTGCAGAATTTGGAAGATTAATTATAATTTTATTACTTTGTTTTTATAAACGCCAAAATAAATTTTATGTACACGCCAATTAATCAGTGGGCCGAAGATGATCGTCCACGAGAAAAACTACAAGTTAAAGGAAAATCTACCTTATCCGATTCCGAATTATTAGCGATATTAATTGGCTCCGGTTCCAGAAATGAAAGTGCTGTGCAATTGTGTCAGCGAATTTTAGCTTCTTCTAATAATAATCTCAATCAATTGAGTAAATTGTCTATTAATCAATTGACACAATTTAAAGGCATTGGTGAAGCGAAAGCTATCTCAATCGTTGCGGCATTAGAATTGGGTCGAAGAAGAAGAATAGAAGACGCCACAGAATTAACTCAAATTACTTCAAGTAAAAAAACGTTCGAAATCATGCAACCTATAATTGGTGAATTGCCTCACGAAGAATTTTGGGTATTGTATCTAAATAATTCAAATAAAGTGATTCATAAATCGCAAATCAGTAAAGGCGGAATTACAGGAACTGTTGTAGACAATAGAATGGTTTTTAAAACCGCTTTTGAATATCATGCTACCGCCATAATTTTATGTCACAATCATCCTTCAGGAAAATTACAAGCAAGTGAGTCTGATTTATTTTTAACAAAAAAAGTAAAATTAGCGGGTCAAACTTTAGATATTATTGTGCAAGATCATGTAATTATTACAGAGTTTGGATATTTAAGTTTTAGAGATGCTGGGATTTTTTAAAACACATAGACACATAGTTTTAATTAGACTAAGAAATATTGCAGAAAATCATAAAAATCTGTGTACCTATTTAATAATTAATTAAGAATAGAAAACGTATTTTTGCAAAATAAATTTACAGTTAACACAATGAACGAATTATATCAATTTACCAATCAAGATTTAGAATTGGTTTCTCAAATAAAAAAGCATCAAAACATCACTTCAATATTTTATCATTTTTGGATTAATTTGGTTAATCCAGAAGAAAAGTTCGTTTTTGTAGATACTATTGAAATCGTTTTTGATAAAACTAGCACCTATTTTTTCAAAATTAATGAAGAAGATAATGGTTATGTTGTTTTAACAAACTACAATTTTGAAGACGAACAAAAAGCGTTGGCTGCCAAATTTCAAGATGTACTTTCTTTAAAAAGAATTGATGTTAGCCAAGCTACGATTTGGAAAGATAAAATAAAAACGCCTTTATTGTCCGTAAACACAGTTGTTGATTACGAAAACAGAAACGAAAATTTCATTCATTTCGATTTTATTGATGGTTCGTTAGCGATTTATCATGATGAAGAAAAAGGATTACAAGTAGAGGATTATGAATTCTAATTGTGCTCCATTTTAGAAATTTAAAAATTTTGTTAATAGATTTTCAATCTTCTTCATTATTGTTATCTTGCAACATAATATAAAGAGAAATGATAAGCACAAAAAACATAACGTTTTCTTATAACAAAGACCAAACTTTCATTATGCCCGATTTATTCTGTCAGCCTGGAAGTACAATTTTAGTTACCGGTAATTCTGGAAAAGGAAAAACTACCTATTTACACATTTTAGCCGGATTATTAAAGCCTAATTCTGGAGAAATTGTAATCGATAATAAAGAAATCACACATTTAAAAGGAAGCAAAGCAGACAAGTTTAGAGGGAAAAATATCGGAGTAGTTTTTCAGAAATCACACTTTATTGCTTCGCTTTCTGTTTTGGAGAATTTAGAAATGGCAAGTTGGTTGGCCACTGGAAAAAAGCACAAAATTAGAGCTAAAGAATTATTACAAAAATTAGATATTGCTGAACAAGCTCACAAATTGCCAAGTCAGTTAAGTGTTGGGCAACAACAGCGAGTTTCTATCGCTCGTGCTTTAATGAATGAGCCTAAGGTGTTATTAGCAGATGAACCAACTTCAAGTTTAGATGATAAAAATGCAGACAATGTTATAGAGTTATTGGAAACCTTATCAAAAGAATATAAAACGGCTTTAATTATTGTCACTCACGATAGTCGTATTAAAGAAAAATTCACCAATCAAATTACAATGGTATGATCGGAAAGTTAGCATGGAAAAACATTTGGTTTAAGCCTTTAAATACCATTTTAAGTATTTTGTTATTAACAGCTTCAGTAGCGATAATAACGGTTTTAATTTTAGTCGAAAAACAATTCGAAGAAAAATACCAAAGCAATTTAGATGGTGTGGATTTGGTTTTAGGTGCACAAGGTAGTCCTTTGCAATTAGTGTTGTCTTCAGTATATCAAGTAGATGATCCCACAGGAAATATTAGTTACGATTCTGTAAAAGTTTGGATGAAACATCCGTACGTGAAAAAAGCTATTCCATTAGCGTATGGTGATAATTATGTAGGTTTTAAAATTGTTGGAACTACACCAGATTACTTAGAAAAATATCAAGCTACAATAGCTGATGGAAAAGTGTTTGAACACAATTTCGAAGTGGTTGTTGGAGCAGACGTAGCCGAAAAATTGAATTTAAAAAGAGGCGATACTTTTAAAGGAACGCACGGAAGTGCCGCAGAAGGAGAAGTACACGATCACGTAGAATATATTATAGTAGGAATTGCTTCAAAAACTGGAAAAGTTATTGATAATTTAATTTTATCGAATATTCCAACGGTTTGGCAAATGCATCATGAAGGTGGTCATGAAGAAGTTGCCGAAAATCCAGCTCATGGCGAAGAAGGTCATGTACATGATGAACACGAATCGGATATGACAATTGATGAGCCAAATATGGAAATCACATCGGTTTTAATTGAGTTTAAAAATAAAATGGGTGTGTTTATGTGGCCCAACTTAATTGCACAAAATACTAAAATGCAAGCGGCTTTACCAACCTATCAAATGAACAGATTATTCGATATGTTTGGAGTAGGATTGAATGCGTTGAAATATTTAGCTTTCGGAATTATGTTAATTTCTGGAATTTCAATTTTCATTGCTTTATTCAATACATTAAAAGAAAGAAAAGCGGAATTTGCATTAATGCGAGTGAACGGCGCCAAAAGACATCAATTGCTTTTAGTTGTTTTATACGAAAGTATCTTACTATGTGTAGTGGGCTATTTATTTGGCACAATTTTGGGTAGAGTAGGAATAGTTCTATTGTCGAAAGCATCAGAATCAGATTTTAAATTAGGATTTAATCCCATGGAAATCATTTGGGAAAAAGAAGGGCTTTTATTCGGTTTAACCATGTTAGTCGGATTAATTGCAGCGGGTATACCTGCGATAAAAGCATATACATTAAACATATCAAAAACATTAGCAAATGCGTAATTCAGTAAAAATAATGATGGCCTTATTCTTAGGCGTTTTCTTGTTTAGTTTTCAAAATCAAAGCGAAGTAGCAACTTTTAAATCTTCAAAAAGATTTGTTTCTGCGGATACTTTAACCTGGAAAATGTTAGGTGAAATTAAATATATGAAGAAAAAGCACGCGTCGTACGGCGAAGTTGATTTTCCAATGATTAATACGAAATTGAAAAAATTAGCGAAAAAAACTATTGTAATGAGTGGTTTTATTGTGCCAATTGATAATAAAAATTATGCGTTGAGTAAAAACGTATTCGCTTCTTGTTTTTTCTGTGGAAAATCAGGACCAGAAACTATTATGGGAATTAAGTTTAAAGGTGCAACTCCGAAACTTAAAACGGATACCTATTTAACCATAAAAGGAACTTTTCGTCCGAATGAAAACGATGTGGAAGATTGGATTTATAATTGTGATAATGCAGAAATTGTTAAAGGAAAATAAATCTTGGACGAAATTAAACACATATTTTTCGATTTAGATCACACACTTTGGGATTTTGAGAAAAACTCAGCCTTAGCGTTTGAAAAAATATTTCAAGAATTAAAGTTTTCAATCGATACGCAACAATTCATGGATGTTTATAATCCGATAAATGTGGCGTATTGGAAGTTGTATGAAAGAAACGAAATTGATCAAGAAGCACTTCGTGTGAATCGATTAAAAGATGCTTTTGAAGCGATTAATTTCGAAGTTACTTTAGAAGAGATTAATGCCATTTCTCATTTGTTTATTGAGTATTTAACTTCGAATAATCATTTGATTGAAGGTACAATTGAAACCTTAGACTATTTAAAAGATAATTACGAATTACATATTATTACCAACGGATTTTCATTCGTACAAGAAGTGAAATTGCAAAAAAGTAATTTAGAAAAGTATTTTGTAACCATTACTAATTCTGAATTAGCAGGTCATAAAAAACCACACGAGAATATTTTTCAGTATGCTTTATCTTTAGCCAATGCTTCCAAAAATCAAAGTATCATGATTGGCGATAGTATAGAAGCTGATGTTTTAGGTGCGATGAATTTCGGAATGAAGGCGGTTTATTTTAATCCAGAAAATGAAGCGGTCTCTCATAATCAAATTATTCAAATTCAAAAATTAATCCAATTAAAAAATATTTTATAATGAAGAAGTTTTTAGTTTTATTACTTGCGTTGTTTTCTGTTGTATCATTTGCTCAAAAAAAACAAGCTATTCTTATTTCAAATAATTTCGACTTTCAAAGAGAGAAAAACTCTTACAATATTAACAACATGTTGAAAGCTATTTTGGTTTCTAATAATTATGAAGTTTATTTTGATGATGCCGTTTTGCCTATGGAAATTGCCCAAAACAGATGCAACGCATTAACAGGTGTTTTGGTTGATAATAGCAATGTGTTTTCAACGAAATTGAAATTTCAAATTAAAGACTGTCATAATAATTTATTGTTTGAAACAGCTGAAGTCAAAAGTAAAGAGAAAGACATGCAATTAGGTTTTATGGAAGCTATTAAATTGTTAAGTCCTGAATTAAAAAAATACAAACCAGCTGTAATTCAAAAGAAAGAAGTTATTGAAGTAAAACCAGTTTTAGCTGAAACACCTATTTTATCTGAATTTAAAACGTTTTTAAATTGTAAAAAGGAAGATGTTTTTAACGGATTTCATATTACTGAAATTAGAAATAGTGAAGGTTTTGTACTCTTAAATTTAAAGAAAACTAAAAATTCTAACGTGTTTATTGCTTTTAAAGAAGACGCTAATGGAGTTTTTACATTAAATGGAAACAAAGGTGTTTTTGAATATTATCTAGATGATAGATATATGGTTGAAGAATATTTGTTTTAGGTTTTATTTAATTTTGTTCTAATTCAATGAGAAAACATAAAAGTAAAATTTATTATTCTGCTGGTTTTATTAGCATCATATTGTTGCCAATTTTATGTGTGCTAAATTCAAAGAATAATGAAGCTTTTACGAATTGTTGTTCAATAGATATTCAAATTTGGGATGGAAAAGAAGACGATCTCGGAAATAAAGGTCTAACCAAATTTTTAAACTCAAAAAAATATACAACCGTTAATTTAAACGGCGATAGCGTAATTGATTTAAAAAAAATTGATAAAGCAGCAATTAAAATAAAGGGAATTACTTTATCTAAAGACTCAATAAGAGGTGTGAAATTCCATTTTGGTCCAAATTCTGATTATGCTACATTTATCAGAGTTTTAGATGTTTTAGCCATTCAAAAAGCAGGATTTTATGTTCCTTATAAGGATGATATTTTTGTCGCTAATCCTAAACCAATAAGGTCGACTTCTAAACAGATTAATATTATTCCTCATATATTTAAATGTGGTTATTCTTCTCTAAATGAGCAAAATGATAATTTTATTGATTGGCTATTTTGGAAAGAAAAGTTTAAAAAATATTATTTAGTTATTATTCTTTATTTCTTGATGGTTTTCTTTCAATTTAAAAGTATGTACAATAAATATTTTTTAAGTTAATTTCTAACTAATACCCATATTTATTTTTCCATCTGTTTTTTAAAAACTGTCGAATTTCTCTTTCTCTAGCATTTTCACCAGGTTCAAAAAAGGTGGTTTCTGAAATGTCAGTTGGTAGAAATTCTTGTTCGGCAAAATTATTCGCAAAATCGTGCGAATATTTGTATTCTTCACCGTAGCCTAATTCCTTCATTAATTTTGTAGGCGCATTTCTTAAATGAATTGGAACAGGTAAATCTCCAGTTTGTTTGACTACTTGTTGCGCTTTTCCAATAGCCATATAACTAGCATTGCTTTTTGCTGAGGTCGCTAAATAAATTGCACATTGACTCAAAATGATTCGGCTTTCTGGATAACCGATTGTGCTTACGGCTTGAAAGACATTGTTTGCCATGATAAATGCGGTTGGATTCGCATTTCCAATATCTTCACTTGATAAAATTAACATTCTACGCGCAATGAATTTTACATCTTCGCCACCTTCAATCATTCGAGCTAACCAATACACCGCGCCATTCGGATCACTTCCACGAATTGATTTTATGAATGCTGAAACAATATCATAATGTTGTTCACCTGTTTTATCATACAATACGGTATTTTTCTGAACCAATTGCATTACTTTTTCATTCGTAATTACAATTTCATCACTTTCAGTTGCATTGACAACTAATTCGAAAACGTTTAGCAATTTTCTTCCATCACCACCAGATAATCGTAATAAAGCTTCGGTTTCTTTTAAGTCTATTTTTTTACTTTTCAAATAATCGTCAGATGCTATTGCTCGATGTAAAATGTTTTCTAAATCTTCTTTCGTAAACGCATTTAAAACATAAACCTGACATCTTGACAAAAGTGCAGGAATGACTTCAAAACTCGGATTTTCAGTTGTAGCTCCAATAAGTGTAACCCAACCTTTTTCTACAGCTGCTAAAAGTGAATCTTGTTGTGATTTACTAAATCTGTGAATCTCATCAATAAATAAAATTGGGTTTTTAGCGGTGAATAATCCACCACTTTGTTTGGCTTTTTCAATGACATCACGAATGTCTTTTACGCCAGAATTAATCGCACTCAACTCGTAAAACGGACGTTTACTTTCTTGTGCCATAATTTGTGCCAAAGTAGTTTTGCCTGTTCCAGGTGGCCCCCATAAAATTAAACTCGGAATAATTCCTTTCGCAATTTGTTGGGTTAACGAGCCGTTTTCGCCAACCAAATGAGATTGACTTATGTATTCCGATAATGTTTTCGGGCGAATTCTTTCTGCTAAAGGTGTTGTCATGATGTAAAAATACAATAAATTTGATTTTTATTGGTTATAATAATATGAGATTTTTATCAACACTTTTTGTTTTTTGCTTGTCCTTTTCTCTTTTTTCACAAGTTGAAAAAGATTACCGTATTTATCATACCTATATAAATAAAGCAGAGAAATTTTATTTTATTGATAATAATACTGATAGTACATTTTACTATTATGACAAAGCTTTTTCAGCGTATGATTTTATTTTCTTAAAAGACCTTGTAAACGCAAGTCAGTTAGCTTATTATTCTAAATTACCGTATAAAAAATATATTGAGAAAGGATTTGAGTTTGGTTTAAAACTTAGTCATTTGAAATCGATTGAAATTTTCAAACCTATTATTTCAAATTTAGAAAGTGATAAAGGATTAAGTAAATTGTATGTAGAGAAAAGGAAAATATATTTATCTAAGTTAAATGCTGAAAAAATTGATTGGGTATATAAAATTGGAATTCAAGATCAAAAAGACAAATATTTATCGAACAAAAATTATAAAATTAAACAATCCAAATCAGTAGTAGAGATTCAGAAATTCATTTCAAAATATGGTTATCCTGGAGAAAAAATAATAGGGATTGCTGATTCCACAGTTTTCAGGGAAATTAAATCCTCCAAAATTGATTTTCATAATAGAATTAAGCATGATTCCTTATTGAGGAAATATTTTGTTTTAGATGAAGAATGCTTATCGGAAGAACTAATTATAACTACATTGATACATAATTTTGATAGCTATAAAAAATTAAAATATATTTGGTTAGAACAAATCAAAAAAGGGAATATACACCCTAGAGACGTTGCTTTAATCCACGACAATACTTACAGAGTTAATTTTTCTGATAAAAATGATTTAAATGGATATTACAAAAACAATATATTTTGTCCTTATCCTTCGAATTTAGATATAAAAAGAATTAATAAAATAAGAAGAGAATTATTTATCTGTTCTTATGATTTAGATAAAATAAAAGAAAAAAAAGAAAAAGAAATTGGATTTAAACTTTTTTGGGGTTTTTGGAATTGTAGATAAACTGCCAAAATTACATACCTTTTACTTTGGCTTCATTTTTGACTTTTATGCTGTATGATAAAATCTTCAATAGATAAAAATTTTTATTTTTCTGCTTCGGTACTTCTTTTTCCTTTGCTTTTTGTAATGGCAATGTGGGTTTCTTATTATGTAGGTTTACATTATTTTCCAGAGATGCATGAGTTCGGAATCTTACCTAAAACATTTAAAGGTTTACGAGGAGTTCCATTGCATATTTTCATTCACGGAAGTTTTAAACATTTACTCAATAATTCTATTCCAATTTTCTTTTTGGTAATGGCGTTGAAGTATTTTTACCGTCAACAGTTTTGGGAAGTCTTGTTTTTAGGAATTTTGTTTTCCGGAATAGGAACGTGGCTAATCGGAAGAAATTCCTATCATATTGGTGCAAGTAGTTTGGTGTATTGTTTAGTAAGTTTTATTTTCTTCAAAGGAATTTTATCCAAATATTACCGATTAGTCGCTTTGTCTTTAACTATTGTATTATTGTATGGTGGAATCATTTGGTATATGTTTCCCAATGCAGAAACCTTAAAGGGAAATGTTTCATGGGAAGGACATTTTGCTGGATTTGTAACAGGTTTAACGATGGGAGTTTTTATAAAAACGCCACAATTTGAAAAACCTATTTTTTACGATTGGGAGCATCCAGATTTTGATCCATCGGACAAACCTTTCTTTAAACAATTTGATGAACATGGTAATTTCATCAATCCGCCAAAACCCGAACCTGAAGTTGTTGAAGAAACGGAAGTCGATTCGTATTTTAAATCTTCAGTAAAAGTAATTTATGAGTTTTTGAAAATGAAGTAAAAAAAAAGACTTATACAATTGAAATTTCAACCATATAAGTCATATAAGTAAATAAAGTTCTCTATATATTATAAAAGTCTTTGTCTCACTACTTCATATAAAAAAGCACCACAAGCTACAGAAACATTTAAAGATTCAATAGTTCCGTACATAGGTAATTTCGCTTTTTCATCAACTACTTTTAAAACCGATGGGTTTACACCGCGTTCTTCGTTACCCATAATAATCGCTACAGGAACTTTAAAGTCGATATCGTAAATAGTGTGTTCTGTTTTTTCTGTCGCTGCTACAGTTTTTATATCGCAACTTTGTAAATGAAAAACAGCGTCTTTAATATGGTCCACTTTGCAAATTGGAATATTGAAAACAGCACCTGCACTAGTTTTAACTGTGTCGCCATTTACTGGAGCAGAACCTTGTTTTTGAACAATAATTCCGTTCACGCCAACACATTCTGCCGTTCTGATAATCGCACCAAAATTTCTAGCATCAGACAATTGATCTAAAACTAAGAATAAAGGTGTTTTGCCACTTTCTAAAGTTTGTTCAATTAAAGTATCTAAATCGTGAAAAGCAATTGGCGAAATAGTTGCCACCGCTCCTTGGTGATTTAAAGAAGTAAAACGATTCAGTTTTTCAACCGGAACATAACTAAAATTGACATTATTCGCTTTTATAGCTTTCATTAAATCTTTCATTAAGTCGCCCTGAGCTTCTTTCTGAATAAATACTTTGTCTATAACTGCGCCTGAATGTATAGCTTCAATAATGGCTCTAATTCCAAAAATCTGATTGTCGTTTTTCATAGCTGCAAAGATATAATATTAAAGGTCAAGTAAAAAATAAAATAATAAAGTTGTTTTACTTTGTTCAAACTTGGTTCTTTTTGCTTTTTACTTTGCTCTTTAGAAATAGGTCTTAAAACTAATTTGTACAATAGAATTAGAAAGTTTTATGGTTTGACTTCCTGTGTTTCCATTTGCATACACTAAATTAAATAAGCCGCCATTGCTTAATAATCCTAATCCGAAACCTAATCCGTAAAGTTGATCTTTGCTGTTGTTGGCTTTATCTTGGTAATAACCATAATCAGTGATTGTATAAAAATATAAATTAGGAGAAGCTACATATCTGTATTCGGCAAAAATTCCGCTGAATATATTTCCTTGTAGGCTGTTTTCGTTGAAACCTCTTATGGATTGAATTCCGCCAAATCGGTACAATTCATTGGTGTAATAATTCGTACTTTGAAGAAAATACGTACCGGTTTTTAAATGAATGTAGTTTTTTTTATTGAGTTCGAGCAGTTGCTGAAGTTGAAATTGCGCAAAAAACTGATTGGTTTTTATGGAACTTGCTGTTCTATTTCCGATTCCGAATTTCGTAAAAATAGAGAATTTATCTGGAAATAGCGAATCGTCAAAATCAATTTTTTTATGCTCAAATGTAACCGTGTTAAAAGTGGATTTTAAATCTTTTAAATCGGAACTTGCTATTTTTTGTATGGCTTCTGAAACATTGTCTTTGTATCCGATAAATACTTTGGTGTTGTAATTAATCATGTAACCCAAATCGAAATCGAAACTACTGTTTTGAAAAATCGTATCCTGTTTAAAAATTTTTAAATTCGATTTTAAAGCTATTGGACTTTTGAAAATATAAGCTAAGTCTAAGTTAACATTAAAAGTGCTTTGTTTGTTTCCGTCATTTTTCCAATATAAATTGAAACGTTCTCCCGAATTTAAATTGTTGTATAAATTCAAATCTAAATATCCGTTGAATTGTAATTTCTGAGTTTCGTCATTGTTTCCGAAACCTAAAAACCCGTCAAAACTGTTGTTTTTTCTTTTTTCTAAATAGAGATATACTTTTGTAGAATCAGTTGTAAGTAAAACTTCTGGATATTTAGTTTGAGTCACAAAAGGTAAAGAATTAAAATCAGTATGAATTTTTTTAATAATGTTTTTGTTAAAAGGTTTTGATTGGTATTTTCTTAAAAACACTTTTTTAATTCCGATTGGAAATTGACTGTAGCCTTGAAAAACTAAGTTGTTGATTTTTCTGACTTGATTCAATTCGATAATTAAATCAGCTTGGAATTTGTTATTAGAGGTGTTGAAGTTGTCTAATTTAATTTTAGATTGCGCAAAACCTTTTTTCTCCAGAATATTCAATTTCTCGTTGATGTAAAATTCTGTATTCGAAAGCAAAATAATTTCTGAAGATTGTAAGTTTAATATTTCTTTTACTTCGTTAGATAAGCTGTCTGTTTTAATTTCGATGTTTCGAGTTAGTTTTCCTAATTTGTATATAAAAGTAAAACTGCTATCATTGGTTTTTTTGGTTTCGAGTAATTCGTTTTCCAAATAACCAATTTTTATTAAATTCTGATTGAATTTTTGTTGAGACTCTAATAGGTTTTTAATTTCCTTATGTGTTTTGATATAGCCGATGCTGTCAATAATTTTATTTTCAGTTGAAGAATTCCCTTCAATTTTTAAATAAAACTGCTGACTATATATATATGGTGAAAATAAAATTAAGAAAAATAAATATTTCATAGTCCAAATATAACGTAATTTTTCTAGAATTTATTTTGATGTTTGGTAGTAAAATTATCTTTCTTAGGTGATGTTTTCAATAAATTGGTTATCAAAAAGTTAGAAAATTAAAAATAAATATAATAGAGTTTGGATAATAAAAATTATTTTCTACCTTTGCATCCCTTAAAATAAGGTAACAATAAACAAGTTTAATTAAAATTTAATTATGCCAACAATTCAGCAGTTAGTTAGAACAGGAAGAACCAAAATAACTAAGAAGAGTAAATCGGCGGCTTTAGATTCATGTCCTCAAAGAAGAGGTGTATGTACTCGTGTTTACACAACGACTCCAAAAAAACCAAACTCAGCGATGAGAAAGGTTGCTAGGGTTCGTTTAACAAACGGAAACGAAGTAAATGCATACATTCCTGGAGAGGGGCATAATTTACAAGAGCACTCGATAGTATTAGTTAGAGGTGGAAGGGTAAAAGATTTACCAGGAGTTAGATACCACATTGTGCGTGGTGCTTTAGACACAGCAGGTGTTAAAGACAGAACACAACGTAGATCTAAATACGGTACAAAACGCCCTAAAGAAGCAGCTAAAAAGTAATTATTTAACACTTTAAAGAAAAGACATGAGAAAAAGAGCGGCCAAAAAAAGACCCCTTTTGCCAGATCCAAAATTCAACGACCAGTTGGTAACACGTTTCGTAAACAACTTAATGTGGGATGGTAAAAAATCAGTAGCTTTTAAAGTATTTTATGATGCTTTAGAAATAGTTGAAACAAAAAAACAAGATGCAGAGAAATCTTCATTAGAAATTTGGAAAGATGCATTAACAAACGTTATGCCTCACGTAGAAGTTCGTTCACGTAGAGTGGGTGGAGCTACATTTCAAATTCCTATGCAAATTCGCCCAGATAGAAAAGTATCTATGGCAATTAAATGGTTGATTCTTTACACAAGAAAAAGAAATGAAAAATCTATGGCTGGTAAATTAGCTGCAGAGATTTTAGCAGCAGCAAAAGAAGAAGGTGCTGCCGTTAAGAAAAGAATGGATACTCACAAGATGGCAGATGCTAATAAAGCATTCTCTCACTTTAGATTTTAATTCTTAAGAAATGGCAAGAGAACTTAAATATACAAGAAATATTGGAATTGCTGCTCACATTGATGCTGGTAAAACAACAACAACTGAGCGTATATTATTCTATACTGGTAAGTCACACAAAATTGGTGAAGTACATGATGGTGCTGCAACAATGGACTGGATGGCTCAAGAACAAGAAAGAGGTATTACAATTACTTCAGCAGCTACAACTTGTGAGTGGAATTTTCCAACTACACAAGGTAAATTGTTGCCGGAATCATTGCCTTATCACTTTAATATTATTGATACTCCTGGACACGTTGATTTTACTGTAGAAGTAAACAGATCTTTACGTGTATTAGATGGTTTAGTTTTCTTATTTAGTGCAGTTGATGGTGTTGAGCCACAATCTGAAACTAACTGGAGATTAGCAGATCAATATAGAGTACCACGTATCGGTTTCGTTAACAAAATGGACAGACAAGGATCTAACTTTTTGATGGTATGTCAGCAAGTAAGAGATATGTTAAAGTCTAACGCTGTTGCAATTACTTTGCCTATTGGTGAAGAAAATGATTTCAAAGGTGTTGTTGACTTAGTAAGAAACCAAGCTATTGTTTGGGATGATGCAGGAATGGGAGCAACTTATGAAGTTGTTGATATTCCAGCTGATATGCTTGAAGAAGTTAAAGAATACAGAGATATCCTTATTGAAGCAGTAGCTGATTACGATGAGAACTTGCTTGATAAATACATGGAAGATCCGGATTCAATTACTGAAGATGAAATCAACATTGCATTAAGAGCTGCGGTTATGGATATGGCTATCATTCCTATGATTGCTGGTTCGTCATTCAAAAACAAAGGAGTTCAATTCATGTTAGATGCGGTATGTAAATACTTACCATCTCCAATGGATAAAGAAGGTATTGAAGGAATTCATCCTGATGATGCTGAATTATTAGAAGAAGATCAAACAAAAATATTGCGTAAGCCAGATGTTAAAGAGCCATTCGCTGCTTTAGCGTTTAAAATTGCTACTGACCCATTCGTAGGTCGTTTAGCTTTCTTCCGTGCTTATTCTGGTCGTTTAGATGCAGGTTCGTATGTTTTAAATACTCGTTCTGGTAATAAAGAAAGAATTTCTCGTATCTATCAAATGCACGCTAACAAGCAAAATCCAATCGAATATATCGAAGCTGGAGATATTGGAGCAGCAGTTGGTTTTAAAGATATCAAAACTGGAGATACGTTGTGTGATGAAAAACACCCAATTATTCTTGAGTCAATGAAATTCCCTGCGCCGGTAATTGGTATTGCAATTGAGCCTAAAACAAAAGCTGACGTAGATAAAATGGGTATGGCTTTAGCAAAATTAGCTGAAGAAGATCCAACATTTACAGTTAGAACTGATGAGGCTTCGGGTCAAACTATTATTTCAGGTATGGGTGAGCTTCACTTAGATATCTTAGTTGATAGAATGAAACGTGAATTCAAAGTTGAAGTAAACCAAGGTGAGCCTCAAGTTGAATATAAAGAAGCATTTACAAGATCTGCAACGCACAGAGAAACTTACAAGAAACAATCTGGAGGTCGTGGTAAATTCGGTGATATCGTATTTACATTAGAGCCAGCTGATTTAGTTGACGGTAAAGCTCCTGTAGGATTACAGTTTATTAATGCAGTAAAAGGTGGTAACGTTCCTAAGGAATATATTCCATCTGTAGAAAAAGGTTTCCGTGAAGCTATGAAATCGGGTCCTTTAGCAGGATACCAAGTAGATAGTTTAAAAGTAACTTTAACTGACGGATCTTTCCACCCAGTCGATTCAGATGCTCTTTCTTTTGAATTAGCAGCGAGAATGGGTTATAGAGAAGTAGCAAAAGCTGCTGGAGCTATCGTTTTAGAACCTATCATGAAAATGGAAGTTATTACGCCAGAAGAAAACATGGGAGATATCGTTGGTGATATTAACCGTCGTAGAGGTCAGGTGAATGACATGGGTGACAGAAACGGAGCTAAAACTATCAAAGCAGACGTGCCATTATCAGAAATGTTCGGTTATGTAACAACATTAAGAACATTGTCTTCAGGAAGAGCGACTTCAACTATGGAGTTCTCTCACTACGCTGAGACACCTGCTAATATTTCAGAAGCGGTAATTAAAAAAGCAAAAGGTAACGCCTAATTCTTAAGAAAATGAGTCAAAAAATCAGAATAAAATTGAAATCTTACGATCACATGTTGGTAGATAAGTCTGCTGAAAAGATTGTAAAAACTGTAAAAAGTACAGGTGCTGTTGTAACTGGTCCAATTCCATTACCAACTCACAAAAGAATTTTTACAGTATTACGTTCTCCACACGTAAACAAAAAATCTAGAGAGCAGTTTGAATTAATGTCATACAAAAGACTTCTAGATATTTATAGTTCTTCTTCAAAAACGATTGATGCGTTAATGAAATTAGAATTACCAAGTGGTGTTGAAGTAGAAATTAAAGTATAACTTTATTTCATAATAAATAAAAACCGAGTTGAAATACTACTCGGTTTTTTTATATCCTCAAGGGAAAAAATATACCTTTTTTGTTGTTTTTAAAAATAAGTTAACATTTATTTTTGAGAACAATAAAATATTTATATATTTGCATCCTTGAAAAAATTCAGCAAGTGTGCTGAAAATCAATGTTTAATTAATTAATATGTATTTATGTCTGGGTTAATCGGAAGAAAAATCGGTATGACTAGCATCTTTGACGAGAATGGAAAAAACATTCCATGTACTGTTATTGAGGCTGGGCCATGCGTTGTTACCCAAGTCAGAACCAACGAAGTTGATGGGTATGAAGCCCTTCAATTAGGTTTCGATGACAAAACTGAAAAGCATACAGTTAAAGCTGAAGAAGGTCACTTCAAAAAAGCTGGAACTGCTGCTAAGAAGAAAGTTGTTGAATTCCAAGGTTTTGATGCGGAGTTTAAGTTAGGAGATTCAATTGATGTAAACTTATTCGCTGAAGGTGAATTTGTTGACGTTTGTGGAACTTCAAAAGGTAAAGGATTTCAAGGTGTTGTAAAACGTCATGGTTTCGGTGGGGTTGGTCAAGCCACTCACGGTCAGCATAACCGTTTAAGAGCGCCAGGATCTGTTGGAGCGTCATCTTATCCTTCTAGAGTATTCAAAGGAATGAGAATGGCAGGAAGAATGGGTGGAGATAATGTAACGGTTCAAAACTTAAAAGTATTGAAAGTTGTTGCTGATAAAAATCTTTTAGTAATTAAAGGGTGTGTACCAGGGTGCAAAAACTCTTATGTAATCATTCAGAAGTAATGGAAGTAAAAGTTTTAGATATCACAGGAAAAGAAACAGGTCGTAAAGTTAATCTTGACGATACAGTTTTCGCTATTGAACCTAACAAACATGCTGTTTATTTAGATGTAAAGCAATACTTGGCTAATCAAAGACAAGGAACGCACAAGGCTAAAGAAAGAGCAGAAGTTGCAGGTAGTACACGTAAAATTAAAAAACAAAAAGGTACAGGTACTGCTCGTGCAGGATCTAAAAAATCTCCTTTATTCAAAGGTGGTGGTACTGTGTTTGGTCCAAGACCGAGAAGTTATTCATTCAAATTGAATAAAAACTTAAAAAGATTAGCTCGTAAATCAGCTTTCTCTTTAAAGGCTCAAGAATCAAATATTATTGTTGTTGAAGATTTTACATTTGAAACACCAAACACTAAAAAATTCATTAACGTATTGAGTTCTTTAGGGTTAGAAAACAAAAAATCTCTATTTATATTAGGTGATGCAAATAAAAATGTATATTTGTCGTCGCGTAATTTAAAAACGACTTCAGTTGTAAACTCTACTGAATTAAGTACTTACGCTATTTTAAATGCGAAAAGTTTAGTTCTTTTAGAAGGTTCAATTGAAACGATAGAAGCTAATTTAAGTAAATAATTCAGATCATGAGTGTTATTATTAAGCCAATTGTAACTGAAAAGTTAACTAAAGATGGTGAAGTTTTTAACCGTTTTGGTTTTATAGTTGAAAAAACTGCAAACAAAGTACAAATCAAAAAAGCTATCGAAGCTGCATTTGGAATTACTGTTGTTGCTGTAAGAACAATGAACTATAGAGCTGATAGAAGTGTAAAATACACTAAAAGCGGATTAATCAGTGGAAAAACAAATGCTTACAAAAAAGCAGTTGTTCAAGTTAAAGAAGGAGAATCGATAGATTTTTATACTAATATCTAATATACAACAATGTCAGTTAGAAAATTAAAACCTATTACCCCAGGTCAGCGTTTTAGAGTTGTAAATAGCTTTGACACTATTACAACTGATAAGCCGGAGCGTTCATTGATCGCACCGAAAAAAAACTCTGGAGGTAGAAATAGTCAAGGAAAAATGACCATGCGTTATACAGGTGGTGGTCATAAACAAAAGTACCGTATTATTGATTTTAAAAGAACAAAAGCTGGAATTCCTGCTAATGTTAAAACTATCGAGTACGATCCAAACCGTTCAGCATTTATCTCATTATTATATTATGCAGATGGAGCAAAAACTTACGTTATTGCACAGAATGGTTTACAAGTTGGGCAAACTGTAGTTTCAGGTGAAGATGCTTCTCCAGAAATCGGTAATGCTTTACCTTTAAGTAAAATTCCATTAGGAACAGTTATTTCTTGTATCGAATTAAGACCTGGTCAAGGTGCGGTTATCGCTCGTTCGGCAGGTACATTTGCTCAGTTAATGGCTAGAGATGGAAAATATGCAACAATTAAAATGCCGTCAGGAGAAACAAGATTAATCTTGTTAACTTGTTCAGCAACAATTGGAGCAGTATCTAACTCTGACCACCAATTAGTAGTGTCTGGAAAAGCAGGTAGAACTAGATGGTTAGGAAGAAGACCTAGAACAAGACCAGTAGCTATGAACCCAGTTGATCACCCTATGGGAGGTGGTGAAGGACGCTCTTCAGGAGGTCATCCACGTTCAAGAAAAGGTTTACCAGCTAAAGGTTATAGAACTCGTTCTAAGGTTAACCCGAGTAACAAGTATATTGTAGAACGTAGAAAGAAATAATAAGATATGGCACGTTCATTAAAAAAAGGACCATTTGTACACTTTAAATTAGAAAAGAAAGTACAAGAGAATATAGAAGGTGGTAATAAAAATGTTGTAAAGACTTGGTCTAGAGCATCTATGATTATTCCAGATTTTGTAGGACAAACTATCGCTGTTCACAATGGCCGTCAATTCGTTCCAGTTTATGTAACTGAGAATATGGTTGGTCATAAATTAGGAGAATTCTCACCAACAAGATCTTTTAGAGGTCACGCTGGTGCGAAAAATAAAGGTAAAAAATAAGAAGTCATGGGAGTTCGTAAAAGAGAAGCAGCTGACGCAAGAAAAGAAGCTAACAAGCAGATTGCGTTTGCTAAATTAAATAACTGCCCTTCTTCACCAAGAAAAATGCGCTTAGTTGCGGATCAAGTAAGAGGTCAGAAGGTAGAAAATGCTCTTAATATTTTAAGATTCAGTCCAAAAGAAGCTTCAAAAAAATTAGAAAAATTAGTTTTATCTGCCATTGCAAACTGGTCAGCTAAAAATGAAGGTTCTAATATGGAAGAAGCTGGCTTATTCATAAAAGAAATTAGAGTTGACGGTGGTATGATGTTAAAAAGATTACGTCCTGCGCCTCAAGGTAGAGCACATAGAATTAGAAAACGTTCTAATCACGTAACAGTGGTTTTAGGAGCTATCAATAACACACAAAGTAATTAATTAACAGTATGGGACAAAAGACAAATCCAATTGGAAACAGACTTGGTATCATCAGAGGATGGGACTCAAACTGGTATGGTGGAAATGATTACGGTGATAAAATCGCCGAAGATTACAAAATCAGAAAGTACATCCATGCGCGTTTAACGAAAGCTAGTGTATCAAAAATAATTATCGAGAGAACTTTAAAACTTGTAACCGTTACTATCACTACTGCTAGACCTGGTATTATTATCGGAAAAGGTGGACAAGAGGTAGACAAGTTAAAAGAAGAACTTAAGAAAATTACAGATAAGGAAATTCAAATCAACATTTTCGAAATCAAAAGACCTGAATTAGATGCTTACTTAGTTGGTAACTCTATCGCTCGTCAAATCGAAAGTCGTATTTCTTACAGAAGAGCTATCAAAATGGCTATCGCAGCAGCAATGAGAATGAATGCAGAAGGAATTAAGGTTCTTATTTCTGGTCGTTTAAATGGTGCAGAGATGGCTCGTTCAGAAGGCTTCAAAGAAGGAAGAATTCCATTATCAACTTTCAGAGCAGACATTGATTATGCATTATCTGAAGCTCACACTACTTATGGTAGAATGGGAATCAAAGTATGGATAATGAAGGGTGAAGTTTATGGTAAAAGAGATCTTTCTCCTTTAGTAGGTATGGACAAAAAAGGTCCTAAATCAACTGAAAGAGGTGGTTTTGATTCAAAAGGAAAAGGCGGTAAACCAGCTCCACGCAAAAGAAAGTAATTTTTTAAATAAAAGACAAAATGTTACAACCTAAAAGAACAAAATATCGTAAGGTACAAAAGGGAAGAATGAAAGGTAACTCTCAAAGAGGGCACATCCTTTCAAACGGAATGTTTGGTATTAAATCTATGGATTCTTCTTTTATCACGTCTCGTCAAATTGAAGCATCTCGTATTGCTGCAACACGTTTCATGAAAAGAGAGGGTCAATTATGGATCAAAATATTTCCAGACAAGCCTATTACAAAAAAACCACTTGAGGTACGTATGGGTAAAGGAAAAGGGGCAGTCGAATATTGGGCTGCTGTTGTAAAACCAGGAAAAATTATGTTTGAAGTAGGTGGAGTGCCTATCTCAGTTGCTAAAGAGGCGTTACGTCTTGCAGCACAAAAACTTCCTGTAAAAACTAAGTTTATCGTTGCTAGAGATTTCGAAGCATAATAAAAATTAATTATGAAACAATCTGAAATAAATAATCTATCTGCAGCTGACTTACAAGCAAAGCTTGTTCAGTTAAAGAAAACGTATAACGACCTTAAAATGGCTCATGCTATTTCTCCAATCGAGAATCCGCTTCAAATGAGAACATTAAGAAGATCAGTAGCAAGAATTGCAACTGAAATTACTAAAAGAGAGTTACAATAATTGTATTCTGCTGAAAGATGGAAAAAAGAAATTTAAGAAAAGAAAGAGTTGGTGTTGTTACTAGTAATAAAATGGATAAATCTATTGTTATTTCAGAAACAAAAAGAGTAAAACACCCTATGTATGGTAAGTTCGTGTTAAAAACTAAGAAATATGTTGCACACGACGAAACAAACGACTGTAATATTGGTGATACTGTAAAGATTAGCGAAACGCGTCCTTTAAGTAAAACAAAATGTTGGAGATTAGTTGAAATCATTGAAAGAGCTAAGTAATTATGGTACAACAAGAATCAAGATTAAAAGTAGCAGATAACACGGGAGCAAAAGAAGTTTTAACTATCCGTGTTCTAGGTGGAACGAAACGTCGTTACGCATCTGTAGGTGATAAAATTGTAGTTTCAATCAAAGACGCAGCTCCTAACAGTAATGTTAAAAAAGGATCTGTATCAACTGCAGTTGTAATACGTACCAAAAAAGAAGTGAGAAGAGCCGATGGTTCATACATTAGATTTGATGACAACGCATGTGTGTTATTAAATGCCGGTGGTGAAATGAGAGGTACTCGTGTTTTTGGTCCAGTAGCTAGAGAACTTCGTGAAAAACAATTCATGAAAATTGTATCATTAGCACCTGAGGTGCTTTAATTCTCAAAGAAATGATGAAAATTAAAATTAAATCAGGAGACCTAGTAAGAGTTAATGCTGGTGATCATAAAGGACAAGAAGGTAAAGTTTTACGTGTAATTCGCGATAAAAACAAAGCTGTAGTGGAAGGATTAAACATGGTTTCAAAACATACGAAACCTAGTGCAAAAAGCCCACAAGGTGGAATCGTGAAAAAAGAAGCTCCTATTCATATTTCTAACTTAGCGTTAGTAGACTCTAAAACTAAAGAGACTTCTAAAGTTGGTTTTAGAATGGATGGAGAAACAAAAGTAAGATTTTCAAAAAAATCTAATCAAGTTATATAGTTATGGGATACTTACCAAGACTAAAGGAAGAATATAAAAGCAGAATAGTTGCTGCTTTGAAAGAAGAATTTGGTTACAAAAATGTAATGCAAGTTCCAAAATTGGAAAAAATTGTTATTAGCCGTGGTGTTGGTGCTGCTGTGTCTGACAAAAAATTAGTAGATTACGCTGTTGAAGAGTTAACTAAAATTACTGGTCAAAAAGCTGTAGCTACAATTTCTAAGAAAGACGTTGCTTCATTCAAACTAAGAAAAGGTATGCCGATTGGTGCTAAAGTAACTTTACGTGGAGAAAGAATGTATGAGTTTTTAGATAGACTTATTACTTCATCTTTACCACGTGTAAGAGATTTTGGTGGAATTAAATCTACTGGATTTGATGGAAGAGGTAATTATAACTTAGGTGTACTTGAGCAAATCATTTTCCCAGAAATTGATATTGATAAAGTAAACAAAATTTCAGGGATGGATATTACTTTTGTTACATCTGCTGAAACAGATAAAGAAGCAAAATCATTATTAACTGAATTAGGTTTACCTTTCAAAAAGAACTAAGTTATGGCTAAAGAATCAATGAAAGCCCGTGAGGTTAAAAGACAAGCTGTTGTAGATAAGTATGCTGAAAAAAGAAAAGCTTTGAAAAAAGCTGGAGATTATGAAGCATTACAGAAATTACCTAAAAACGCTTCACCAATTCGTTTACACAATCGTTGTAAATTAACTGGTAGACCAAGAGGTTACATGCGTCAATTTGGTCTTTCACGTGTAACATTCCGTGAAATGGCTAATCAAGGGTTAATCCCAGGAGTTAAAAAAGCTTCTTGGTAATCTCGTAAAAGTTTATTACTTTTGCAAACCAAAAATAATTTTTAATTGATTAAAGGTTCAGGAAGCGAGTGCTTCCTGAAAACCGTAATCGCAAATTTATACATATGTATACAGATCCAATTGCAGATTATCTTACAAGAGTAAGAAATGCAGCTAGAGTAAACCACAAAGTGGTTGAAATTCCTGCTTCGAACTTGAAAAAAGAAATCACAAAGATTTTATTCGATCAAGGATATATCTTAAGTTACAAGTTTGAAGATTCTACTGTTCAAGGTACAATCAAAATCGCTTTAAAGTATGATAAAGATACTAAAGAGTCAGTAATTAAAGATATCCAAAGAATTAGTAAACCAGGTTTACGTAAGTACGCAAGTTCTACGAACATCCCAAGAATTTTAAATGGTTTAGGTATTGCTATCGTGTCTACTTCTAAAGGAGTTATGACTGGTAAAATGGCTAAGCAATTAAATGTAGGTGGTGAAGTAATTTGTTACGTATACTAATTTTAAAGACCATATAAGATGTCAAGAATAGGTAAAAATCCAATTGCAATTCCAGCAGGAGTAACTGTAGAAGTGAAAGACGCTGTAGTTACAGTAAAAGGAAAATTAGGCGAGCTTACTCAGGAATATTCTGATGTAACGATCAAAATTGAAGATAATAATGTTATCGTTGAGCGTGCAACAGATCATAAGAATGAGAGAGCGAAACACGGACTATATCGTTCATTAATCAATAACATGATTATTGGAGTAGCAGACGGTTTCACAAAACAATTAGAATTAGTTGGAGTAGGATATAGAGCATCAAACCAAGGGCAAAAATTAGATTTAGCTTTAGGTTTTTCACACAATATCGTACTAGAAGTAGTATCTGAAGTAAATGTTGAAACAATCTCGGAAAAAGGTAAAAATCCGATAGTGAAATTAACTTCATTTGACAAACAATTATTAGGACAGGTTGCTGCTAAAATCAGAGCTTTCCGTAAACCTGAACCGTACAAAGGAAAAGGTGTTAAGTTTGTTGGTGAGGAAGTAAGAAGAAAAGCAGGTAAATCAGCTTAAAATATAAAGTTATGTCATTAACAAAATCTGAAAGAAGACAAAGAATACAGTTCAGAATCAGAAAGACTGTAAGCGGAACTGCTGCTCAACCTAGACTTTCTGTTTTTAGAAGTAATAAAGAAATCTATGCGCAAATCATAGATGACGTAAGTGGTGTTACTATAGTTTCTGCTTCATCGAGAGATAAAGGAGTTGCTACGGGTACTAAAATCGATACTGCAAGTGCAGTTGGTAAATTGATCGCAGAAAAAGCGCTTAAAGCTGGTGTTTCAACTATCACTTTTGATAGAGGTGGAAACTTATACCATGGACGTGTAAAATCGTTAGCTGAAGGAGCTAGAGAAGCGGGACTTAAATTCTAAGGTATGTATCAAAATTATAAAAACGTAGAATTAGTGAAACCAGCAGGTCTTGAATTAAAAGACCGTTTGGTGAGTGTTAATCGTGTTACTAAAGTTACTAAAGGTGGTAGAGCCTTTGGTTTTTCAGCTATTGTTGTAGTTGGAGATGAAAACGGAGTAGTAGGTCACGGTTTAGGAAAATCAAAAGATGTTTCTGAAGCAATTGCGAAAGCAGTAGAAGATGCTAAGAAAAATTTAGTAAAAATTCCTTTAAGTGGACAATCTGTTCCTCATGAGCAAAAGGGTAAATTTGGTGGTGCTAGAGTATTCTTAATGCCAGCTTCACACGGTACCGGAGTTATCGCTGGTGGTGCTGTACGTGCGGTATTAGAATCAGTTGGTGTACACGATGTATTATCTAAATCTCAAGGGTCATCAAATCCTCACAACGTAGTTAAAGCAACTTTTGATGCTTTATTACAAATGAGAAGTGCTCTTACTGTTGCAAAACAAAGAGGAGTATCTTTAGATAAAGTATTTAAAGGATAAATCAAGGAGATATGAAAATTTTAGTAAAACAAGTTAGAAGTAAAATCAACTGTCCACTAGACCAAAAAAGAACATTAATTGCTCTTGGTATTAGAAAAATGGGTCAAGTTGTTGAGCACGATGCAAGTCCTGCTGTCCTTGGAATGGTAAATAAAGTTAAACACTTAGTTTCTGTAGAAGAAACTAAATAACAATATACATGTTATGAATTTAAGTAACTTACAACCAGCAGAAGGTTCTGTTCACAACCAAAACAAAAGAGTAGGTAGAGGTGAAGGTTCTGGTAAAGGTGGTACTTCGACAAGAGGTCACAAAGGAGCCAAATCACGTTCTGGTTATTCAAAGAAAATTGGTTTTGAAGGAGGTCAAATGCCTCTTCAACGAAGAGTACCAAAATTTGGTTTCAAAAACATCAATAGAGTAGAATATCAAGGTATAAATCTTGATACATTACAAGGTTTAGTAGAAAATGGTGTTATCACTGAAGCTGTAGATTTTACAGTATTTGTTGATACTCGTTTGGCTACAAAAAATAGCTTAGTAAAGATTTTAGGAAGAGGTGAGCTAAAAGCAAAATTAAAAGTTAGTGCTCACAAATTTACTGCTACTGCAAAAGCTGCTATCGAAGCTGCCGGAGGAGAAGTAGTAATTCTTTAATCATCATCACTATGAAGAAATTTATAGAATCATTTATCAATGTTTGGAAAATAGAAGAACTAAAAAATAAAATTTTAGTTACTCTTGGAATCTTACTTGTGTACCGTTTCGGTTCACAAGTAACATTGCCAGGTATTGATTCAACTAAATTGCAAAGTTTATCTAATCAAACTGAAGGTGGAATCGGTTGGTTAATTAATGTGTTTACAGGTGGTGCTTTCTCGGAAGCTTCAATCTTCGCATTAGGAATCATGCCTTACATCTCAGCATCTATTGTAGTACAATTAATGGGAATTGCTATTCCTTATTTACAAAAATTACAAAAAGACGGTGAAAGTGGTAGAAAAACTATTAACCAAATTACACGTTGGTTAACTATTGCAATTACATTGGTTCAAGGGCCAGGTTATATTTTTAATTTAAAACAAACCTTACCTGCTGAAGCATTTGTAAATCCTGATTTCTTTACTTTCTTCCCTTTATTCGGGTCAGTATTAATCATCGTTTCGGGTACAATTTTCGCAATGTGGTTAGGAGAAAGAATTACAGAAAAAGGAATTGGTAACGGTATATCATTATTAATTATGGTTGGAATTTTAGCTAGAATGCCAGAGGCATTTATGCAAGAATTCGCATCTGCTATTACAAATGGTGGTCCAATGAAAATCATTATCGAAATAATTATTTGGTTATTAGTAATTATAGCTACAATATTATTAGTAATGGCTTTGAGAAAAGTTCAGGTTCAATACGCAAGAAGATCAGTTTCTGGTGATTTTGAATCGGATTCAATGGATGATAATAGACAATTTATCCCATTAAAGTTAAATTCTGCAGGTGTTATGCCAATTATTTTTGCGCAAGCAATTATGTTTATACCTGCTGCACTAGCTGGATTATCTAAGTCTGACACGGCTTTAAGCATTTCAAATATGTTTAAAGATCCATTCGGTTTAGTATATAATTTAGTTTTTGCTTTATTAATTGTAATTTTTACGTATTTTTACACCGCCATTACGGTACCAACAAATAAAATGGCAGATGACTTAAAGAGAAGTGGTGGTTTCATTCCAGGTATTAAGCCAGGAGCTGAGACAGGCGATTTCTTAGATAAGTTAATGTCTTTAATTACCTTTCCAGGTTCATTATTCTTAGCTTTAATCGCAGTGTTCCCTGCAGTTATTCATGGTTTATTAGACGTTCAAGGGGCATGGGCATATTTTTATGGAGGTACTTCATTAATCATTATGGTCGGAGTTGCAATCGATACGATTCAACAAATCAATTCATACTTGTTAAACAAACATTATGACGGTTTAATGAAAAGTGGTAAAAATAGAAAAGCTGTCGCTTAATTAATTATGGCAAAACAATCAGCAATAGAACAAGACGGAAGCATTGTAGAAGCATTATCTAATGCAATGTTTCGAGTTGAATTAGAAAACGGACATGTAGTAATTGCTCATATCTCAGGTAAAATGCGTATGCATTACATTAAGTTGTTACCAGGAGACAAGGTTAAACTTGAAATGAGTCCTTACGATTTGTCTAAAGCTAGAATTACTTATAGATATTAAATAAGCAGTAGGCGATAAGCAGTAAGCGATAAGCTTAAAGCATATAGCATATAGCATAAAGCAATTTACAATGAAAGTAAGAGCATCAGTTAAAAAAAGAAGCGCAGAATGTATTATCGTGCGTAGAAAAGGTAGATTATACGTTATTAACAAAAAGAATCCTAGATTTAAACAAAGACAAGGATAATTATGGCAAGAATAGCAGGGGTTGATATCCCAAAAAACAAAAGAGGAGTTATCGCTTTAACATACATTTTTGGTATGGGTAGAAGTAGAGCTATTGAGGTTTTAGAAAAAGCCAAAGTAAGCCAAGATAAAAAAGTACTTGATTGGAATGATGACGAGATCGGAGCAATTCGTGAAGCGGTTTCATCGTTTAAAATCGAAGGTGAATTACGTTCAGAAATTACATTAAACATAAAACGTTTAATGGATATTGGATGTCAAAGAGGAATCCGTCACAGAGCTGGATTACCTTTAAGAGGTCAAAGAACGAAAAACAACTCGAGAACAAGAAAAGGTAAAAGAAAAACTGTTGCTAACAAGAAAAAAGCAACTAAATAGTAAATAATATGGCTAAGGCAACTGCAAAAAAACGTAAAGTTATCGTTGAGTCTTCTGGAGAAGCACATATTAGCGCTACTTTTAACAACATCATCATTTCGTTAACAAACAAAAAAGGTGAAGTTATTTCTTGGTCATCAGCTGGTAAAATGGGTTTCAGAGGTTCTAAAAAGAACACTCCGTACGCTGCCCAAATGGCTGCTGAAGATTGTGGAAAAGTAGCTCTTGAAGCTGGACTTAAAAAAGTAAAAGTTTACGTAAAAGGTCCAGGGAACGGTAGAGAATCTGCTATCAGATCTATCCATAACAGCGGAATTGAAGTAACTGAGATTATCGATGTTACTCCGATGCCACACAATGGATGTCGTCCTCCGAAAAGAAGAAGAGTATAACAATTAGTATAAAACAAAGGTAGGAATTTAGATTATCGAAGGAAAGACCTTAATTCATAATCCCTACCTTAAATTAAAATTTGTAAAATGGCAAGATATACTGGTCCAAAAACAAGAATCGCCCGTAAGTTTGGTGAAGCAATTTTCGGAGAAGATAAAGCTTTCGAAAGAAGAAATTATCCTCCTGGTCAACATGGTTTGGCAAAAAGAAGAGGTAAAAAATCTGAATATGCTGTCCAGTTAATGGAAAAGCAAAAAGCAAAATATACTTATGGTATTTTAGAGCGTCAATTCAGAAATTTATTTGAAAAAGCAGCTGCTGCTTCAGGTGTAACAGGTGAAATCTTGTTACAACTTTGTGAAGCTCGTCTTGACAACGTAGTTTACAGAATGGGTATTGCACCTACTCGTAGAGGTGCGCGTCAAATCGTTTCTCACAGACATATCACAGTTAACGGTGAATTGGTAAATGTACCATCTTACCACTTAAAACCAGGTGATGTTGTTGCAGTTCGTGAAAAATCTAAATCTCTTGAAGCTATTGAACGTTCTTTAGCTAACAATTCTTCTGTATATGAGTGGATGACTTTTAACAACGATACTAAACAAGGTACGTTTGTAACAGTTCCTCAAAGACTTCAAATACCAGAAAATATTAAAGAGCAACTAATCGTAGAGTTGTATAACAAATAATAATTGACATTAGTCGAAGATATGGCAATATTTAATTTTCAAAAGCCCGATAAAGTTATAATGATCGATTCTACCGATTTTGAAGGTAAATTCGAATTTAGACCTTTAGAACCTGGTTATGGTTTAACAGTTGGAAACGCTTTAAGAAGAGTTCTACTTTCTGCATTAGAAGGTTTTGCTATTACATCTGTAAGAATTGAAGGTGTTGAACACGAATTTTCAACAATTTCTGGTGTAGTAGAAGATGTAACTGAAATTATCTTAAATCTTAAACAAGTACGTTTCAAACGTCAAATTGAAGATATCGATAACGAATCAGTTTCTATCTCACTTTCTGGTAAAGATCAAATTACAGCTGGTGATTTCCAAAAATTTATTTCTGGTTTTCAAGTTTTAAACCCAGACTTAGTAATTTGTAACTTAGATAGCAAAACAACTATCAACATGGAACTTTCTATCGAAAAAGGTAGAGGTTATGTTCCTGCTGAAGAAAATAAAAAACCAAATGCTCCTATTGGAACAATTTTTACAGACTCTATTTACACGCCTGTAAAAAATGTGAAGTATTCTATTGAAAACTTCCGTGTTGAACAAAAAACGGACTACGAAAAATTAGTTTTCGAAATCAAGACTGACGGTTCAATTAATCCAAAAGACGCATTAACAGAAGCTGCTAAAACGTTGATTCACCATTTCATGTTGTTTTCTGACGAAAGAATCACTCTTGAGGCTGATGAAATTGCTCAAACTGAGTCTTATGATGAGGAATCATTACATATGAGACAACTATTGAAAACTAAATTAGTTGATATGGACTTATCAGTAAGAGCATTAAATTGCTTAAAAGCGGCTGAAGTTGATACACTTGGAGACTTAGTTTCTTTCAATAAAAACGATTTAATGAAGTTCCGTAACTTCGGTAAAAAATCACTAACTGAATTAGATGAGTTAGTGGCTAATAAAAACCTTACTTTCGGAATGGATTTAGCAAAATACAAGTTAGATAAAGAGTAATTGCTTCATATTTTGCTCTCCATAGCGGATTGATGCAAGATGAAGTCTAAAATAAAATGTCATGAGACACGGAAAAAAATTCAATCATTTAAGTAGACAAACAGGTCATAGAAAAGCAATGCTTGCTAACATGGCATGTTCACTTATTGAACACAAGCGTATCAATACAACTGTTGCTAAAGCAAAAGCTTTAAAACAATTTTTTGAACCACTTGTTACAAAATCAAAAGAAGATACAACTCACAACAGACGTATTTGTTTTTCTTATTTAAGAAGCAAGTATGCTGTTACTGAATTGTTCAGAGCAGTAGCTGATAAAGTTGCAGATCGTCCAGGAGGTTATACTCGTATCATTAAGTTAGGAAACCGTTTAGGGGATAACGCAGATATGGCTATGATTGAACTAGTAGATTTCAACGAAATTTATTCAACTGCTAAAAAAGAAGTTAAAAAAGCATCTACTCGTAGAGGTAAAGCTAAAAAAGCTGACGAAACTACTGGTGAAACTCCAGCTGCTGAGTCTACTGATACAACAGAAGCTTCTGAATAATTATGAATCATTTGATTTAAATATAAAAAAAGGATAAACAAATTTTTGTTTATCCTTTTTTTTTGTAATTACTAAAACGTAATTTTGCAAAATAAACAATACAACTATTAAGAAGTCTTCTTTTACTTCTTATATCAAAACTACAACAACTAATGAAATACAACGACAAACAACAAGCTATTCTTCTTCTAAAAGATGGAACCATTTTCCACGGTAAATCAATTGGAATCTCAGGAACAACTTTTGGGGAAATTGCATTCAATACTGGAACGACAGGTTACCAAGAAATATTTACTGATCCATCTTATTATGGACAAATTATGGTAACAACCAATGCGCATATTGGGAACTATGGTGTAAATGTGAATGAAGTAGAGTCTGATAATGTAAAAATTTCTGGATTAGTATGTAAAAACTTCAGCATGAATTATTCTCGTGTAAATGCTTCAGAAAGTTTATACGACTATTTAAAAAAACAAAATCTAATTGTAATTTCAGATGTTGATACTCGTGCTTTAGTAAGCTATATTAGAGATAACGGTGCGATGAATGCGATTATTTCAACAGATGGTACTTCAATCGAAGAATTAAAAATGAAATTAAACCAAGCGCCAAACATGGAAGGTTTAGATTTGGCTTCAGTGGTTTCAACTAAAGAACCTTACTTCTTCGGAGATGAAAATGCTACATATAAAATTGCAGCTTTAGATTTAGGAATCAAAACTAATATCCTGAGAAACCTAGCAAAACGTGATTGCTATATAAAAGTTTATCCATACAACGCAACTTTTGAAGATATGAAGGCTTTTAGTCCTGATGGGTATTTCTTGTCAAACGGACCTGGTGATCCAGATCCATTAGTTTCTGCTCAAGAAGTAGCTAGAAATATTTTAGCGGAAAACAAGCCTTTGTTCGGGATTTGTTTAGGTCACCAAGTTATTGCTTTAGCTAACGGAATTTCAACTTACAAAATGTTCAACGGACATAGAGGAATAAATCACCCAGTTAAAAATTTAGTGACAGGTAAGGGAGAAATCACTTCTCAAAATCACGGATTTGCCGTAAATAAAGAACAATTAGAAAGCCATCCTGATTTTGAATTGACTCACGTACATTTAAATGACGGAACTGTTGCAGGAATGAGAATGAAATCTAAAAATTGTTTCTCTGTACAGTATCACCCTGAAGCTAGTCCTGGGCCACACGATTCTAGCTATTTATTCGATGAGTTTATCGAAAATATAAAAACTTCAAAAAACTAAAACGGTATCTTTTATAAGTTTTAATTTAAAATTGATAGTAAAAATAAAATATAATTAACTTTGTTTAATTACTAAACGACTCCACTGGAGTACAATTCTTATATATATGAGCATAATAATTAAAGTTCACGCAAGACAAATATTAGATTCAAGAGGAAATCCAACTGTAGAAGTGGATGTAATTACAGAAAACGGAATTTTAGGTAGAGCAGCAGTTCCATCTGGAGCTTCAACTGGAGAACACGAAGCTGTTGAGTTACGAGATGGTGGAAAAGCCTTTATGGGTAAAGGTGTTTTAAAAGCGGTTGAAAATGTGAATACTACTATTGCTTCGGAATTAGTTGGTATGTCAGTTTTCGAACAAAATGCTATCGATAAAATGATGATTGAGTTAGATGGGACACCAAATAAATCTAACTTAGGTGCAAATGCAATCTTAGGTGTTTCTTTAGCAGTAGCAAAAGCAGCAGCCAACGAATTAGGTATGCCTTTGTATAGATATGTTGGTGGCGTTTCTGCCAATACATTACCAGTTCCAATGATGAATATTATAAACGGTGGTTCTCATTCTGATGCACCAATTGCGTTTCAAGAATTTATGATTATGCCAGTAAAAGCAACTTCTTTTACTCATGCTATGCAAATGGGAACTGAAATTTTTCATAACCTTAAAAAAGTATTGCACGACCGTAATTTATCTACTGCTGTTGGTGACGAAGGTGGTTTTGCGCCAAACTTAGCTGGTGGAACAGAAGATGCTTTAGATTCTATTAAATTAGCCGTAACAAATGCAGGTTATACTTTTGGCGATGATATTATGATTGCTTTAGATTGTGCAGCTTCGGAATTTTATGTAGATGGAAAATACGATTATACAAAATTTGAAGGTGCTGGTGGAAAAATCAGAACTTCTGAAGAACAAGCAGATTATTTAGCAGAATTAGCAGCGAAATATCCAATTATTTCTATCGAAGACGGAATGTACGAAGACGATTGGAAAGGTTGGAAATACTTAACGGAAAAAATCGGGAATAAAGTACAATTAGTAGGTGACGATTTATTCGTAACTAACGTAGATAGATTATCTCGTGGTATTAACGAAGGAATTGCTAACTCCATCCTAATCAAAGTAAACCAAATCGGAACTTTAACTGAAACAATCGCAGCTGTAAATATGGCACATAATGCAGGTTATACTTCAGTAATGTCTCACCGTTCTGGAGAAACAGAAGACAATACAATTGCCGATTTAGCTGTAGCATTAAACTGTGGACAAATTAAAACAGGTTCAGCTTCTCGTTCTGATCGTATGGCAAAATACAATCAGTTATTAAGAATTGAAGAAGAATTAAACGAAGTAGCTTACTTTCCAGGTGCAAATGCCTTTAAAGTAAAGTAAAACATATTTGTCATTCTGAATTTATTTCAGAATATAAACCCTTTTAGGACTATAAAATTCTAAAAGGGTTTTTTATTCCTTCAAATTCTAATTGTAAACCGCTGAATACTCATTTAGTAAATTTTCTTTTAAAGTATATCTTATATTTGTTTCACAATAAATTTAAGATGAGAAAAACTACTATCATTTACCTTTTACTATTTGCTTCAGTTACTTTATTTGCACAAAATAAAACAATTGATAGTTTGTTACTTGTACTAAAAAAAACAACTAACGATATTGATAAAGTAACGACTTTAAATTCTTTATCGGACAATTATAAAGTAAGTGATGCTAAAAAAATGTTTTTTTATGGTAATCAAGCATTGGTTTTAGCTAAAAAAATAGACTTCAAAATTGCAGAAGGAAATGCATTCTTAAATATTGGGAATTCTAAAATTATTGAAGGTGATTACAAATTAGCTTTAGATAATTTTCAAAAAGCACAAGAACTATTTGAAAAAGAAACTCCAACACCAAATACACAAAAAGATATCGATTTAGGTTTAGCAAAAGCGTACGGAAGTATTGGAATTGTTTTATCAGAACAAAGTAATTATTCAAAAGCCTTATATTATTATTTAAAATCGGTTAAGATTTACGAGAAACTTAAAGATGATTTAAGATGCTCTAAGTTATATAACAACATTGGTGTTATCTATAAATCGGAAAAATCTAATTTTAAAGCGTTGGAGTTTTTCAGTAAAGCAGAAAAAATTCAATTGTCTTTAAAAGATGAAAATATTCCTATTACGCAAACCAATATCGCTAATATTTATTTAAACCAAAACAATACTGAAAAAGCACAATCTTATTATAATTTGGCAAAAATAAGTTTAGAAAAGTATCCAAATCCTCGTGCTTTAGGTGAATGGTATAATAATAAAGGACTTTTGTTTAAGAAGCAAAAAAATAATCCGGAAGCTATTCTAAGTTGGGAAAAAGCGATTGAAGCGTTTACTGAAATTGATGACAAATTCGGAAAATCGGATACTTATTTCTATTTGGGAGAATTGTATTATGATTCAAATAATTTTGATCAAGCCTTGTTAAATATCAATAAATCGTTACAACTGGGAACAGAATTAAATGTTTTGGAGCTCGTAATGAAATGTCAAAAAATGCTAAGTGATATTTATAATAAAAAAGGAAATACATCTTTAGCATTTAATTATCTGCAAAAATACACTTCAACTAAAGACAGCTTAATTAATGAAGAAAATATTCGAAAGTCGGTTGAGTTGTCAATGAACTATGAATTTGATAAAAAGGAATTGGTTCAAAAAGAAGAAAACGAAAAAAAGGAACTACTATTAAAAGAAGAAGCAAAAAATTTCAAATTAAAAGCAGGTTTTATTGGTTTAATTTTGCTGTTGCTTTTCGGAATCGTTTTTCTAGTCTACAATAGAAATCAACTAAAGAAAACATTAACGCTTCAAAAAGAATTAGCAGAATACGAACAAAAAGCCTTGCATTTACAAATGAATCCGCATTTTGTTTTTAATTGTTTAGGTTCGATTTCAAGTTTTATTGTTCAGAATGGAACGGATTCAGCCATAAAATACTTGGCGAAATTTTCAAAACTAATGCGATTAACATTAGAATATTCGAAAGAATCGTTAATTCCAATCGACAAAGAAATAGAAAGTTTACAGAATTATTTAGAATTGGAACAATTGCGTTTTAATGACAAATTTAATTTCACCATTTCTAAAAGTAATGATATTGAAGATGATGTGGTTTTGCCGCCGCTTTTACTTCAGCCTTTTGTTGAAAATGCCATTATTCATGGTGTTATTCCTAAAAAAGATAAAGGAAAAATTTCGATTTCATTCTCTATACAAAATGAATCGCTTTTATGTACGATTCAAGATAATGGAATTGGAATTAACCAATCTAAAATAAATAAAGAGAATTCAGTTTTAGCGCATAAATCGATGGCTATCGACATCATAAAAAAACGATTAGAAAGAATTGCTTCATCTACTGCGAAACGTTCTTCAATCAAAATCGAAGAATTAAATGACAACAATGTGGTTTCAGGAACAAAAGTAATTTTGCAATTGCCATTACAATATATAAATAGTATTTAAAAATATGATTACAGCTGTATTAATAGACGACGATGAAAATTTAAGAATAGGAATGAAAGCCTTACTTGAAAGATTCGCGCCGAATATCAAAATTATAGGAGAAGCTGATAGTGTAGATTCAGGTTATGAGATTCTTGATGCGATAATGCCACAAGTAGTTTTTTTAGATATTCAATTAAATGACGGAACCGGATTTGATATTTTAGAAAAACTAAAACAAAAAAATGGGGAAATTAAAACCAATATTGTATTTATAACGGCTCACGAGCAATACGCCATAAAAGCATTCCGATTTAGTGCATTAGATTTTTTACTGAAACCTGTCGATCCAGATGATTTGCAAAAAGTAATCGCAAAGATTAATGCCGAAATTGAAAAGAATAATAGTTTTTCACATATCGATTTATTACTGGAAAACATTAGAAAAAAAGTAGATAATTTCAAACGAATTGCTTTATCAAATTCTGATGGTATTCATCTGTTTGAAGTGAACGATATTATAAGATGTGAAAGCGAAGATAATTATACTAAGTTTTTTATTAAAAATTCGAAACCTGTATTGATTTCAAAAACCTTAAAGGATTATGAAGAATTGTTATCAGAACACGGATTTGAACGCATTCATCAATCGCATTTAATTAATTTAAATTATTTAAAATCTTATATCAAAAAAGATGGCGGTTACGTCATAATGCAAGACGATTCGCATTTACCCATATCACAAAGAAAAAAAGAACGATTACAAAATATACTAACCAAACAACTCAACAACTAAAAAAAATACAATTATGAAAAAAATTATTTATTTACTACTGCTTTTTTCTGCGTTTGCCAATGCGCAGATAGTTAATATTCCAGATGCTAATTTTAAGACTAAGTTGTTGGAGGCAAGTCCAAGTAATGAAATAGCTTCTACTGATGTTCCAAATTCCAATGGTGAAGTTACTAGTTATCATACAATAGATACCAATAGTGATGGTGAAATTCAGATAAGTGAAGCTTTAGCTATTAAATATCTAAATTTACAATTAGCCACTATAAGTTCAATTGATGGTATAAGTAGCTTTCAAAATTTAATTACATTTAACTGTAGAAATAATATGATAAGTGTAATTGATTTGTCTAGCTTTCAAAATTTGAAGTTTTTTAATTGTTTAAGTAATGCTGTAAACCAATTGACTTTGCCTTCAAATAATACATTGCTTTCACTTGAAATTGGTTATAATCCTTTAACAAGTTTAAATTTAAATGGCAATGTAAATATTTTTCGATTAAATATTTTGTATACGTCAATTCCTAGTTTAGATATTGGAAGCTTAACAAATTTAAATGAAATACAATACAAAGCAGGTGTTACAGACTTGTTGAATTTTAATAATAAAAGTAATATTACATATTTAGGTTTGTCAAATTCAACAGTTACTTCATTTAATTTTAGTGAGTTTCCAAATTTAGTAAATTTGGATTGTCATCAGACAAACTTAGTCAGTATTGATTTATCTCAAAATCCATTTTTAACTTCATTATATGCTAGTTATAATAGTTCATTGCAATTGTTGAATTTGAAAAATGGTGGTCCGAATTTAACAGGATATCAAATTGTATCAAATACTTTCGATTATGTATGTGTTAATGATGATGTAGGTTTTAGTTTTTTAAACTATTTATCTGATTGGAATGGAGGGAGTTCTGTTGTAAATGCTTATTGTTCTTTTACTCCAGGTGGAAGTTTCAATACTATATCAGGTTCAATTATTTATGATGAAAATGGCGGTGGTTGTGAAGCTACAGATTTGCCACAACCGAATATTAAAATTGATATTACTAACGGAGTAAATCAAGGGTCAACTTTTACAGATAATTCTGGGAATTATAAATTTTATACGGATGCTGGTAATTTTACTATGACTCCTAATATGGAAAATCCAACTTTGTTTACTGTTACACCAGCTACTGCAATAATTCCTTTCGCAAATGATAATAATAATACAGTAACACAAAATTTCTGTATCTCTCCTAATGGAATTCATCCAGATTTAGAAATTGTTGTAGCGCCAATTGTACCTGCAAGGCCAGGTTTTGATGCGATTTATAAAATTGTATATAAAAACAAAGGAAATCAAACACTATCTCAAGCTTATGGTGTGAATTTCTTCTATAACGAAAATCTAATGGATTTTGTTTCTGCTTCGGTTGTGCCAACAAGTATTAATTCAGGTGGTTTATCTTGGAGTTATGCAAATTTATTACCATTTGAAAGTAGAAGTGTTTTGGTAATATTTAGTATTAATACACCAACAGATATAACAAATCCAGTTATTATTGGCGATGTTTTACAATTTACAACATCAATTTTGCCAATGGCAGGTGATGAAAACACTTCAGATAATACATTTTTATATAATCAAACAGTTGTTGGTGCTTACGATCCAAATAACATTATTTGTATGGAAGGTAATGTTGTGTCTCCTTCATTAATTGGAGAATATTTACATTATGCCATAAATTTTGAAAATACAGGAAATTATGAGGCCGAAAACATTGTTGTTAAAACAGAAATAAATCCTGCGCAATTTGATGTAAATTCATTGCGAATGTTAAATACTTCGCACAATGCATATGTTAGAATTAATAATAATATTGTAGAATTTGTTTTTGAAAATATTACTTTAGAATCTGGTGGACACGGAAATATTTTATTAAAAGTGAAGTCGAAAGGAAATCTTACTAACGGAGCAATTGTAAAAAAACGTGCGGATATATTTTTCGATTATAACGCCCCAATTGATACCGGTTTTGAAAATACAGTTTTTCAAGCTTTAAGTAATTCAAGTTTTATTAAAGATAATTCTGTTTCAATTTATCCGAATCCAACAAATAGTATCATTAATATTAAATGTGATAACACTATTAAGTCTTTGGAGTTGTTTGATGTTCAAGGTAGAATTTTAATTACGAAAATGGTTAACGATCACAGTGATGTTTTAGATATTTCTAATAAAGCTAACGGAATTTATTTTCTTAAAATTACTTCTGAAAACGGAATTAAAGTAGAGAAATTGATTAAAGAATAGTTTTTTAATTTCTAATAAAAACACCTTTGCTAATTCATTTTGGTAAAGGTTTTTTTGTTTAAATGATTAGATTATAGATTTTATATATACCTATTGTGCAATTTATCTATACATTAATTTTAAAATTCAAGAATTAATTATTAAATTCGCAACAAACAAAATTATACTTACAAAATATATATATTATCATGTCGAAAAACGCAATTATAGAAATTGATGGCAATAAATTCGAACTTCCTGTTATGGTTGGAAGCGAAAACGAAACTGCTATTGATATTAGTAAATTAAGAGATTTAACAGGAGCAATAACTTACGATCCAGGATACAAAAATTCAGGGGTTTGTAAAAGCGATATCACTTTCTTAGATGGAGAAGAAGGAATCTTAAGATACCGTGGCTATTCTATCGAAGATTTAGCGGATAAAGCAGACTTTTTAGAAGTTTCTTACTTAGTGATCTTTGGTGAATTACCAACAAAAGAACAATTAGCGGATTTCGAAACAAACATTCGTAAATATACTTTAGTAAACGAAGAAATGAAAAACATCATTGATGGTTTTCCAAAAACAGCTCACCCAATGGGCGTTCTATCTGCGTTAACAAGTGCTCTTACTGCTTTTAATCCAAAAGTTTTAAATGTTGAAAACGATAAAGAAATGTACGAAGGTATTTGCAAAACAATGGGTAAATTCCTTGTTTTAGCTACTTGGACGTACAGAAAAAGCATGGGTTATCCTTTGAATTATTACGATAATACAATTGGATATGTAGAAAACTTCATGCAATTAATGTTTAAATTGCCTACTGGACCTTATGCTGCTAATCCAGTTGTTGTTGCTGCGTTAGATAAATTATTTATCCTACACGCAGATCACGAACAAAACTGTTCAACATCTACAGTTCGTATGGTAGGTTCTTCTCACGCTGGTTTATTTGCTTCAATTTCTGCAGGAGTTTCTGCGCTTTGGGGACCATTACACGGTGGAGCAAATCAAGCCGTATTAGAAATGTTAGAAGCGATCCAAAAAGATGGTGGCGATGCTGACAAATATTTAGCAAAAGCAAAAGATAAAAATGATGAATTCCGTTTAATGGGATTCGGACATAGAGTATACAAAAATTTCGATCCAAGAGCGAAAATTATCAAAAAAGCAGCTGATGAAGTTTTAGCTGAATTAGGTGTAAACGATCCAATCTTAGCTATCGCAAAAAGATTAGAAGAAGCCGCTTTAGTTGATCCTTATTTCGTAGAAAGAAAATTATATCCAAACGTAGATTTCTATTCTGGTATTATTTACCGTGCTTTAGGAATTCCAACAGATATGTTTACTGTATTGTTTGCAATCGGTCGTTTACCAGGTTGGATCGCACAATGGAAAGAAATGCGTGTAAACAAAGAACCAATCGGTCGTCCAAGACAAGTTTATACAGGTCATCCTTTAAGAGACTTCGTGAATTTTGAAGACAGAAAATAAATTAACTAATCCCGATTTTTATCGGGATTTTTTATTTCCAGTAATTTATAAAAATGAAATATGCTTCAGAATTTCAATCAGAATTGGATTTACTTTTTTGTTTCAAAATTATTGAAAACTCTGTTTTTAGTGAATTCTCTTAAATAAATCATAAAAAAAAACTTTGCGACTTCGTGTCTTTGTGGCATTGTCAAAAATAAATGCGTTTTTACTTGACAACGCCTATCTCACAATCGTATATTTGCAACCGATTTAAGCGAAGCCTTTTGTCTTTATACTTAATTCTTTAATCTTAAAATATATATATGAAATTATCTCACTTCCAGTTTAACTTGCCAGAAGAATTATTAGCTGAATTTCCTTCAGAAAACAGAGACGAATCTCGTTTGATGGTGGTACATAGAAAAACAGGTGAAATAGAACATAAAATGTTTAGAGATATTATCGATTATTTTGATGATGGAGACGTAATGGTATTAAATAATACTAAAGTTTTTCCAGCACGTTTATACGGTAATAAAGAAAAAACTGGAGCAAGAATTGAAGTTTTCTTATTAAGAGAATTAAATGCTGAACAACGTCTTTGGGATGTTTTAGTAGATCCAGCTCGTAAAATCAGAATTGGAAATAAATTATACTTTGGTGATGACGATTCATTAGTAGCTGAAGTTATTGATAATACAACTTCTCGTGGTAGAACTTTACGTTTTTTATATGACGGTTCTTACGAAGAATTTAGAGAAAAATTAATCGAATTAGGAGAAACTCCAATCCCTAAATTCATCAACCGTGAAGTAACTCCTGAAGATGCAGAACGTTACCAAACTATTTATGCTAAAGAAGAAGGTGCTGTTGCAGCGCCAACTGCTGGTTTACACTTCTCTAAACATTTAATGAAACGTTTAGAAATTAAAGGAATTGACTTTGCAGAAGTAACTTTACACGTTGGTTTAGGAACTTTTAATCCAGTTGAAGTGGAAGATTTATCTAAACATAAAATGGATTCTGAAGAAATGGTGGTTACTCAAGAAGCGTGTGACATCATCAACGGAGCAAGAGCTAAGAAAAAGAAAGTATGTTGTATTGGTACTACTTCAATGCGTGCCATGGAAAGTACAGTTTCTTCAATGAGAACTTTAAATCCATATTCAGGTTGGACAAATAAATTCATTTATCCTCCTTACGATTTCAGTTTAGCTGATGCAATGGTTTCAAATTTTCACACTCCAAAATCAACTTTATTAATGATGGTTTCTGCTTTCTGTGGTCACGATTTAATGAAAAAAGCATACGAAATCGCAATTAAAGAAAAATATAATTTCTACTCTTATGGAGATGCGATGTTAATTTTATAATATCATGTTTTAAATATAAATAAGCCCAGCAGTAATGTTGGGTTTTTTTATATCTTAATTTTTTTCTACTTTTACGCTACTAAATTAACAACAATGAACTTCCAAAATACTAAAGAATTCGCTAAAAGCATTGATGCTCAAGATGAATTGGCTCATTATAAAAACGAATTCTATTTTCCACAACATAATAATAAAGATGTAATCTACTTTACAGGAAACTCTTTAGGTTTACAACCAAAAATCACCAAAAACTATGTTAATGAAGTCATGGATGATTGGGCTAATATGGCTGTTGAAGGTCATTTTTATTCTGAAAAACCTTGGTGGGATTATCACGAAAGATTTTGTAATCCATTAGCTAAAATTGTTGGTGCAAAACCTTCAGAAGTTGGTGTAATGAATACGCTTACCGTAAATTTACATTTGCTTTTAGTTTCTTTTTACCAGCCAAAAGGAAAAAGAATTAAAATTTTATGCGAAGAAAAAGCCTTTCCTTCAGATCAATATATGTTGCAAAGTCAAGTGAAATTTCACGGTTTTGCTCCAGAAGACGCTATCGTAGAAATTAAAAGAAGAGAGGGCGAATTAACAACCAGACAAGAAGATATCTTAGCCAAAATTGAAGAATTAGGCGACGAGTTAGCTCTTGTTTTTATTGGCGGTGTGAATTATTACACGGGACAAGTTTTTGATATGAAAACCATTACTGCTGCCGGACATAAAGCAGGAGCAATCGTAGGTTGGGATTTAGCACACGCTGCAGGAAATATCGAATTAAATTTGCACGATTGGCAAGTAGATTTTGCCGCTTGGTGTAGTTATAAATACATGAATTCAGGACCAGGAAACGCTTCTGGGTTTTTTGTTCACGAAAAACACCATACTAACATAGACTTAAATCGATTTGCAGGTTGGTACGGACATAATAAAGAACGTCGTTTCTTAATGGAACCTAACTTTGATGCTGTAGAAGGTGCAAACGGTTGGCAAGTAAGTAATTTACCAATTCTTTCTTTAGCGCCCTATTTAGCAACTGTGGAAATGTTTGCCGAAGTGGGAATGGAAAAATTAATCGCAAAGAGAAATCTTATAACTTCTTATCTAGAATTCATTCTTCACGAAATTGATAAAGAAATTGATGGTACTGAATTTGAAGTCATCACTCCGTCAAACCAATCAGAAAGAGGTTGCCAACTTTCGGTTTATTTACACGGACAAGGTAAAGAATTGTTCACCTACTTAATGCAAAATGGAGTGATTACAGATTGGCGTGAACCAAATGTAATTCGTTTAGCTCCAGTTCCGTTTTATACTTCATTTGAAGATATTTATAATTTTGGACAAATATTAAAACAAGGGATTTTATCTAAATAAAATAAAAAAAAAACCAGACAGCTATTCAAAACTGTCTGGTTTTTAATTTTATGTCAAAACTAAAGTTGGAATTTCAATTTTGTTTAATTCTAGTTGATAATGCTCAATTTGTTTTTGAATTTTAGTTCTTTCGTTTTTAAAGAAATCAGTATTCGAAAACAAATTTTGATAGTAATTTATACCTTCTATTAAATTGTTTTTAAACGAATTCCATTTTTTAATTTGACCTGCTGAAATTTCAGTGCTATAATCGGAAATTTCATTTTTTAAATAGTCGACATACATTTTTAATTCCTTCACAAATACATTTGGTCGATTTACATCTGTCATAACATTTGCGTTTCCATAAATATGTTTTACCATATTTGCTAAAGAAATTTCTTTGTCAAAATACGCTAAATTCGGTCCAGGACAAATTACAATTCCTTGTTGTTGACCTTTTATTTTGATATCATTTTCTAAATAAGCCGCATTAACCAAACCTACACAAAGACAAGCTTTATCCGTGATTTTAGCTTTTAATTTTTCAAATGCTGTTGCTGAAATATCATTTTTAATGGCATCTAATTCTTCCAGTTTAATATCTTGGTATTTTTTAGAAGCCATACACAATCCTTTTTCATCATGTTCTTTGCTTAATGCTAATAAGCGCTTCGGACAAGAACTTCCTGCATTGTTTTCATTTATTCTTTTTTGTTTCCAATACTCGTTTGAAGTTCCTTTAACAGAATTAAAAGGAACACCAAGTGGTGAAATATTACTTAAATAAAAATCATTTTCTTTTGCATTTGCCAATAAAATTCGTGTTTCATTATCTACTGAAGTAGCCTCAGGAACCAATAAAAATGGCGAACCCCAACCAATTGCATCTAAATTGTATTGTTCCAGTAAAAATTCATGTTCTTCTGCAGTTCCAATTCCGCCTTGAGCGGTAATCTTTAATTCCATTGGCTTTTCTGGAGTAAACATTTCTTTTTGTTTTAATGCTTTTACCAATAATTCATGAGCAGATTCAATTAATTGATTTTTCTTTTCTTTAAATTCTTGTAAAATCGGACCTAAAAGAAAACCGTCGGTTGCAAAGGCATGTCCGCCACAATTTAAACCGGATTCTATTCTGTATTCGGATACCCAAAGTCCTTTTTTAGCTAAGAAATTTCCTTGAATCATTGCGGAACGGAAATCGCTAACTTTTAAAATAATTCTCTTTTTTAAATTCGAATTCAAATCGGGAAAAAAGTCTTTAAAATTTTCGAAGTAACTATACAATCTTGGATTCATTCCAGCAGAAAGCACAACTGAAGAACTTAAATTACTATTTGCAAAACCACGAAGTGCAGCATGGGCGTCATTAAATTCTATTGGTAATTGTTCGTTTTTGTTAAAATTGTCTTTGTCAACTTTCGTCATAATATTAACGTCAATTTCACCAGAAGAGAGATGATGCTCTAAATAACTTTTGATAGTTTCTTTAATTGTAATTCCATCATCAATAAAATTTTGTAAACCTTTTTTAAAATCTGATGTATTAGGTAATATTCCAATGTAATTTTCTAATGAAGTCTTGCTTTCGACTAATTCGTTTTTAAAATTTTCGAATTTTTCTTTCACAATAGTGTCCATTAAATTCAAATAATGTGTAATTCTTTCGGCTCTAAAATCATGAAATTTTTGTATGATTTCTTGATAGGGAATGCTGAATTTTTCACTGTAAAATTGACGCATTTTTTCAATAACTTCATCATCAGTAATAGAAACTACAGAAGAAATCCCGTATTGCGCCACTCGAATCGGACTGTCAATGGTATACGCTAATCCCATAACCGGGATATGAAAAGTATGAGTGTTCTGATTTGTCATTTAATTCATGAATTTAATTCACAAATTTGCTCATTTGTAAAAACATAAAATATGATTTTTGTCATGCAATATGAATTTAAAACATTTATAATTTGGAAAAATTTTAAAACAATGAGCTTTAATATTGTAAAATAATTAGTTGAAAAATAGGTTTTTAAACATTTTTTAATACTTTTGTTGAATTAATCCCAAAAAAATATTAAAAAATGAAAAAAAACCTACTTTTTATTTTGTTTCTTTTTACTTCGATTTTTGCTTTCGGGCAAACTTCTGAAAAAGAGCAAGCTGCAAGAAATTGGATTAAAGTCAATTTAAAAGAATTGAAAATTAATTCAGATTCAGATATTAATTTACGTTTTGTGCGTAAAAGTATATCTGGGGAAACATTACGTTTCCAACAAATGATTAATAATGTTCCAGTATTTGATACTGAAATTGTTATTCATTTCAATCTTAATGGTCAAATTTCTTTTGCAGACCATAACATAACAAAAGAGATAGTTCAAATTAATACTATTCCTCAAATTTCTAAAGAAAATGCTATTCAAATTTCTGATAAAGAAATTGGAGTTTCAGGAATGGTTACTTTTCAGGAATCAAAACTATTTGTTTATAATAAATTGAATACAACACAATTAGTATATAGAATAGTAACAAGTTTTGAAGAAAAAAATGGAAGTTGGGAAGCTATTATTGATGCTCAAAATGGTAATGTGTTAAGTGTTAAAGATATCGCAATATATTGTGGAGCTGAATGTACTAATCCTCATAAACATTTAGAAAAAACTTCAAACAATCAAAAGTATTTTATGCCAAAAGAAGCTAGTTCTTCTTTGGCCTTTCAACCAGGAACAGCAATGGTGTTTTTATCTGATCCGCTTTCCGGTGCTCATGTAGCTTATGGTGGAAATTATACAGATGGAGCTAACGATACTGATACTGCTGAATTAAATGCGCAAAGAGCGTTAGTTAATTTACCAGAAGTTGATAATGTAGCTGGAACATTTAAATTGAAAAGTTCTTTTGTTGAAATTAAAAACTTAGAAAATCCAAATAAAGGTTTATTTACACAAGCAACTAATAATTTCTCGTTTACTCGTAATCAAGATGGTTTTGAGGCAGCAAATGTATTTTATCATACAGACAACAGTTTAAGATATATCAATCAAACTCTTGGAGTGAATTGTATTCAAAATATAGATAATTCTCATGCTGGTATTTTATGGTTTGATCCATCTGGTGAAAATGGTGCAGATAATTCACATTATTCAAACGGAGTTTTGGTATTTGGAGAAGGTTGTGTAGATGATGGTGAAGATGGTGATGTTATTTGGCATGAACTTGGACACGGATTACACGATTGGTTAACTGGAGGTTCTTTATCTCAAGTAAATGGTTTGAGTGAAGGTTCTGGTGACTATTGGGCACAATCTCATAGTAGAGCTTTAAATCAATGGACGTCAGCTCAGCCAGCTTATAATTGGGTGTTTAATTGGGATGGTCATAACGCATGCTGGCCTGGTAGAGCTACAGATTATCCAGCTCTTTATCCAGGGGGTTTAGTAAATCAAATACATACTGATGGTCAAATTTGGTCAACAGTTAATATGAAAATTTGGGATGTTATAGGTCGTCAAAAAATGGATAAAGCCTTTTTAGAGGGATTAGCATTAACAAATAGTTCTACAAATCAACAAAATGCTGCAATTGCTGTTAGATAAGCTGCAATTAATATGTGCTATACTTGTGCTGAAGTTAAAACAATGACTGATAAATATACTGCGGCAGGTTACACAATGTCTGCAGTACCACTTACAATTTGTTGCCCTTCTAATCAAACAGTAACCGCAGGTGCAGGTAATACCTATGTCGTTCCAAGTTTTACAAGTTTATCAAATGCTATTAGTCAAACCTGTAATGCTGTTGTAACTCAAAGTCCAGCAGTTGGTGCGGTACTTGCTCCTGGAACATATCCTGTAACAATGACCGCTACTAGTGGAACTTCAGTAAATTGTGGTTTTAGTTTAATCGTTGAAGCTAATTTAGGTGTAGAAGATATGGTTAAAAATAATTTCATTGTTTATCCAAACCCTGCAAATACAACTATTACAATTAAAGGTGATAATATTGAAAATGAAGAAATTGAAATGTATAACATGTTAGGTCAAAAAGTACTACAACGTTCTTTAATTGCTAATGAATCTGTTATTGATATTTCTGGATTAACAAATGGAGTATATTCTTTATACTTTGTAAATTCAAAAACTTCTCAAAAAATTATCAAACAATAATTTTTTCTAAAAATAAACTAAAGCCGAATTTTTATTCGGCTTTTTTTATGAAATAAATTACCTTTGTAATCTAGAAATTAATAAAATGAACAAACAACAAAAAATCGAAAATTTCGATCCATCACAACCTGGTTTAGCAGATGCGACTGTTTTTGGATTGCCATTTACTGCTGAAGAATCAGAAATTATTATCATTCCTGTGCCTTGGGAAGTAACTGTAAGTTATGGTTCTGGAGCATCTGAAGGTCCAGATGCCATTTTTGATGCCTCTTTTCAAGTCGATTTATTACATCAAGATTTTCCTGAATTATGGAAACTTGGGATTTATATGGATGAAGCACCAGAACAATGGGCTAAAAATTCAGAAAAATATAAAGATTTAGCGCAACCAATTATTGAAGCTTTAGAAAATGGAGAATCTTTAGAAACATTTCCAGCTTTATTAGAAGACTTGCATAAAATAAATAAAGCCTGCAGAACTTTACATACAGAAGTAAAAGACAAAGTTTTATATTGGCAAAATAAAGGAAAAAAAGTCGCGCTTTTAGGTGGTGATCATAGTACGCCACTTGGCTATTATGAAGCTCTGGCAACGCAACACGAAAGTTTCGGAATTCTACATTTAGATGCACACATGGATTTGCGAATTGCATATGAAGGCTTTACGTATTCTCACGCTTCAATTATGTATAATACTTTACAAATTCCGCAAGTTTCAAAAATTGTACAAGTTGGAATTAGAGATTTCTGCGAACAAGAAGTGGAAGTAGTTAAAGATTCAAAAGGAAGAGTTGTCGTTCATACCGATTCAGATATGAAAGCAAAAGCCTTTGAAGGACAAACTTGGAAACAACAATGTGAAGAAATTATTGCTCAGTTGCCACAAAAAGTAACGATTTCATTTGATATCGACGGAATGTATCCATGGTATTGTCCAAATACAGGAACGCCAGTTCCAGGTGGTTTTTCATTTGAACAAGCCACGTATTTGTTTAATTTATTAGCTAATTCTGATAAAGAAATTATTGGTTTCGATTTAGTAGAAGTGGCTCCAGGTGAAAATGACGATTGGGATGGTAATGTAGGGGCGAGAATGTTGTTTCATATGTGCGGTATATTAGCAAAATCTCATAAGTTAGAGGTTGGTCAGAAAATTAAGTTTTAATATATAATTAAGAGCTTACAGATTTTAATACTTTACATTTGTAAGAACTAATTTTAAAATTTACTTTTATGAAAAACGCATGTGTATTATTATTCAGTCTTTTATTTATTTCATGCCAATTTCAAAATAAAGAAGAAATCGAAAAAGCGAAACAAGCAAGTATTGATTCTATGAAAACTGAAATAGAGAAACAAAGAGTTGTGGATTCTATGAAAACCGAATTAGCTAGAGTTAACGAAGAAAAAGAAGTTTTACAGAATAGTAAAACAGTTGTTGTAAATAACAATACAACAACTACTCAAGCCGCTCCTAAAAAGAAAGGTTGGAGTAATGCAGCAAAAGGCGCTGTAATTGGTGCTGGTGTTGGTGCTGCTACTGGAGCAATTGTTAGTAAGAAAAAAGGAACGGGTGCTATTATTGGAGGTTTAGCAGGAGCAGGAGTTGGTGCCGGAACAGGAGCTATTATTGACAGTAAGAAAAACGATTAATTAATAAAAATTTACACTAAAAGCCCTTTTGCAAGTCGTAAAAGGGCTTTTTGTTTATGTGTGAAATACTATTATGTATAGTATTTTGTATATTTGTTGAGAATTAAATGTGTTTTAATTACTTAAAAATAAATTATGGGACATTTTTTAATGGAAACTTGGGAAGAATATAAAATTGAAGTTGTTGAAAAAGTTCGTTATGCCGTATCAAATATTGGTAGAATAAAAAGTTTTACGGATACAATTTCAAATGGAAAATTATTAAAAGGATCTAAAACGGAAGGTTTTTTGTTCTTAAGATATAAAAGGCAAGAAAACAATAAAATGAAATATTATCACCACGCGGTTCATAAAATGGTGGCTGAAATGTTTATTCCGAAAAATTCAGAAGATCAAATTTATGTTTTACATTTAGATTATGACAAATTAAATAATAGCGTCACAAATTTAAAATGGGCTACTTATGAAGAAATGCGAGAGCATGGAAAAAATAGTCCAAATGTAAAAGAAGCATTTAAAAAATTACAAGAGCACAATATAAAAAATGATGGCGCAAAATTAAGAGTAATTGATGTAATGCGTTTAAAAAAAATATTACTTAATCCTAATAGAAAAACTCGATATAAAATTTTAGCCAAACAATTCGGTGTTTCAGAAATGCAATTGCATCGTATTAAAACCGGAGAAAATTGGGGTCATATTAAAGTTTAAAAGTAAATTAATACATTTTTAAGTAGTATTTTTGCTTATTATAAGAATAAAATTCAATGCAAAAACAAAAAAAAATTGCGATAGTTGGTTCTGGTTTAGTAGGAACATTATTGGGTATTTATCTAAAAAAAAGAGGTCATATAGTACATGTTTACGATAGAAGTCCTGATATTAGAAAAATAAATTTTACGGGGCGTTCTATAAATCTTGTTTTGTCAGATAGAGGAGTAAAAGCATTACGTGATGTAGGTTTAGATCAAGAAGTTTTAGGTATAGGAATTCCTGTCGAAAAACGTGCTATTCATACGGGTTTAGACACTGTTAATGAACAATATTATGGTAAAGATGGCGAAGTTATTTATTCGCTTTCTAGAGGTTTGCTAAATAAAAAAATGGTAGATCTAGCCGAAAAAGCTGGTGTAGAATTTTTCTTTGAAGAGAAAGTTTGGGATGTCGATTTAACAACGGCAACCATTTCAATCGGCGACTCAGAAAGAGGAGAATGGACTACACATGATTACGATTTGACTTTTGGTGCAGATGGTGCTTTTTCAAGAATCCGACACAAAATGCAACGCCAAAGTATGTTTAATTATTCTCAAGAATTTTTAAATATCGGCTACAAAGAATTAAATATTCCAGCTAACTCAGATGGAACTCATAAATTAGATAAAAATTCCCTTCATATTTGGCCTCGCGGAAACTACATGCTTATGGCGCTAGCCAATTTAGATGGAAGTTTTACCTGTACTTTATTTATGCCACATGATGGTGAAAACTCTTTCGAATCGTTAAAAACAAAAGAACAATTAGTAGAATTCTTTGCCAATCATTTTCCAGATACAAAAGAAGTTATTCCAAATTTAGTAGAAGATTTCTTTAAAAATCCAACCAGTTATTTAGTAACCATGAAGTGTTTTCCATGGACATTCAGTGATAAAGTAGCCTTAATTGGCGATGCTTGTCATGCCATTGTACCTTTTTATGGGCACGGAATGAATGCTGGTTTTGAAGATATTACAGTTTTAGAACAAATGATGGAAGAATACGGTGATGATTGGGCTAACTTACTTAATGATTACGAAAATTCAAGAAAACCAAATACAGATGCTATTGCAGAACTTTCCTATAGAAATTTTATGGAAATGAGTTCTAAAACAGCTGATGAGAATTTCTTACTTCAAAAGAAAATTGAAAAATGGTTTTCAGATAAGCATCCACAACTATGGGTTCCCTTATATTCTCGTGTAACATTCAGTCATCAACCTTATGCAGAAGCCTTAGCGATTGGCGACAGACAAAACGAAATTATGCAGGAAGTCTTAAAAATGGAAAACATCCAACAAAATTGGAATAGTGATTTCGTAGAAAATAAAATTTTAGAATTATTGGCTTTGTAATTATTCTTCTCGATGTACTTTTGTGAAATCAAATGCAGGTTTGCAAATGGCTATATATTCACATTCTTCTGAAAATGGATTGGAATACTGAACTCTCGTGTTTGCTTCAATTTTTATAGATTGTCCTGCTTTCAGAATTACAATTTCGTCTTCAATTATAAATTGTTTTTTACCCTTAATTATATAGGTGTATTCTTCAAATTCTGGCGTTTGGAAAGGCTCGCTCCAGCCTGGTGGTGCGATCATGTGCGCAATTGATATTTCAGCATTATCTGTTGTGGCCATTCCGTGGTGTTCTTCAATCAATTTACCATCGGTAGTTGGAACTATAAAAGGTGTCTTTTGAATGATATATTTTTTCATAATATTATTTTTTAAACATAAAGTATACTGCTAAAACTAGGAAGATAGCTCCTATTGCATGATTCCATCTAAAAACTTCATTCTTAAAAAAAATTAATGTAAAAACTACAAATACAATAAGTGAAATCACCTCTTGAATTAGTTTAAGTTGAATTAAACTAAACGGACCATTGTTGCCGGAATATCCTAATTTATTAGCTGGTAATTGAAATAAACAAATAAAAAATGCAATTGCCCAAGTGACTAGAATAGTTGTAAACATTCCTTTGTTTTCCATCCATTTTAATTCTTTGAATTTTAACGGACCATACCAAGCCATAAAAACAAATATGTTGGTAATTATTAATAATCCTATTGTAGCAATACCTTTCATACTATAGTTATTGAGTTATTTTTTTAAAACCTTCATTAGTATACTAAAAGCACCACGAATAAAACTAGCGCTTGTTACTACTTTTACTACTGATTTCCCAATTACAGAGGCTGTACTTGGTTCTTTGTTTTCTTGTTTTTCTTCTTCTGCTTCGGCTACTTCTGTAGAAATTTCTTCAATTTTCTTAGTTAAAATTTCATAAGCACTTTCTCGGTCAATTTCTTCAGCATATTTTTCAACTAATTTCGAATTCGAATTAATAGTTTCAATTTCATCATCCGTTAAAATGTCCATTCTGCTTTCTGGTGCGCGCATCATTGTTGCTGCTAAAGGAGTTGGAATCCCTTTTTCGTTTAAAGCAGTTACTAAAGCTTCACCAATTCCTAATGACGTTAATAATTCTTCCGTTTTATAAAATTCTGAAGTTGGATAATTATCAGCGGTTTGATTTATCGCTTGTCTGTCATTTGCTGTAAAAGCTCGTAAAGCATGCTGAATTTTCAAACCTAATTGTGCTAAAACGCCTTTTGGAATATCCATTGGGTTTTGCGTAATGAAATATACACCAACACCTTTTGAACGAATTAATTTTATTATTGTTTCAATTTGATCTAATAAGGTTTTACTAGCTTCATTGAAAATAAGGTGTGCTTCGTCAATAAAAATAACCAATTCCGGTTGTTCTACATCTCCTTTTTCAGGCATTAAATTGTAAATTTCAGCCAATAAATTCAACATAAAAGTAGAAAACAACTTTGGTTTGTCCTGAATATCGTTCAATCGTACAATATTAATATAACCAAATCCGTTTTTGTCAATTCGCATTAAATCTTCAATTTCAAAAGATTTTTCACCAAAAAAGATATCGGCACCCTGTTGTTCTAATTCAATAATTTTTCTAAGAATTGTTCCTGTAGTAGAAGTTGAAATTTTACCGTAAGATTCCGAAATTTCCTCTTTACCTTCTTCGGTAATATAATTCATTACCTTTTTAATGTCTTTTAAATCAAGTAATGGCATTTTATTGTCATCACAATATTTAAAAATAACTGAAATCACACCAGCTTGCGTATCATTCAAATCTAAAATTCGAGAAAACAAAACCGGACCAAATTCAGAAACTGTTGCACGAAGTCGAACACCATTTTGTTCAGAAAGCGTTAACAATTCTGTAGAAAATCCTTTGGGTTGAAAAGGTATATTTAGCTTGATATGACGTTCTGTAATAAAACTTTTTTCTTCACCAGGTTGCGCAATTCCAGAAAAATCTCCTTTAATATCCATCATTAAAACCGGAATTCCTTTTGAAGCTAACTGTTCCGATAAAACTTGAATAGTTTTTGTTTTTCCTGTTCCAGTTGCGCCAGCAATTAATCCATGACGGTTTAAGGTTTTTAAAGGAATGTTTATTGGTGTTTCGGCAATAGTTTCACCTTCTAACATTCCAACTCCAAGCGTAATGTAGTCACCTTTTGATGTATAGCCAGTTTGTAACGCAGAAATAAAGTTTTCTTTTGACATTTTGATGGGTTTTTGTTTATACAAAGATGAATTATTTTTTAAAAACAAGGAAATTTTATGTAACAAAAACCAATTTTTGCAGACTTTACATTTTCTTAACATTTAAAATTATTAAAATAATCTTTTTTTATTGAAGAATTAACAAACAAATGTAAATAATTTTAAATATAATTTTGATATATTTGTTATTTGGTACGATTGTTGCATATTTTCAAACTTGAAATGCAATTTTTATTAAATTAGTTTTTTTTTAAAACCTAATTCGCATAAATTTGCGACTATCAAAATAAAATTGAAATCAAATAATTTATCAATTCAAACTAAAAATTTTAAAAAATGGAACAGGATTTAAACGTTTCTGTAGAGAACAAAGGAAGTAAAGGAAGTAGTACTTTTGCGGCAATTACAATTGTTATTTGTATTGTTATTGGAGCTTTATTGTGGAAATTTGTAATGGGAGCACCAGCAAATTTTGTTAAGAATGATCCAGCAGGACAACCGTTACCAGGTAATTATTTAGGTATGGTTTATAAAGGTGGTGTAATTGTTCCTGTGTTAATGGGATTATTTTTAATGACAATTGTATTCTCTGTAGAAAGATTCATCGTTTTGAAAAAAGCAGCTGGAAATGGAAATTTAGATAACTTCGTAAAAGGTGTGTTATCTCAAATTAAAAGTGGAGATGTTCAAGGTGCAATTTCTGCATGCGATACTCAAGAAGGTTCTGTTGCTAACGTAATCAAAGCAGGTTTATTGAAATCAGAACAAGTTAAAAAAGACGGTTTAGATGTAGATGCAGCTACTGAAAACATTACTAAAGAAGTAGAACAAGCAACTTCATTAGAAATGCCAATGTTAGAAAAACACTTAACTATTATTTCTACTTTAGTATCTATTGGTACATTATTAGGATTATTAGGTACAGTATCTGGTATGATTAAAGCATTCGCTGGATTAGCAGAAGGTACTCCAGACCAAGCTGAATTAGCAAATGGTATTTCTGAAGCCTTAATTAATACAGCAACTGGTATTGGTACTTCTACTATGGCAGTTATTGCATATAACTATTTTACTTCTAAAATTGACACATTAACTTATTTTATTGACGAAGCTGGTTTCGCAATTTCTCAAGCTTACAAAAGAGCTAAAGGAGGGAACTAAGATTTTCTTAGATAAAATAATTTATAAAGTTAAAATAAAGTAAAATGGCAAATATAAAAACATCTAAAAAAAGCACAAGAATCGACATGACGGCCATGTGTGACGTTGCGTTTTTGTTATTGTCCTTTTTTATCATGACAGCAACATCAAAAGTACCTGAGCCTAAGCCAGTAGATACTCCTGCGTCAACCATAAAAGCTAAATTGCCAGAAAGAAACTTATTAACTATTACTGTTGGTGATAGTGCAGTATATATTGGGATGTCTGAAAGAGAAACCAGAATTGCAGCATTAGAAGCGATGTCTTTGAAATACGATATTGCTTTTACTCCAAAAGAAGTTGAAGAATTTTCTTTATTAGAGTCATTTGGTGTTCCTTTAGATCAATTGAAGTCTTTATTAGCTCTTAAAAATGCTGAAAGAAACAAACCAGGTACACAGTCAGGTATTCCATATAAAGGTGATATTTCTGAAAACGAATTATCTTATTGGATATTTTACGCTAATGCGGCTATAGTAATGGAGCAACAAGCTAAAGGTTTAGAAAAGATTAAGGAGATTGAAATAGCTATAAAAGGTAGTTCTAAAGAAAAATATCCAGTTGTAAAGAATGTATTTGATATACTTCAAAAACAAAGCATGAATGATTTTTATTTAGTAACTTCACTAAGAGATGAAGATTTTTAATTAAAATAAAAAAATAACATGGCAGAATTAAATACCGGTGGCGGTGGCGGTAAAGGCGGTAAAGTAAGAAGTAAAAAATCGAACCCAGGTGTTGATTTAACAGCGATGGTGGATTTAGCTTTCTTGCTAATTACTTTCTTTATCTTAACAACCACATTGTCTAAACCACAATCTATGGATTTGGCTTTACCAGACAATACTCCAGTTCCTCCTAGTGAATCTCCTGAAGTTCCTGCATATAGAACATTAACTGTTGTTTTAGGTAAAAATGACAAGTTAGTATATTATATTGGGTTAACAGATGCTCCGTATATGGAAGATGGAATAAATGGTAAACCTAAATTGGAAAATTATGGTGGAAAAGGAATAAGAAAAGCGCTAATTGCTCATAATAAATTTGTGATGGAACGTGTTGAAAAACCGGAAACACAAGGTATGATGGTGCTTATTAAAGCGAGTAAATCGGCTAACTATAAAAATTTAGTTGACATTTTAGATGAAATGGCAATTGTTAAACCGTTTTCTTATTCAATTGTTGATGTAACTCCAGGCGACTTAAAAATGCTTGAAGACAATAAAATTAAATAACATAACTTTAAATATAGTATAATGAGTGGAAATGTAAACCTTAGCGAAGCTAGTTTAATTGACAATATATTCGAAGGACGTAATAAAAGTTATGGTGCATACGAATTAAGAACAAATAGCTCTAAAAGAACTCTTATAGCTTTAATTTTATCTTCAATATTTTTTATAGGAATGGTTTATACTGCTTTTCTTTTAATGAAAAAGAAAGATGTAGAAGAAGTTAAAATCACTAAAGTAGAACTTAAGAAAGTTAAGACTCCTATCAAAAAAGAGGAAAAGAAAATTTTAGAACAAAAAAAGGAAGAACCTATTAAAAAGGTGAAATCTGTGGTAGATATTGTAAAAAATGTTCCACCAGTTGTTGTAAATAAAAAAACGGTTGAAAATGACATTCCTCCAGTAGATCCAGATAAAAAGTCTGGTTCTGAAACGGCTAAAGGTGATGCTACTGCAAATCTTGATAAAGGAGTTGAATTAGCTAAAGAAGAACAACAAGGAGATGATACAGATTATAATGCAATCTTTACATCTGTTCAAGTTCAAGCAGCACCTCCAGGTGGTATGAATGCATTTAGAAAACAAATTGCTAGTTCATTCCGTTTACCAGAAGTTGACGAAACAACTACAGGGACAGTTATTGCGAAATTCGTAGTTTGGGATGATGGTTCAATTAGAGATATTCAAATTGTTAAAGAAAGTCCAGCCGGTTTAGGTTTAGGAAAAGAAGCAACAAGAATTTTATCGAAATCTCCAAAATGGACTCCAGGTATATATAATGGTAGAAGTGTAAAACAATACTATACATTACCTATTTCAATTCAAATTACAGCTAACGAATAATATGAATTGGTTAAATAAATTAAAACAGAAATCGCCCAAACAGCGATTTCTGTTTATTTTAGGGCTTTTAATATTTTGTTTTTATTTAGTTTTAGCTTATTTAGTAACCTTTTGGTATGACTTTCCTTTAGAAGTTTCAATGACTAGAAGAAGAATTTTTAGCGGTTTGTTAGTCTTATATGCTAGTTTCAGATTTTACAGATTAATTCAAAAAGAAGAATAATAATATGAAAAATGTTTTCATAGCAATTTTATTTTTAAATGTAGCAATTTGTATTGGTCAGATTAAAGCTGAACAGAAACCATTTAAAAATTTAGATTCGATTAAAAAATATGATCATTCTCCAGCTGGAGAAAAATCTGAGGGTGAAAACTTAGATTTTATTCAAATATTTACTTCTGTTGATATTCAAGCTCAACCTTTTGAGGGCATAAATAACTATAGTAGATATATTGCTTCTTCTATTAATTTGCCTGAAGTTTCTAAAAAAACTATCGCAAGAGTAGTTGCAAAATTTGTTGTTTCTGATGATGGTTCAGTTAAATATATTCAAATTTTAGAGGAAACACCATCCAATTTAGGTTTAGGTAAAGAAACAATAAGAGTTTTGACTAATTCTAGAAAATGGGTTCCAGCTATATTGAATGGAAAGGCAGTTAATCAATATTATACTTTACCAATTTCATTTGAAATACCTGCAACTGAAAAAAAAGGACTTCCCATCGAAATAGCAAATAAAGAAGTAACACCAATTGTATCTGAAAAGTTTCCAGAAACCAATATTACTTCACCTGTAAAACAAGCAGAACCAATTGGAGGATTAAAAAAATTTTACACAGATTTATCTTCGAAATTACAAGTTCCAGAAGTTGAAATTGCAGGAACATATAAAACAAAAGTTAAGTTTTTAGTGAATCAAGATGGAAGTCTTTCTGATTATCAAATCCTAGAAGAAACACCTTTAAGTGTTGGATTAGGACAAATTGTTATCAAATATTTGCAAACTACCCCAAACTGGATTCCAGGCGAACAAAACGGAAGAAAAATAAAAACTTATTTTGTTTTACCTGTTACGACAGTTATTCAACCAGAACTTGAATTAGAACCAGAACCAGAATTAAAGAAAAAAGACTAGAATGAAAAAAATAGTTTCCATAATCGTACTACTTGTTTTATTGATTTTCTCTTGTAAAAAATCAGAAAATAACACGGATGACGAATCATACGTAAAAGGTAAAGCCGACATCTATGTTGATGAATCTCTATTGCCAATTGTAGAAGATCAAGAAATGGTTTTCGAAAGCAGATATCCTAAAGCGACTATCAAACTAATACCTAAATCAGATTCAGATATTGTTAATTTACTATTACAAAGAAAAATTGACATCGCCGTTCTTTCTCATGAATTAACAACAACACAAGAAAAGACATTAAAAGATAGTGATGTAATTGGTAAAAATACACCTTTTTGTTCTGATGCCATTGCACTAGTAGTGAATCAAGGAAATGCAAAATCTACTATAACAACTTCGGAAGTTTATGAAATTCTAAAAGGTAAAAAAACAGACTATCAATTTGTTTTTGATAATGAAAATTCAAGTACTTTAACTTATTTAATGGATAAAGCTGATGTTAAAACTTTACCAAAAAGCGTTACTGCACTTAAAAATAACTTAGAAGTTGTTAAATTTGTATCCGTAAATAATAATTCAATTGGTTTTGTGGGTGTAAATTGGTTATTAAATCCTTCTATAGAATTAGAAAGCACTGTTAAAAAAGTAAAAGTTTTAGCTGTTGGTTCAACTACTGAAAATGCTGTAAAGCCAACACAATCCCACATTGAAACAAAAGAATATCCTTTCGTAAGAAAAATTTATTTGTTAAATTATCAAGGTAGAGTTGGTTTAGGCATGGGATTTGCTTCCTTTGTTAAAAGTGAAGTTGGACAACGAATTGCACTTAAATCTGGATTAGTTCCAGTAAAAATTCCAACACGAGAAATCAGAATAGTAAAAAATAATAAAAAAGAAATAAACAAATAGAAATGAAAACAGTTATTTTATCAAGTTTTGCCACTATTTTTACTACTCTTGTAGTAAACGCTCAAGATATTGAGCAAGTAAAAAAAACAATCGATGCCGAAAAATTTTCTGATGCTAGAAAATCTTTAAAATCAATGGTAGCTTTATCGCCAGATAAAGGTAAAAATTACTTTTATTTAGGTCAAGTTTACGTTGCTTTAGAAAAACAAGATTCTGCAAAAGTATATTTCGAAAAAGGTAAAACAGCAAAAGATGCCGGACATTTAAATTTAATTGGTTTAGGTCAATTAGAATTATTAGATGGTAATAAATCTGCAGCAGAAACGCATTTCACAAATGCTTTGGCTTTTGCAAAAAAGAAAAACACTGAAGAGCAAATTTATATTTCTCAAGCTTATTTAAAAGCAGCTACTCCTGATAATTCAAAAGCATTAACAGCAGCAAAAGCAGCTGTAGCAGGTGATCCAAAATCGGCTTTAGCACAAGTGGCTTTAGGTGATGCATTGGTTGCTAATAAAAACATTAACGATGCATATGTAGCATACAGAACTGCAGGTGAATTAGATAAAACGTTGTTAAGAGCACCATTGCAATTAGCTATTATTACTAGAAATGCGCAAGCTTTTCCAGAAGCATTAAAAGCATTTAATGATATTTTAGCTATCAATTCTAGTTACGGACCAGCTTACCGTGAAAAAGCAGAAACAAATTTAGCTTGGGCTTATGCAAAGAAATCTCTTTTCGAAGAGAAAATCGCTGCAGCTTTAGAAGATTATAAAAAATACATGAGCTTAACGGATGTTTCAACTGATGCAAAAATAAAATATGCTGATTTCTTAATCCTATCTAAAAAATGGAAAGAATTAGAAACAGAAGCTTTAGCTATTCAAAAATCAGATAAAGTAAATCCAAAAGTATATAAATATTTAGGATATGCTTATTCTGAAAATGGAAACCCAGAAGCAGCAATTAAATCATTAACAGACTATATGTCAAAAGTTGATGTAAAAAGAATCAACGGTAAAGATTATTTGTATTTAGCAAAAGCAAAATTAGCAACGTCTATGGACGATAAAGGAATCGTTTCTAATCAAGCTAAATTTAATGAATCAATTTCAGATTTAACTAAAGCAGCAGAATTAAACCCATATTTAAATACAGAGTTTACAGAAATTGGAATTAAATTATATACAGGTAAAGCCTACCTAGAAGCATCAAAATTATTCGAATTAGCGGTTAAAAACACTAGTTCTAAAAGTTACGCTCGTGATAATTATTTGTTAGGGAATTCAATTTTATTCCATGCAGGAAACAAAACAGAAGCTCAAAAAGCAACTTTAACTGCTGAATTCGCAAAAGCAAACAAAGCATATGACGAGTCTATCAAAGCGGCGCCAAGTAATGTTCAAGATGTTTACTATAACAAAGGACAATTAAACAGAGTTGTTGGTACAAAAGAATCTAATGCGCAAGCTGTTTTGGATTATGAAGGTTATGTGAAAACGGTTACTGCAAAAGGTGACGCTGAAATTGCAAAACCAGCTGTAAAAGAAAATCTTTTTGACGCTTACTCTTTCATCGGTGCAAATTATGCAGCAACGGATAAAGTAAAAGCAATTGAAAATTTCAAAAAAGCAGCAGAAATTAATCCTACAGATACTTTCGTGAAAGAATCTTTACAAGCTTTAAATAAATAAGAATACATAAAATCAATTTTAAAACCGATAGCGAAAGTTATCGGTTTTTTTATTTGAAGCCATTTCCAGCTTTCCATTTTAGTTGTTCTCATAAATAAGTAAAAACTATATTTTACAAAAAAGCTTCCGTTGGTCGCTTTCTTGCAAAAAGTTTTTATCTCATTTCTTTCTAACAAGCTGCCATTCCAATCTGGGCTAATACATTTGCAATTGCAAGTTCAAAAATCAATTTCAATTTAAAGTTCAAATTTAAAAAACAATTTAAAAATCTTCATGTTTGAATATCCTTTTAATCCTTTCCATCTGCGTGCAAAAAAATAAAAACAAAACAGAATCCGCAATAATCTCCAAGTCACTAAATCCCTAATCCTCCTTTTCAAAAAACTTCCCACTTCTAACTTCTAACTTCTAACTTTGTACTATCTTTGCATCCAATAAATAAAATATGCTTAATAAAGAAACTCAAATATTAGTCAACAAAGGCGAAATGCTTCCGTTAATGGAAGAATTTTACACCATTCAAGGCGAAGGATATCACACCGGAACTGCCGCATACTTCATCCGAGTAGGTGGTTGCGACGTGGGTTGCCATTGGTGCGACGTAAAAGAAAGCTGGAATGCCGATTTGCATCCACCAACTTCAGTGGAAACCATTGTAGCTAATGCAAAAAAATATGCCAAAACAATTGTCATCACTGGTGGTGAACCTTTAACTTGGGACATGAATCCAATAACCGCACAATTAAAAAATGCGGGATTAAACGTTCATATCGAAACTTCAGGTGCATATGATGTAACAGGAACTTGGGATTGGTTTTGTTTGTCACCTAAGAAAAATAAATTACCAGTAGAATCGGCATATGCCATCGCAAACGAATTGAAAGTAATTATTCATAACAAACACGATTTCATTTTTGCAGAAGAACAAGCAGAAAAAACAAACAAAAACGCGATTTTATTCTTACAACCAGAATGGAGCAAAAAAGAAGAAATGACACCACTTATTGTAGATTACGTTATGAACAATCCAAAATGGAGAGTTTCATTACAAACTCATAAATATCTAAATATTCCTTAATGAAAAAGATTCTATCGATTATTGTTTTGTTTTTTGCTTTCAATTTGTCTCATGCACAATTGGGCGGTGAAGATGAAGTATATTTATCAGGAGATTTAACCGAAGCAACTTTTCAAGGTGGAGATTTAAATAAATTCTATGATTATATCATAAAAAATTTCGACACGAAAACAGTGGAGAAAAAAGGACAACTAATTTTTTCATTTACAATTAATGATAAGGGTGAAGTAAAAAATATCAGAGTCGTAAAAGATTTAGGTGGTACATCTGCATTAGAAGTAATCAGAGTTTTGAGAGCTTCGCAAAAATGGGAACCTGCTAAAAGAGGAGGCAAGCCCGTAAGTATAGATATAAAATTACCAATGAATTTTAAATAAAAACAAAAAGGTCGAGAATCAATTCTCGACCTTTTTTGTATTTAACTCAATCTCGCCAAATAATCAAAATGTTCGCCTTCTGCAACCAATTCACAATGTAAACCATTAGCTATTGCCGCATTTTGTAGTGTGTTGTAATCTAAATACAACCATGGGAAAGTTTCTTCCGTTTCTCCTTTATATTGAACGGTAAAAGTCAATTCACCATAATAACCATCTGCAGGAATACTATAAGCGCCATCTTCATCCTGGTCAAACATATAAATCAAATCTGACGAATCAATTAAAATTTGTCCACCTTCATTTAATAACGATTTTAATTTCTGAAGATATTTTGCGGTTTCATTTAAGGTTCCGAAAATTCCAGTTCCATTCATCAAAAGAAGAATCGTATCGAATTTGTTTTCCGTATCTAAATCTAAAATATTGGCAACTTCTGCATTATTAATTCCGCGAAGTTGACAAGCTTTCACCGTGTTTTCAGAAATATCTATCGCCGTAACCTCTAGTTTTCTTTCGTTTTGTAATTCTAAAGCATGACTTCCAGCGCCACAACCCACATCCAAAACTTTTCCTTTTGCCAATTGCAATGCTTTTTGTTCCAGTTTTGGCATTTCGTTATAGTTGCGAAATAAATAGGCAACACTCATTTCATCTGCTTCAGAAATGGAAGTTTCTGTAAGTAAATCTTCAGGGGAATTATTAGTTTGGTAATCTAGTATGGCTTTTCCAAAAAGGTCTTTCATTATTTATATTTCAAAATTCAACATTCGTTATTCTTAAATCAACATTCAAAATCGTAGCTTTGCAGTTCATTAATAAACGACATGTTAAAACCAGCATTAAACGAAATTCAAAAACTAGCCAAAGATACGCATATTGAAAATAAAAAATATTTCGATAAGCTAAAAAAACGTGTGCCTAAAAATTTAGATTATGTGATGCAAGATTTACATGATGCCGAATTTAAGAAAACCGATTGTTTAGAATGTGCGAATTGCTGTAAAACCACAGGTCCATTATTTACAGATGCCGATGTAGAACGAATTTCAAAACATCTAAAACAAAAACCACAACAATTTATCAATCAGTTTTTACGTGTTGATGAAGACAATGATTATGTGTTAAAATCGGTGCCGTGTACGTTTTTAGATAACGAAAACAAATGTTTCATTTACGATGTTCGTCCAAAAGCCTGCAGAGAATTTCCTCATACCGATAGAAAAAAGTTCAATCAAATCACTGATCTGACTTTATTGAATGTTGCGATTTGTCCAGCCGCTTTTAATATTGTAGAGAAAATGAAATTAAAAATGCCTTTGTAATATGAAAGTTTTTAAATCAAAAATAGATTGGTGGTTCGGATTGGTTTTAGTTTACCCAATTTTCCTGAGTATAAAAAGTATGTTAGAAGGTGAATGGATTGGATTGTTAGGATTAGGTGTTGTTGTAGGACTTATTTTGGTTTTCTCAAAAACAACACGATATATCATAAATGAAAATCAATTAATCGTTAAAAGCACATGGATTGTAAACGAAAGAATTGATATTTCTAAAATTACAAAAATAGAAAAATCGAATAGCGTTTTGAGTTCACCAGCACTTTCACTAGACAGGTTAAGGATAAGGTATAATAAATATGACGAAATTCTAATTTCTCCAAAAGAAAAAAAAGAGTTTACAGACGAATTATTAAAAATTAATCCGGCTATTGAAATTATTGGTTAATTGTAAATCAAATACTTTTTTCGCATTTCTTTAAAAGTAATCAAACCAGCTTCCCAACTTTGTCTAATTTCCTTTTCCGAAACTCCGTTTACAATTTGTTCTTGTAGTTTTTTGGTTCCTGCCAACTTCGTAAAGAAATCATTAAAGAAAACCGTTTTATCAGAAGTATCTGAATACGCTTTAATTAGCCATTTCAATTCTAAATGGGTCACTTTTTTAATTTTCGTTAAGTCTTCACCAATACACAACACGTCTTTATGCATCGGTTCTTTTGCACCAAAATTTGAAATAGGCGTAAAGCTAAAATTGAAATTCGTTAAAAAAGGCGAACCATAAATTTGAAATTGCTTTTCTGTTCCTCTTCCCATACTTACATTCGTGCCTTCAAAAAAGCACAAACTTGCATATAAATTGATAGATTGGTCATTCGGTAAATTTGGCGAAGGCTTCACAGGTAAACTGTAGATCATATTTCTTTTGTAATTCGTACAAGGAATAATTTTCAATTTACATTGGATTCCGTTGGTCAACCATTTTTCACCATTAATCATTTTGGCATATTCACCAATAGACATTCCATGTAAAACAGGAATGGGGTGCATGCCTACAAAACTTTTATGTTCCATTTCTAAAACCGGTCCATCAACAATAGTCCCATTCGGATTTGGTCTGTCTAAAACGATAAGTTCAATATTATTTTCCGCACAAGCTTCCATCACATAATGTAACGTAGATATATAGGTGTAAAAACGCGCACCCACATCTTGAATGTCAAAAATCATCACATCAATATCTGCTAATTGCTCAGGCTTTGGTTTTTTGTTATTTCCGTAAAGTGAAATAATAGGTAAGTTGGTTTTGCTGTCTTTTCCATCTTTTATCATTTCACCTGCATCGGCAATTCCTCTAAAACCATGTTCAGGAGCATATATTTTCAAAAGATTGATTTGTTTTTCTAATAAGAAATCAACCAAATGTTTTTTGTTTTCAACTATTCCAGTCGGATTTGTAACTATTCCAACTTTCTTATTGGCTAATAAAGGTAAATAGGCCTGGTAATTTTCAGCGCCAGTTTTAAACTTTACTTCTTTTGGAAGTGTGCTTGTAGTTGGGGTTGTATTTTTAATTTTCGTACTTGTTGTGTTCTTTTTGGAAGCACATCCGAAAGAAAATAATAGTATTAAAATAAATAAAAACGTATTTTTGAACTCAAATTTCATATAAAACATATTTTGAATTTAGAATATTTTATTGCGAAACGACTTATTGTTTCTAAAAGTTATAAAAGTAGTGTTTCTTCTCCAATTATAAAAATTGCTATTTTGGCTATTGCCTTAAGTATTCTTATGATGGTGATGTCTGTGGCAACAGGTGTAGGGTTACAACAAAAAATTCGGGAAAAAATTTCAGCGTTCAACGGTCACGTAATAGTTTCTAACTTTGATGACAACCAATCTCAAGTTACTGCCGAACCAATTGATTCTAGAGTATTGCCCATTTCGCAATTAAAAAAGAATAGTTTCATCACACACGTGCAACCTATTATTACAAAAGGAGCTTTAATAAGAACAGAAACCGATGTGGAAGGAATTATCTTTAAAGGTGTCGATGCTTCGTATCAATGGAAAAACTTAAAGGAATTTTTGGTTGAAGGAAAAATTCCAAGCTATAAAGAAGGTGCTATTAATGAAGTGCTAATTTCTCAATTTTTAGCCAACCGATTAAAATTGAAAGTCGGAAATTCATTCAATACCTTTTTTATGAAAACACAAGGCAAATTGCCAAGTGTAAGAAAATTTAAAATTGCTGGAATTTATAATTCAGGTTTTCAAGAATTCGACTCCTCTTATATAATAGGTAACATCGAACATTTGCAACGTATCAATAAATGGCAGCCTAACCAAATTGGAGCCTATGAAATTTTCATCGACGATTTCTCTAAATTAGACGAGCGTGCTCAGGAAATTTACAAATCTATTCCGCCAACATTTAATAGTGCCTCCATTTCTGAAAAATACTTTAGCGTTTTCGAATGGTTAAAACTTTTCGATTTCAATATTTTAGTCATCCTTATTATAATGATAGGTGTGGCAACTATTAATATGGTAGTCGCTTTGTTGGTTTTAATTTTAGAACGCACTCAATTAATAGGAATGTTAAAAGCACTCGGCGCAAGTAATTGGTCAGTTCGAAAAATATTTTTATATAATGCAGCTCATTTAATCTCAAGAGGATTGCTTTGGGGAAATGGAATTGCTGTATTATTATTAGTACTTCAAAAGAAATTCGAAATCATTAAACTGAATCCCGAAAGTTATTACGTGTCATCCGCTCCTGTAGATATCAATTTACTTCACATCCTATTATTAAATGTAGGTACTATATTAATATGTGTACTGGTGTTGTTAATTCCATCTTACCTAATCACAAAAATATCTCCAATCAAAGCCTTAAAGTTCGATTAGAAGTTTGTTTTGCTTTTACACTATAATATATGCGGTTGATGTTTTTAACGTCGGCCGTTTTTCATTTAGAATAATTACATTTCTACTATTATATATATAGGTATGATTTTTCAGGAGCTAAATCCTGCTATCCACTATATCTTTTATTTAATTTTTAAGGAATTAAATAAAAGGATGCCGCTCCTATCAGGGCTAGAATCCTGTTTTCAGAAGAAATTCTCGCAACACATTCTCTTTTTGATGGTTTCTGAAGCTTTGATTTGGGAAAAACACACCCGAAAACAGACTATTTTACAATGAAACCCTGTTTTTTAAATCCAATCAAGAATTTGAGAAGGTATTGCAAGTCCAGTAAAATCTCTAAAATCTAACATTGGGTTAAAATGGTTTAAATAAATTTTGTTTATAACTTACTGCAAACCAAAAGATAGCAAAATACTTTATAAATATGTTAAGATAATGTTAGGAAATACAAAATTAAGTGCTAGTTTTGCACCCGCAATGAGAGAGAAGTTCTTTATATAATGACAGACAGATTGGAGATTATTTTTTTAAAAAAAAGTAAAAAAAGATTTGGAATTTAAAATATAAAGATGTTATCT